>JBKJQR010000247.1:0-18243 GCA_046593895.1 Gemmatimonadaceae bacterium | reverse complement strand
CGGAGCGCGAACGCACTCGAGAAGGACTACTCGAATGCGGTGAACGGCAGCCTGTCGTCGCAGCTGTCGTCGGTCCTGTCGAACGAGCTGCGCTTCCAGTTTGCCCGCGAGGATCGTCCGCGTCCGTATTCCGGACCGATCAACCCGGCCACGGGCCGGCCGTTTCCCGACACCGGAATGGATTTCGGATTCGGCTTCCGCTTCGGGATGCCCTTCTTCATTCCGGTCAAGGACCACGACACGCGCGTTCAGGTGCTGGACAACGTGTCATTCGTGCAGGGCAATCACCTCTTCAAGCTGGGCGGCGAGGTGAACAAGACGCAGACGAAGCAGACGTTTGTCGGCTTCGCGAATGGGCGCTACATCTTCAGTTCCGTGCGTGGCTTCGAGCGGTTCCGGCAGTTCGGGAGCAACTATGTCGAGTGCTCGAACGGCGCGAGTAGCACCACCGGCGCCTGCCCCGCGGGGACGAGTATCACGGGCCCCGTACTGCTCTATCTCCAGCAGGCCGGCGTCGGCGGGCGGTCGGTCGAGGACGCGGGCACGCAGACCATCGACCAGAAGGATCTCGCGCTCTTCATCCAGGACAGCTGGAAGGCGAGCGCAAACCTGACGGTCGACTACGGGCTGCGCTGGGAGGCGCAGATCGAGCCCGATCCGATCACCCCGCCGAGCCAGGTGTTCTTCAAGGACCTCATCGGGCGGACGATCACGAACTCGCAGGGATCGTTCGCGTTCCCGTCGGACGGGACGATCCCCTCCGACAAGAAGATGTTCCAGCCACGGTTAGGCATCGCCTGGGACGTGTCGGGCAACGGGCTCACCGTCATGCGGGCGAGCTCGGGGCTTTACTATGCGCGAATCCCGGGGCTAAACCTGGCGAGCGCGCGCAGCACCAATGGCTCAATCGGGCAGACCATCTTCCGCAACAGCGCACTGACCGGGATCCTCGGCCCGGTGCCGGCGTATGGGCAATTGCTGCCCGCACCAGCGGGTGCTCCTTTCCGGCCTGACGTCTTCGTCTTCGACAAGAACTTCCGCAATCCGCGGACGTGGAGCTCGACGGTCGGTATCGAGCATGCGCTGAACGCCGACGCGTTGCCGGGGCTCGTCGCCGAGTTGAGCGCGACGTACGCGTCAACCGACTACCTGACGAGGTTCGTCAACCGCAACGATGCGGTGTTCGGGAGTCCGTTCAGCGACGCGCTGGCCGGTGGGAATGGCGTCGGCACGCTGACGGTCGTCGAGTCGAGCGCCAGGTCGCGCTATGCGGGAGTAACGTTAGGCGTGAAGCGAATGCTGGTCACCAGCCCGCTGCAGTTCCAGGCGAACTACACCCTCTCCTACGACAAGGGGGACGACGACAACGAGCGCGATCCATTTTCCTTTCGCTACGTATCGCCGGACCGCCTGGATCGCGAGTACAACTGGAGCGACCGCGACCAGCGGCACCGCTTCAACGGTTGGCTGCTGGCGAAACTTCCCGGCCAGTTCTTTCTCAACAACCGGGTCAGCGCATACTCGGCACAGCCGACATCGGAGAAGTGCGGTGCGAGCAACGAGGGCACCGGCGAGCGCGCCACGTCGGCGAGCGATCGCATCTGCGCGAACGGATCGATCCTCAAGCGCAACACGATCCGGCGTGACAACGCGTTCGTTTCGTGGGACCTGCGGATCTCGCGACCCTTCCAGGTAAGCGAGCGTGGCCGCCTCGAGGCAATCATCGAGATCTTCAACGTGCTGAACCGCGACAACTTCCGGGATCCGTCGGCGGTGTCGCCGCTGTTCAACTTCGACGGCACGATCCGCAGCGGATTCGGTGACCCGCGGCAGGTCCAGGCGGGGTTGCGCTACCTGTTCTGACCGGCGGATATTCCGCCTAACGGCGGAGTGAACGGCGACGGGCCACGCGATGGTTGCGTGGCCCGTCGTGCAGGCGGGGGTCAGTTCGAGGTGAGCTCGGCGGCGACCCAGGCGATAGTCGAACCCGCGGGGAAGCGCCTGAAATCGACGCCGGTGGCGAAGCGGCGGATGTCGTCGCACGTATAGGCAGCAGGCCCGCCGCCGGCGATCGAAAGATGGAAGAGGAGTCCGGGTCGCGACGCGAATACGACGTCGACGGCGCACTGGTCGCGACGCCAGGTCGGCACGCCGTAGGAACGTTGGGCGTCGGCGAGTAGCGACCCATGCCCGATTCCCTCGGCGGTGCGGGCCCCATCGAGCGCAGTGATGCGCGTGACGACCGCGTCCGGGATGACTCCGCTCGCGTCGATGAGGAGCAGGGCGCCGTCCACCTTCACCGCGACCGCGGGCAGATACTTGCCATCTTCCCAGTGCCAGAGTTGCAGCAGCGCTGTGCAGGCCCCGAAGAGGTTGGCCAGCGGTTGTCCGGGGTAGAACGGACCGACTGAATCCGCCGCCACGATGGGAACAACCGAGCCGCAGCCGCGGACGACTGCACGCAGCCGCGCCGGCAAGGCGCCGTCGCGATCGGTGGACGTCATGTTGGTATCAGCGGGCCACGGAGGAATCACGGTCACGTAGGGCGCGGGCGGTGCGGCTGGCATTGCCGCCGGTACGTCGGCAGGCGCAGCCGCCTTGCTGGTTGGCGGCGCGTCCGCGCGGCTCCCGCCAGCCGAGCAGGCGACCGCGAACGTTCCCGCGGCGACAGCAAGCACCGTGGCTCGCCACCGCGCCATGACGTTAGGCCTCACGGCACGCATCGGCGCTCACCATTCGATGTGCTTGCCGCGCCAGGCGCTGCGCGCGCGGGGAAAGTCGCTCCGGAAATGGCCGCCGCGCGATTCCTTGCGCAGCAGTGCACCCTCGGCGATCAGTCGCGACGTCTGCACCATGTTCCGTTCCTCGGTCGCACCTTCCGGCAGCCGGTCCTCGATCTCGTCGAGCCGGACGATGCACTTGCGGAGGCCGCTCGCCGTGCGCGAGATGCCGGCGTGGTCCCACATCAGCGTCCGAATCTGGCCGGCCGCTACCTGCGCGGCGCCGCGATCGCTGAGCACAGGGACACGCCAGTCGCCGCGCGGCGGCTCGCTCGGGAGCGGCGGGGTGTCCTGCATGTCGCGCGCGACGCGTTCGGCGAAGACGAGCCCCTCGAGCAACGAGTTGGACGCGAGCCGGTTCGCACCGTGGACCCCCGTCCGCGCAACCTCACCGCAGGCGTAGAGGCGCGGCACGTTCGAGCGGCCGGCGAGGTCGGTGACGATACCCCCCATCATGTAATGCGCGGCCGGCGTCACGGGGATGAGATCCTTGCGCGGGTCAATGCCGCGCGCGGCACAGAGCGCGAGGATGCCAGGAAAGCGTTTGGCAAAACCACGCCCGATCTTCCGCGCGTCGAGGTAGACCTTCTTCCCACCCTTTTTCTGCGCGAAGATGGCGCGCGCGACAACGTCGCGCGGCGCGAGCTCGGCGAGCTTGTGCTTCTTCACCATGAAGCGTTCGCCCGCTTCGTTGACGAGCACCGCTCCCTCGCCGCGCACCGCTTCGGAAATCAGGGCGAGCGGATTTTCCGGAGTGTCGAGCGCCGTCGGATGGAACTGGACGAATTCCATGTCGGTGAGCGTCGCATCGGCGCGATGCGCGATCGCGAAGCCGTCACCGGTTGCAACGACCGGGTTGGTCGTATGCAGGTAGAGCTGGCCGCAGCCACCGGTCGCGAGGACGGTCGCGTCGGCGATGATCTCGGTGGCGCGGCCGGCGACACTCGCTCGTGCACCGACGCAGCGCCCGTCGACGATGATCAGGTCGAGCACGCGCGTGCGCTCGAGCACGCGCACGCGTTCGCTCTCCTGCACCTTGGCGATCAGCGTGCGCGCGACTTCGGCGCCCGTCTGGTCGCCATGCGCGTGGACGATGCGGTTGGTCGAGTGTGCCGCTTCACGACCGAGCTTGAAGTCGCCTCCGGGCGCGAGGTCGAAGTCGGCGCCGGCGGTGTGCAGTTCGCGGACGCGAGCCGGACCTTCCGTGACGAGCACGGTGACCGCGGCGGAATCGGCGAGTGCCGCGCCGGCGGCGAGCGTATCGCGCCGGTGCAGCTCGGGCGAATCACCGGCGCCGAGCGCGGCGGCGATGCCGCCCTGCGCATAGGCAGTCGCGCTGTCGAACAGCGAGAGCTTCGTCGTCACGAGGACATCGGAATGCTCGGACGCTCGCCACGCGGTGTGGAGGCCGGCGACACCGCTGCCGACGACGAGGAATCTGGTTCTGATCCGTTCGGGCATTTGACCCAAATCAACGCCGATGTCGCGGGGCGCGAAAGTGGAAGGAATCCCGACACGGCGCGCCTTGCCGGGCACTAACACCGCTGCGAGCTTTCTGCGGTGCGAAAACCGCTCATTCTTGCTGGCGCGCTGCTGCTCGCCCACGTCGCGATGCTCGCCGTCCATCCGAGCGGCGCCGCCACGCCTCCAACGAGCGAAGGACTCGACATCGGAATCGTGTTCGATGTCGGCGGCCGCGGTGACAAGTCGTTCAACGACGGCGCATTCATCGGCGGTGAACGCGCCGAGAAGGAGCTTGGTGCCCGTGTGCGCTTCATCGAACCCGGAGAAGGCTCCGATCGTGAAGCCGGGCTCCGGCTGCTCGCCGCCGAGGGGATGGACCTCGTCATCGGCGTCGGGTTCATCTTCACCGACGACCTCACCGCGCTCGCGAAGGAATACCCGAACGTGCATTTCGCCGGCGTCGACTACGCGCTGGCGAGCGACGCGACGGGTGCCGTGATTCCGCCGCCGCCGAATCTCGCGGCGCTCAAGTTCCGCGAGGAGCAGGCTTCCTTCCTCGTCGGCGCACTCGCCGCACTGGTCGGTGGGTCGAAGCGCGTCGGCTTCGTCGGCGGAATGGATATCCCGCTCATCCACAAGTTCGAGGCGGGCTACCGCGCCGGAGTGAAGCAGGTCTGCGCCGATTGCACCGTCGTCGCGCAGTACGCGGGTGTCACGCCGGAAGCCTTTCGCAATCCGGGACGCGGCAAGGAGCTCGCGCTCGCGCAATACCAGAGCGGCGTGAACGTGATCTTCCACGCATCAGGCTCCACCGGTCTCGGCGTGTTCGAAGCGGCGCGGCAAACCGGCAAGCTGGCCATCGGCGTCGATGCCGATCAGTCCGCGGAGGCGCCGGGCTCGATCCTGACATCGATGGTGAAGGGGGTGGACGCATCGGTTTACGACGCGATCAAGCGCGTAAAGAACAACGTGTTCACCGGCGGTGTCTATCAGTTCGGTCTCGCCGAGCAGGGCGTCGGCTACGTGTACGACGACAACAACCGGAAGCTGATCCCCGATTCGGTGCGGGCGCGAATCGAGTCGTTGCGCGAACAGATCATCGCCGGGAAGATCACCGTGCCGGCCACGCGATGAACGCGCCGCCACCGCCTAACGCTGCCGCCGGCTCGGTCGCGATCCGCCTGCAGGGGATCGTCAAGACCTTCGGTGAGACCGTCGCCAACCGCGGGGCGGCGCTCGAGGTGACGCGCGGCGAGATCCACGCGCTCGTCGGGGAGAACGGCGCCGGCAAGTCGACGCTGATGCGCATTCTCAGCGGGATGTACGCACCGGATGCGGGGACCGTCGAAGTCGCCAGCGGCGACGGGCGGCTGCACGACGTGACCGGATGGAACACCGCCGCCGCGATCGACGCGGGGGTCGGGATGGTGCACCAGCATTTCATGCTCATCCCGCCGCTGACCGTCGCCGAGAACGTGGTGCTCGGCCGCGAACCAAAGCGGGGGTTGCAGGTGGATCGGCGCGGCGCGGAGAAATCAGTCGCCGATCTCTCGGCACGGAGCGGGCTGGTGGTGTCGCCGTCGGCGAAAGTTGCCGATCTCTCGGTGGGCGAGGCGCAGCGGGTCGAGATCCTGAAGGCACTGTATCGTGGTGCGAAGATCCTGATTCTCGATGAGCCGACTGCGGTGCTGTCGCCGCCCGAGGTGCGCCAGCTCTGGGAGGTGCTGCGCACGCTGCGCGCTGATGGGGGAACGATCGTCCTGATCACTCACAAGCTCGATGAAGTGATGGATATCTCCGACGCGATCACGGTGATGCGCGGCGGCGAGACTGTCGCGCGGCTCGAGACACGCTCGACCACGCCGCGCGAGATCGCCCGGGCGATGGTCGGTCGCGACGTCGCGCTGGCGCTCGACGTCGAACGCAGCGACCGTGCGCGGTCGTTGCCGGATCGCGCACCACTGCTCGAGCTGCGCAATGTGCGCGTCGACTCACCGCGGCGCGCGCGCGTCGTCGACGACGTCTCGCTCAGCGTCGCGCCGGGAGAGATCGTCGGTATCGCCGGCGTCGAGGGCAATGGGCAGACAGAGCTGGTCGAAGTGATCGCCGGCCTGGCGATGCTGAGCGGTGGGGAAATCCGCATCGCTGGCCACGATGCGGCGCGCCTGACGGTGCGTGAGCGCGGCGACGCAGGGTTGTCGCATGTGCCCGAGGATCGGCATCGCCGCGGGCTGGTGCTCGACTACAGCGTCGCGGACAACCTGATCCTCGGTCAGCAGCATCACTTCACGCGTGGCGCAACGCTCGAGGCGGCGCGGATCGTCGAACACGCGAGGCAGCGGATCGCCGAGTTCGATATCCGGCCGGCGAATCCATTGCTTCCAGCGCGTGCACTCTCCGGCGGTAACCAGCAGAAGGTCGTGATCGCGCGGGAGATGGGCGGTGGTCGCAACTTCAGCGTGCTGCTGGCCGCGCAGCCGACGCGCGGTGTCGATGTCGGTGCGATCGAGTTCATTCACGACCGGCTGCGTCGCGCGCGGGACGAGGGCAAGGCGGTGTTGCTCGTCTCGGCTGATCTCGCCGAGGTGCTGGCGTTGTCGGACCGGATCGCGGTGATGTACGGTGGGAAGATCGTCGTCGTATTACCGCGCCGCGAGGCCAACGTCGAAACGTTAGGCAGGTACATGACCGGTGCCACCGGCGCGCCGGCGCGGGTCGCATGACGACTCCCGTAACCGACGTCGTCCAGGCCGCGCCACCGAGCGCACCGCGGGAGGTCAACGCTCGCGAGGCGGCGCTCATGGAGGCATTGCTGCCGCCTGTGGTCGCGCTATTGGTCGCGATCGTCGTCGGCGATGTCCTCATCCTGACGTTCGGGCAGTCGCCGGCGGCGGTCTATCGCCTGCTGCTCGATGGCACGTGGGGCAACGCGTACGGGATCGGGCAGGTGCTCTACAAGGCGACGACACTGACGTTTACCGGCCTCGCCGTCGCGTTAGGCATCCGGGCTGGCCTGTTCAACATTGGCGGCGAAGGTCAGCTGGCAGCGGGCGGATTCGTCGCCGCGATGATCGGCCTGGCGATGCCAGCGGCGACACCGGCGATTTTTGCGGCGCTGTTGTGCACGATCGGGGCGGCGGCCGGCGGGGGAGTGGTCGGCGCGGTGCCGGGCTACCTGCGAGCGCGGTTCGGCGCGCACGAAGTGATCACGACGATCATGCTCAACTTCGTCGTTCTCGCGCTGCTCGCATGGATCGTTTCGGCGAAGATCCATGTGCCGGAGTCGCTGCACACTCCGGAGATCCACTCGGGGGGAGTGACGCGGCTTGCCGACATCATGCCCGTCTTCCACGGATCGGCGGCGAACCTGACGCTGCTCGTCGCGCTGGCGACTGCGGGTGCGGTGAGCTGGTACCTGTTCCGGACTCGGCGCGGCTTCGAGCTGCGCGCGGTGGGCTTGCAGCCGGATGCGGCGGAGTACGGTGGCGTCGACGTCGGCGGGGTACGGTGGCGGGCGCTCGCGCTGTCCGGTGCGCTGGCCGGGACGGGCGGGATCAACTTCGTTCTCGGCTACAAGCATTACTACGAAGAAGGATTCGCAACGGGCGCGGGATTTCTCGGCATCGCGGTCGCACTCGTCGGGCGCAACAATCCATTCGGGATCGTGATTGCGGCGCTGTTGTTCGCGACGCTGTCGCAGGGCGGACTGGCGGTGAATGCGCTGGTGCCGAAGCAGATGGTGGATGTGCTGCAGGCCGTGGTCATCCTCGCGGTGGCGACGGCGGTGCCGGCGGTCAGGCAGAGCGTGCGGTCGAGCGCGAAGTCTGTTGCTCGCTCGCTGATGCGGAAGGATGCCTCGGCAGGGGGAAGCGGCCGATGATCGCGCTCGCCTTTCTCGCGCAGGCGCTGCGCATTGCGATTCCATACCTGCTGGCCGGTGCGGGTGGCGTGATGTCCGAGCGCGCCGGACTGATAGGCCTCACGCTCGAGGGCTACATGCTCGGCGGTGCGTTCGGCGCGGCGGTCGGCGCGCTGGCGACGGGGAGTCCGGTGGTCGGCGCAGTGGTCGGGATGATCTTCGGCGGATTGCTCGCGCTGCTCTATGCGGTTTCGGCACTGAAGTTCAGGGCGAACCAGGTGGTGACCGGAGTCGCGATCAACCTGCTCGTGATCGGGTTGACGCGATTCTTCCTCCGCCTCCTCTACGACAGCTCGTCGAACTCGCCACGCGTTCCCGGCTTCGGGCGAGCCGATAGTGGCAGCGGCTTCGTGGCACTGGCAATCAACCCGCTGGTCTGGGTCGGCCTCCTTGCGTTGGTCGTGATCGGCTGGGTGCTCGGGCGCACCGCGTTCGGCCTTCGCGTGCGCGCGGTCGGCGAGCACCCAGAAGCGGCGGCATCGGTCGGCGTCAACGTCAACCGGACGCGCTACGCCGCGGTCGTGCTGAGCGGAATGCTTGCCGCGTTAGGCGGCGTCTACCTGGCGCTCGACCAGCATCAGTTCACCGATCAGATGACGGCCGGTCGCGGATTCATCGCCCTCGCGGCGACGATCTTCGGGCGATGGGAGCCGAAACGGGTGGCGATCGCCTGCCTGCTCTTCGCTGGCGCCGAGACGCTGCAGATCCAGTTGCAGGGCACTCAGGTCATCCCATCGCAGTTTGTCGAGATGATTCCCTACGTGTTGACGATCGTCGCCCTGGCCGGAGTGGTCGGCCGCGCTGTACCGCCGGCGGCGCTCGGTCGCGAGGAAAGCGCCTGACGGCGACCGCGTTACACTGGCAGCGTAGGGCAACAACCGCAGCGGAGATTCGGTGGGGAAGCTTCTCGTATTGATCGTGACCGCGATGCTGGACATGGTGGGCGTGCTCATCGTCGTCCCGCTGCTGCCGTTCTACGCGACCAAGCTCGGCGCCTCACCGCTGATGTACACGATGCTGGTCTCGGCGTTCTCGGTCGCGGCGCTGCTCAGTGCACCTGTCTGGGGACGATTCTCTGATCGTTACGGGCGGCGCCCGGCGTTGCTCGTTGCGCTGTCCGCCAGTGCGATGGCGTACGTCGTCTTCGCCTATGCCGGTTCGATCTGGATGCTGTTCCTCTCGCGGATCGTGCAGGGCGCGGGCGGCGGGACCGTTGGTGTCATCCAGGCCTACGTCTCCGACGCCACCGAACCGAAGAACCGGGCGCGCAGTCTCGGCTGGCTCTCGGCGGCGACGAATCTCGGCGTGACGATCGGCCCGCTCCTCGGGAGCTGGGCGCTGCGCGCCGGGCGTCATCCGATCTCGATCGGCCACTGGTCGGTGCTCCTCGCCGAACGTGCTCCGGGGCTGCTCGCGGCGACGCTCTGCCTGTTGAACATGCTGTTCGCCTACATCTACCTCCGCGAGTCGCGGGTGGTGAGCGGCTCGCACGCCGACCGGCCGCGCGTACGGGGCCGCTCGTGGGCCGCGGTGATGAGCGTCATCACGCAGCCGCGCACACCGGCATCGCGCCTCATCTGGATCTACGCGATCGGCATTGGCGCCTTCATGGGGATGAACGCGATCCTCGCGCTCTACCTCGCGCGGTCATTCGGCGTGACCGCCGAGAACATCGGCTACTTCTTCGCCTACACCGGATCAATCTCGGTGCTGACGCGTGCGTTCTTCCTTGGTCCGGCGGTCGACCGTTATGGTGAAGCGCGGCTGTCGCGCATCGGGATCGTCCTCCTCGCGGCCGGCCTGACGTTGATCCCCTTCGCGCACAGCATCCCGGTGCTGGCCGCCGCCGTCGCGCTCATCCCGTTAGGGACGGCGTTTACCTTTCCCTGCGTGACCGCCCTGCTCTCCCGCGTGATCTCGCCGCAGGAGCGCGGACTCTACATGGGGACTCAGCAGACGTGGGGCGGCTTTTCACGGGTGATCTTTCCCCTGATCGCCGGCTGGGCGTTCCAGTCGATCGGCGTCGGCGCCCCCTTCTGGATCTGCGCCGCCTTCGTCGCCGGCACGCTGCTCCTCGGACGCGGCATGGAGAACTTCGCCCGCGACGCAGAGGCCGCACTGGTCACGCGTTAGGCGGAGAGAGACAGGGCGATCAACGGGGAACTGCTTCTGTCAACCACAGAGAACCGCCGCGGCGTACCAGAGCTCGCGGTCGTGAGTCGAAGATCGGTGTCAGCTTTTTGTTGGCGTTAGGCAAGATGGTCTCGCCCCGCTTGCCCAAAACAAAGCTCTGTTTCAGGACCGACCATCGCGATGGCTGCCGCCGCGGCCGTTCTCTGTGGTTCAACTGCCGTTGCTTGTTTCAGCATCCGCACCGTCGTCGATCCCGTGCGCCACGGCCGTTCTCTGTGGTTCAACTGCCCGGTAGCTCCCCGAACATCTCGCTCACTCGCCCGATCAGCGAGTCCGGCGTGAATGGCTTCTGCAGGAAGCGGACGGATTCCATCTCGCTCTGGAAAGCGCTTACGTCGCGGTCGGTGTAGCCGGACATCAGCAGGACGTTGAGCGCCGGACGCAGCGCGCGGAGTCGCTTCGCGAGGTCGATCCCGCTGAGGCCGGGCAGCACCAGGTCCGAGATGAGCAGCGCGATCTCGGCGCCGTTGCTCGCGAACACCGTTTCTGCCTCGGCCGCGTTCGAGGCGACGTAGACGGTGTACCCATCGCGGCGCAGGATGCGCATCGCCAGGTTGCGGACCGCGTCCTCGTCCTCGACGAGGAGGATCGTGCCCCGCCGTCGCGGCGCGATCACCCCGATCGGACTCGCCCGCCGCGCGGTGTCGGCCTCCCGATAGCGCGGGAAGAGGATCCGGAATGTCGTGCCGCTGCCTAACGTCGTATCGACTTCGACCTCGCCGCCGCTCTGCTTGATGATCCCGTAGACGGTGGACAGTCCGAGGCCGGTGCCCTTGCCCTGCTCCTTCGTCGTGTAGAAGGGCTCGAAGATGTGCGGCATCGCGTCGTTGTCGATGCCAACCCCCTCGTCGATCACCTCGAGTGCGACCAGTGGCTCAGCGTCGCCCTGCGCGACGTTGCGCGTCCGGAGGAGGATGCGCCCACCGCGCGGCATCGCATCCCGCGCGTTGACGACGAGGTTCATCAGCACCTGCTCGACCTGTCCGTGGTCGGCGCGCACGAAGCCAAGTTCGGGATCGAGTTCCGCGTCCATCGCGACGTCCTCGCCGAGCACGCGGCGCAGCATCCGCTCCATCTCGGTCACGATCGCGTTGAGATCGAGCATCGTCGGCTGGAGGATCTGCTTGCGGCTGAAGGCGAGCAGCTGCCGCGTCAGGCCGGCGGCGCGCTGCGCGGCGCGACGGATCTCCTCGACGTCGATGCGGCGACGGTCCTCTTTCCCGAGGTCGAGCAGCAGCAACTCGCTGCAGCTCGACATCACCGTCAACAGGTTGTTGAAGTCGTGCGCGATGCCGCCGGCGAGCCGGCCGACCGCCTCCATCTTCTGCGCCTGGCGGAACTGTTCTTCGAGATTCTTTCGCTCGCTCACCTCGAGCATGAGTGCGCCGACGCCGAGCACACCGCCGCTCGAGGTGCGTACCGGATAGAAGCTGGCCAACCAGTGCCGCCTGGCCCGCGGCGTCCCGTTCTCGACGTGCGCCGCATCGAGCGTGAGCTCGACGTCACGCAGGGGACGGTCGGCGTGAAGTACACGCTCGAGCGGCGGCGAGAGCATCGGTGCCAGCTGTGGCGCGACGTCGAGCAGCGTCCCGCCGATGTGGTCGAGCGGAGGCTCGCCGGTCAGCTCGGAGAACGCGCGATTGATGCGGATGAATCGGAGGTCGCGGTCGTAGAGCGCGAAGGCGACCGGTGAGCTGTCGAGCACCGTGTCGAGGATCGCCAGCACTTCTTCCTTCCGGTGCGCAGCTGATTCCGCGCTCTCGCGCGCGTGATGCGCTTCGGCGTTCGCCTCGACCAGCTCGATGTTCGCGAGCTCGAGCTCGGCGCGCAGCGTCTCGGACTCGGCGACCCGTCGCCGCAGCTCGTTCGTCTGGACCGCGAGCTGGCGACTGAGCGCTTCACTCTCGCCGAGCGATGCCGCGGCGCGATGACCAGCGCGGCGAAGCGTTATGACGACGAGAGCCGCTGCGAACAGCAGCAGCCCGGCGATGATCGCCGGAAGGTGCCACGAACTCACCGGCCGGCTCGGCTATTTCTTCGGCGGTGCGGCGGCGGCCGCGGTCGGCTCGCTGTCGAGCACCGCTTTCGCGATCTCGACCATCGGCACCGAGCGGTCCTGACTGGTGCGCTGGAGGATGCGATACGCTTCCTGCTCGGACGAGCCGGTGCGACGCATGAGAATTCCCTTCGCCCGTTCGATCGTCTTGCGATTTTCGAGCTGCTGCTTCGCGTCCTGCGCCTCGCTGCGCGCGGTCAGCAGCTCCTTCGCGCGCATCGCGGCGAGGCGGATCGTCGAGTCGAGCATCTTCGGCGGCGTCGGCTTCGGCAGGAACGCGATCGCCGAGGTGGCAGTGATGTCGTGCTCGGAAAGCGTGATCGTCTGGTCGCCGCTGAACAGCACGACGGCCGCGCCGGGCACGCTGCGTCGGATTTCTTCCGCGGCTTCGAGCCCCGAGCCGCCCGGCATGTGCACGTCGAGCAGGACGACGTCAGGCTTCACTTCGATCGCGCGAGCGATCGCTTCGCGCCCGTTGCTGACGTGCCCGACGACCGTGTGCCCCAGCGCGGCGAGCAAGTCGACGAGCAGGGAGCGCGCGTTATCGTCGTCTTCCGCGAGGAGGATGCGGATTGGTGCGGCTGCGGTATCGGGCATTGATCGAGAAACCTTGATCGTGATTATCCTCCGGCGCGAGTGCGTCCTCGCGAACGGGAGGTATGCTGGAGCTTACTCAGCGGCGACCACGAGCGACAGGAGTTCGCGGGCAGCGACGGGTTTGCGAAGGGTGAAATCTGCGCCGGACGCCTCGGCGGTCCGGATTTCCCACCCCGTGACCACCCCGATGCGGAGCGAAGGGTAAGCGGTGCGCGCCGACTCGACCAGTTCCCATCCGTTTCCATCGGGCAGCCCGATGTCGGTGACGAGCACGTCGTAGCGCGAGCCCAGCGTTCCGAGCCGGGCGAGCGCGTCCCGGATGGTGGTCACCGCGTCAACGGTGTGGCCGTCCGACTCGAGCAGGGCCTTCATGAAGTCGCGCCCGTCGTCGTTGTCCTCGACCACCAGCACACGCCGCGGTGAACGCTTCCGCGCCTTCGGCTCGGGGAGTGGCGGGACGTCCGACGGATTCGCGAGGGGGAAGCAGAGATGCACCGTCGTGCCGGCGCCCGGCGCCGACTCGATCTCGGCCTGCCCGCGGTGGCGCTTGACGATCCCATACACCTCCGACAGCCCGAGCCCCGTTCCACGCCGCCCCTTCGTCGTGAAGAACGGGTCAAAGGCGCGCTCGCGAACTTCCTCGGTCATGCCGACGCCGGTGTCGCTGACGTCGATGCAAGCCGTCGCGCCGCTGACGTGAGTGGTGATGCCGAGCGTGCCGCCGCCGGTGAGCGCATCGAGCGCATTCTGCACGAGGTTGAGCAGCGCTTCCCGAATCTCGCCGCTGATCCCGCGGATGGTTACTTCCGGCTGGAAGTTGCGGTCGAACGCGATCGGCGCGCCGCGCGACCGCTCGGCCCAGAGCGGCTGCGTCATCGCGACGACTTCGTCAGCCATCGCCGACAGGTTGACCAGCTCCTCACGCTCGCCCTGCAGCGGCTCCTGCCGGATGAACCGGCCGACGCGCGCGGCGGTCGCCGCGCCGGTCTCGGCGGCCTTGGCGATGCGCTGCGCGTAGTCGATCACTGCTTCCGGGTTGGTCGCGTTGGCCTCGAGCAGATAGGCCGCGGCCATGATCGGGTTCAGCGCATTGTTGACGTCGTGCATGACGCCGGCCGCGAGCTGGCCGACGGCGGTCAGCCGCCGTTCACGCGCGCGTTCCTCCTGGAGCTCGAGCAGTTCCTGCGTGCGCGCCTCGACCATCCGTTCGAGACGCTCCGCTTCCGTCGAGACCCGCTCGTAAAGCTCCGCCGTGCGACGGACCTGTTCTTCGAGTTGGCGCGAGAGACGCGTCCGCTCGGTAACGTCGCGCTCGACGGTGACTGCGCCGCGAATCTTCCCCGATTCGTCGCGCAACGGGTTCGAGTTGACCTCGACGACCGCCGACGGCTGCGTGCCATCTCCGCGACGAACGGCGAGGCTCCAGCCGCGGACGCGCTCGCCGCCTAACGCTCGCGCGGTCGGGTGCTCGTGGACGAACAGGCTGACCCCATCAAGCCCGCGCGGACGGTCGAGGCGCCAGAGATCCTCGAGCGCAGCCGGGTGTGCCGCGCCATGTTCGAGCGCCGCTTGCGCATTCGAGCGCGCGATCTTGCCGTCGACGTCGAAGACGCGCACCGAATCGGGGATGACGTCGAAGATCGTCTCGAGCTGGGCGATGCTGCGCGCGAGGTCGGCCCGCAGCTGCTCGCGATCGGTGACGTCGGTGCCGACGAAGAGCAGCCCGCCCTCGTTCCCCGGGGCTGCGCTCGCCGGCGCAACCGCGGTGAACACGACCTCGAGCATCCGCTCGGCGCCGATGCGTGGACGGAAGGCGACCCGTGTCGGCTCGACGCGCGCACCGCTGACGACGCGATCGATCACGTCGTCGAGGTCGGCGAGCGCGTTCGGGAATGCGTCGTAGACCGAGCGGCCCAGTGCGCCGACGATGTCGGTCCCGGTGAGGTCGCGGTAGCGCTGGTTGGCGCGGAGGAGCCGCAGCTCCTCGTCAAAGAGGGCGATGGCCAGGGGGACGTGCTCGAGCACCGAGTCGAGGCGCGTCAACTGCGCGCTCAACCGATGGTCTTCATCCGACGGGAGGTCGTCGTTGAGCGCGTCGCTCACACCAGCCATGCGTCCCATGCGCTCAGGGTCGCTCCGCGCCGATCAGTTGCGCGGAGTGAGGGGTCGCCAGCATCGACGCCGGCCGAACCCGGGTGGGTTCGGCTACAATAGACCCCGAGCAATGACGCGTCAATGACGGTGCGTGTTACGCACTGGTCATGACCTATCGTGTTCTCGTCGCGTGGTCATCGAGCGGCGCGAGCGCTTGACCCGATGTCAGCCGGCGAGCGTGGACGATCCCGGATCGACGCGGTTCTCGCCCCAGCGGGCAAGAAGGGTGATCACAAGGACGAGCAGGATCAGGAGGAGGCTGTACGCGGCAGCGGTCCCGAACGTCCCGGTGCGGAACTGCGCGTAGATCTCGACCGAGATCGGCCGGTTGGAGTGCGTGTAGAGGACTGTACTGGCGACGAACTCGCCGACCGCCGTGATCGCGGCGAGCACCGCACCGGCGACGATCCCCGGCTTCGCCGCGGGGAGGATGACGCGGCGGAGGATCAGCCACCAGGGCGACCCAAGTCCGCGCGCCGCTTCCTCGGTGGAGGGGTCCATCTGCCGCAGCGATCCTTCGACCGCGGTCGTGACGAGCGGCACGCCGCGAATGAAGTAGGCGAGCGGGAGAATCCAGTACGTCCCGACGAGCACCACGCGGAGCGCGAGCGGATCGTTGCGATTGAACGTCGAAGCGAGGCCGATCGCGATTGCCGTCGCCGGGATCGCCCATGGAAGCGAGAGCATTACCTCGAGCACGCGTCGCCCGCGGAACTGGCGCATCACCACGAGGTAGGCCGCGGCGACGCAGAAGATCACGTTCGCGAGCGTCGCGACGAGCGCCATCGTGACGCTGTTTCGGATCGGCGTCCAGAGATGAGGATCGGTGGCGAGTCGCCGGAAGTTGTCGAACCCGTACGATGGCGGCAGCACCTGCGTCGTCCATGCGCCCTCGCGGGCGAACGACACGAGCGCGAGCATCGCGTGCGGAAGCACGAGCACCGTCACCAGGATCGCGACGAGAAATGGTGCGAGCGCGCGCACGATCACCGACCGCGGCGCTCGGCGCTGTGACCGCTGTCCCTTGCCGCTCAGGACGTAGCCGCGACGCCGCTCGACCCAGCGGAAAAGCGCGAGCGCAGCGACCGCGCTTACCGCGAGCACCGTCGTCTCGACGAAGGCGACGCCGAACTGGTTGTTGGTACGCGACGCGAGGATCTGCGTCGACAGCACGCGGACGCCGCCGCCGAAGATGAAGGGCGCGCTGAACGAGCCCAACGCGCTCATGAAGACGAGCAGCATCGCGCCGGCGATCGCCGGCGTCAGCAGCGGCAGGGTCACCCGCCAGAGCCGCCTGATGGCGCCGGCCCCAAGCCCCGCTGCCGCCTCGTCGAGTGACGAGTCATAACGCTGGAGTCCCGCCGAGACGAGGAGGAAGACGTAGACGTACATCGTGCTCGCGTGCACGAAGATGATCGCCGGAACGCCGGTGAACGTCCACGGCGCCGACGCCAGCCCGAAGACATGCTGCACGCCGCGCGTCAGCACACCGCTCTCGCCATAGAGGAAATAGAACGCCAGCACGCCGACGAGCGGCGGCAGCGCGGCGGGCAGCGTCGCGACCGCGGCCAGTGTCTGCCGTCCGCGAAATTCGGCCCGCGTCAGCAGGAAGGCGAGCGGGAGCCCGATCGCCGTCGCTGCGAAGACGCTGGCGACGGCGACGACGATCGTGTTCCTCAGCGCGTCGCGATCGGACGGATTGGCGAAAAATGCGCGCCAGTGCCCGAGCCCGCCGGAGAAGCTTCCGGCAATGACTGAAACGTTAGGCCAGACGACGGTGAGCAGGAGGATCGCGATGACAGGCGCCGCGATCAGCCAGGTCGCCAGTGCGGCGCGGCGCGTCGGGGCTCGCGCCGGCGCCGCGGCGCTCATGCCTCGACCAGCGCGATCGGCTCGCGCGCAATCCCGACGCCGACGCGATCGCCCTCGTGCATCTCGCGGTCGAGCGATGCGACCTCGACGATCGCGTCGCTCTCGAGCAGCACGTCGTAGGTCACCGTGCTGCCGGTGAAGCGGCGGCCGACGATGGTGCCGGGAAACGCGCCCTCACCAGCCGGCAAGGTGAAGCAGAGCGACTCCGGACGCAGCACGGCCAGTGCCTCGGTGAATGGCTTCACGCTCGCCGAGCGATCGGCGGCGATCCCGATGCGCCGCTCGACGTTGCCGATCTTGAGGATTGCGTGAGTGCCACAATCGACCGCGGGGAGCAGCCGCGCCCGCCCGATGAACTCCGCGACTTCCCGCGACACCGGGCGATCGTAGAGATCTTCCGGCGTCCCGACCTGCAGCACGCGCCCCTTCCGCATCAGTGCGACGCGATCGGCGATCGCGAACGCGTCCTCCTGATCGTGCGTCACGAACAGCGCCGTCATGTGCAGCCGACGGAGCGTGTCGCGCAACTCGGCGCGCATGGTGCGGCGCAGTGTCGGGTCGAGATTGGAGAGCGGCTCGTCGAGAAGCAGCGCGCGCGGTTCGATCACGAGCGCCCGCGCGAGTGCGACCCGCTGCTGTTCCCCGCCGGACAGACTCTGCACCGCGCGCTTCCCCGCACCATCGAGTCCGACGCCGGCGAGCACCGACTGCGCGCGCTCGAGTCGCACCGCCTTCCCCATCCGACGCGCCTCGAGCCCGAAGGCGACGTTCTCCTCGACGGTCATGTGCGGGAAGAGCGCGTAGTGCTGGAACACCATCCCGAAATTCCGCCGTTGCGGCGGAAGGTTCGTGATGTCCACTCCGTCGAGCGTGACGCTGCCCGCGTCGGGCGTGTCGTGGCCGGCGACCATTCGCAGCGTCGTCGTCTTGCCGGAGCCCGATGCGCCGATCAGCGCGAGCAGCTCGCCGGCCTGCACCTCGAGGGTGACGTTGTCCACGGCGCGCGTCGATCCGAAGACGCGCGTCAGGCCATTGAGCGCGAGACTGCCGGCGCTCACTTCGCTCCGCCGTGGTTGCGGATGTTCGCATCCCAGTAGGCCATCCATTCGTCGAGATGCGCGGCGAGCATCGCACGATCCATCGGCATCGGCTTGATCTGCGAAATCGCCCTCGCGATCTCCGGTGGGAGCGAATCGCGCGGGATGTCG
>JBKJQR010000134.1:0-3900 GCA_046593895.1 Gemmatimonadaceae bacterium | reverse complement strand
CTGCAGAGCCGCCGTATGATGTCATCGTGTGCGACGTCCGCATGCCCGGCGTGGGGGGCATCGAGTTGCTCAAGCATCTGCGTGTGCACGACGAAGCGATGGTGCAGCGCGTGATCTTCCTCACGGGCGACATCGGGAGTGCCGAGTCGAGGCGCCTCGTGGAAGAGTTGCGGGTGCCGGTGCTGGAGAAGCCCGCGGGCCTGGCGCAGATCGTGGAGCTGGTGGAGCGACTGGGCGCGGCCCCTCGTGGTGCGGTGGGCACTGGTCTTGTTTGATGTGTCAGAAAGTACGGTCGCGATGCGGCGGGGTCCGGTTACCAGCCGGAACGTTATACGTATGTCTGACGTATATAGAGCATGGCCCTTGCGGGGAGGACCGGGCGCGGCAGGTTCCCGCACCCGCTATGTTACACGGAGACGACCGATGCCAAAGCACACGACGCCGATGACGCCGAAGAACGATCGCCCGAGCCAGCCGAAGAAGAACACTCCAGCGAGCGGCACCGACGTGGCGAAGGGGAAGCAGCGCGAGAACGTGGCGCGCGTGCGGGACTGGGTCATGCATGAGCACCGCCGGGCGCTGGACTACCTCGCCGACAAGTAGCCCTTGGACCCAGAGTGGGTGACGTTTGAGGACGCGATCGACTTCCATGACATCGCGGTCACGCACTACGGATTGAGCGGCTTTCCCAATCCCGGATATCTCGCCTCTGCGGTCGCGGCACCACAGCATACGTTCCACTACGAGGACGGCGGCGTTGATCTCTTTGATCTCGCCGCCGTCTACTTGTACCACATCGCCAAAGGCCACGCCTTCACGGGACGGCAACAAGCGCACAGGCTATATCTCCGCACTCGTGTTTCTTGGCATCAACGGGATCAACATCTTGCTCCCGGAGAACGTTCACGATCTCGCGAACGCGACGATTGCCGCCGCCAACGACAAAGCGACCAAGGGCGATATCGCGGCGTTGATGCGAGGGATGCCACGGCACCAGCCGGAAGGGTAGTGAAGCGCTACCGCGTGTGCGCAATAGAACCAGTGCCGGTGCGGTGTTGGAATCTTGACTTGGGGGCGCGCGCGACTAGGTTTGTAGGACTGACGCGGGGTGGAGCAGCCTGGTAGCTCGTCGGGCTCATAACCCGAAGGTCGCGGGTTCAAATCCCGCCCCCGCTATGAACGACACAACTGGCCGGTCCCAAGAGGGCCGGCCGAGTTGTTTTTGCGAGATGGGTTGTGATATTCAGTGTTCGCGGGAGTCGAGTTCTGTGTGCGACGACCGCGATGGGAACGGGGCAGGGTAGCTCAGCTGGTTAGAGCACGGCACTCATAATGCCGGGGTCGCGGGTTCGAGTCCCGCCCCTGCTATTGCGGCAACGCCCGAAGTGTTCCGTGAGGTGGCGATACGTTGGTTGCGGGTAGTCTGGCGACAAGAGCGACCGCTGCCTCACAAAGGGCGATCATGAGATCTACGGCGTCCTCGTTGCCGAGTGCGCCATCCTGTGCCAGCGACTGCCACGTCTCGAACCGCAGCGCGTGCGTCACCGCGGCGACGAGGAGCGAGCGTGTACTTAGCTCTCCCCAACCTTCTATGAGACCGTCGCGCGTCATGGCGACAAACGTGAGCCATGGCGCCAAGGCGGCTGCCAAAGCCGGAGACTGCGGTGCATCGCGCGTAATGTGCGCGAGCATGTCCTCACCCCGCTGGTAGTAGGCGTAGAACGCCAACAGCGCCGCACGCAGGCGTCTCACCGGGTCGAGCTCACCGATCCAGCTGCCAGGATCTGGCGGTGGAATTTCTGCGGCGAAATGCGCGGAGCACGCCGCGAATAAGGCCGTCTCGTCCGCAAAATGTCTGTATACCGTGAGCCGCTCGACACCGGCGCGACTCGCGATCGCACTGATGGTCGTCTGCGCTGGGCCGACTTCGCGGTGGAGTGCCACGACGGCCTCCACGATACGGCGCCGAGTGTCTGTCTGCCGTTGGGCTCGCTCCTTCAGCTCATATCGCCTTGGCATTCAGTGAACATAGTCGTTCACTCAACACTTGCCAAACGAAGGCTGGTCCCTTATGCTGACACACGATTCAATAAACAGTCTCGTTTACTGAATATACTTTCACGCTGGGCGACAGCGCACAACGCAACGCGCCGACATGGCGCCCGTTCCGAGATGACTTCCATGGCCACCACACAGTATGCGCCGTTCACAACCACCCGCTTCGATGGCGCTTCCGGCCCTCGAATCATCGGGCCGGCGGATGGCAAGTTTGTCGATCTCGGTTCGCTGGGAGTGCGCTTCATGATCTGGGGCCAAGAGTCGGGAGGAAGCGTCTCGCTCGTCGAGCACCCCATTGCTGCCAGAACGCTCGTTGCGCCTCTGCACAGGCACAGTCGCGAGGATGAGTACAGCTACGTGCTGGAGGGACGCATGGGAGCACAACTGGGCGACGACGTGGTGTTCGCCGAGCGCGGCGACCTGGTGTTCAAGCCGCGAAACCAATGGCACACGTTCTGGAACGCTGGCGACGTGCCGTGCCGGATCCTCGAGATCATCACGCCCGCCGGTTTCGAACACTTCTTCGATGAGTTGGGCGCGCGGATGGCCGAGATCGGCGCGCCAAATCCAGGCGCCGTGTTGGGAAGCTCAGATCTCCCAACGCGCTATGGCATCGAGTTCCAGCCTGAGAGTGTCATGCGTCTGTGTCAGGAACACAACCTCGTGTTCCCGGGAGCGCCGTCCCCCTGACTGAACCGCCCCGGGTTGTCCGGAGACTCAGGTAGTTGAGTGCTCCAGCAGCATCGGTGCTGCCGTGCGTCGCTCATACTGCATCTCATACTCCGCCGGGGGTAGGTAGCCCAGCGGTTCCAGCAGTCGGCAGGTATTGAACCACGCAACCCATTCCAGCGTCGCGTACTCAACATCGTCAAGGCACCGCCACGGACCGGCATGGCGAATGACCTCGGTCTTGAACAGCCCGATCACCGACTCGGCGAGCGCGTTGTCGTACGCATCGCCCCGACTGCCGACCGAGGCTTCGATGCCGGCAGCGGCCAAGCGCTCGGTGTAGCGAATGGACAGGTATTGCGACCCACGGTCGCTATGACAGATGAGCCCCGCGTCGGTGTCCCGGTCGTATACCGCCTGCTCGAGCGCGTCCAAGGCGAGATCCGTGCGCATGGAGGCGCTCGTCCGCCAGCCGACGATCCGGCGCGAGAACACGTCGATCACGAACGCGACGTAGACCATCCCGCGCCATGTCGCGACGTAGGTGAAGTCCGCGACCCAGAGCTGGTTCGGACGCTCGGCGCGGAAGGCCCGCTCAGTTCCCGCGGCGGTCGAGCTCCGCCTGGGCAAAATACGCAGATGCCTTGCGGAGGATTTCGTTCGCGCGGCGCAGCTCCCGGACCTCGCGCTCCAGCGCCTTCACCCGCTGCTGCTCGTCGGTCGTTACCCCCGGGCGCGGGCCGGTATCCCGCTCGGTGCGCCGCACCCACTTGCGCAGGGTCTCCGCCGTACACCCGATCTTGCTCGCAGTCGAGGTGATGGCCCCCTACTGCGATTCGTATTCCGACCGATGCTCCTGGACCAATCGCACTGCCCGCTCCTGCACCTCAGGAGAAAACCGCGTTCGCTTTGTCATGCTCCCATCCTCTCACAGTTGGGAGCCTCCGGCAATCCCGGGGCGGTTCAATCTCCACCTCCACGGCGCCGCGGACGTTAGCCTTTCCGCGACGAGGATTGGAACCTCTCCCGCGCAAGCCGCCGGCACGGACGCAGGTCATGATCAACCCAACGCCTTGATGGCGCGTGGGTAAGTGGTATATTCCCTCTAAGGGAGAATTCACCAGCGGATCGCGCCATGAGCCACATTCTCGGATACTTGACGGTAGATCACAA
>JBKJQR010000100.1:0-6220 GCA_046593895.1 Gemmatimonadaceae bacterium | reverse complement strand
TTCCGCAGCTGGCAGGTCGACCCGGTGCCGCCACCGACACGGGCCTGCGTCTGGAAATTGATCACCGGCGGTGCGCAGCCCGGCCCGACCAGCGAGGGGTATACATATCCCGTCCTCATCTGCTGGGCAACGAGGAGCGCATAGCTCTCGCGTTGCGTCGAGTCGTTGATCCCGCTCGACTGGAAGCCGGCGGTGATGCTGTTGCCTAACGCGACGTAGGTCTGGAAGATCGGGTTCGCGGCGGGGGCCGGCTGCAGGATGTCGACCGAATCCTTGGTGCAGGCGATCGCGGCGATCGTGAGCGTGGCCGCCGCGAGGGCGCCAACGCGAAGCTTCGTGTAATTCATTCGCTGTCTCCGGAGTCGGCGCTTAGAGGCTCGCCTTGAGGCTGAGCGACAGGATGTTCGCGTTCAGTCGGTAGAAACCCGTATTGAGTTGTGCGGCGGTCTGGCTGTACGAGGTCCGCTCGCCGATGCGGCCGCGGCGTCCCTGCGTGTCGACGTGCAGATAGCCGAGGTCGAGCGAATACCGCGCGCCAAATGGGAGGCCGACACCGGCCGCGAAGTTGCGGCGATCCATGTCGGGAAGCAGCGGTGTGACCGTCTCGTCAGGCGCGGGCGACTTCGTCAGCGAGAAACCAGCGCGTCCAGTGATGTCCCAGTAGCGCGAGAAATGCTGTTCGACGCTGAACCGGTACGAACTCGAGTTGTGGTAGTCCTCGATCAGGTTGCGGCTGCTGCCGCTCGCCGGACCCTGGAAGCGGACCGGCAGTTCCTTGAACTTGTTCCAGAGGATGTATCCATAGTCGAACGAGAGCAGGGTCGCCGTCGGCGCGGTATAGCCAATCCCGGCCTCGAACTGCCCCGGGTGCGTGATGGCGGTCTTGACCTTCTGCGACACCAGCGCACCGCCGGTGCGAAACTGTGCGGCCAGGAAGGCGTCGTATGGCGTGCCCGCCGGCAGTCCGCCGAGCGCGGCCCCAGTGCTCGCGTCAGGCACGACGAGATTTGTCGCCAGCTGGACGAACCGCGCGTTGGCGTCGTCGTACTTGAAGTTGATCGACGAGAGGAAGCGCGCGCCGAGCTGGATGTTGTTCCCGACCTTGCCGTGAACGCCGACATGGAAGCCGTAGCCGTTCGCACTTCCCTTGAGGAAGGCGCGTCCGAACTCGGTCCCCGGCGTGACGCCGAGGTTCAAGAACGTTCCACCGGACGGCAGCTTCTGCTGCGACAGGTCGAGCGACTGCGACAGCTGCACCGTCGAGTGCGCGAAGATCGGCCCACCGCCAATCGCCCAGCTGGGCGTCAGGTTGATCGACAGGTTGGGCTGCGCGTAGATCGTGGCAATCGTCGCCCGCTTGGCCGCAAAGCGCCCCGGGAAGTCGTCTTTCCATTGCGACGTCAGGCCATACGGCACGTAAACGCCGAGTCCGAGTGCGTATCGGCTCGACCCGTTCCAGTTGATGAAGAGGTGCGGAGGAAACGACGTCGGGATGTTCGGCCGGAATGTCTTCCCGTTGGTCGTGTAGTCGGCGGTGTAATCACCAGCGACCTGGATGCTGGCGAGCCCACCGTACACCGTGAGGCCTTTCTGCAGCCGCGTTCCGGCAGCGGGATTCCAGAAGATCGCCGACGCGTCCAGGCACGGCGCTCCGGTCGTGGATGAGGCACGCGACACGGCGCAGGAACCGATCTCATTGAGGCCGAATCCCTGAGCGTGCACGGCGGCTGGCAGCGCCAGCACCAGCGCGATCGCGAGAGATCCTGGACGGAATTGCATGTGCGTCCTCCGAAAATTCGACTTGCCGACCGGCGCGCACGACGCTGGATCAGCGGGGGAACGAACGGCACGCCGGGAGGCGCGACCGGGGGGGATGTGCGCACGACGCGGTGTCGCACGCCGGACGATAGTAGTTGTCCGCAGGGAAATTGGAAAGGGACGGCGGTCGTCAGCATCGCCGAACGGTGCCGGTGCGACGGAGGCGCGCGCGATGCGCGCCGCGCGTTACGGCTTCCTGAAGATCGGCGACTTCGGTTCGAGCCGCGCCGTCTGCGCGCTGTCCAGCTTCGAGCTGATCGACTGCTCGATGCCGCGTGTGACGGCGTCGATCTCGCTGCTGCTGCCGATTGCGGGCGGCGAGAGGTTGATCGGCGCGTCGGCGGAGGTTGTGGCGGTACGCGCCGCCGCCACTGGTTGCGCCGTTCCGCCTGACGCGGGCGTTGCTGCGGTCGGCGCGCGCGACTCGAGGGAAGCGGCGTGCGCGGGGGGACTCGTCGCCGGTGGATGCGCGAGCGGGCGAGCCGCCGCGGGGGCGGCTGCGATCGCCGTCGGCTTACCGAGCGGCGCGGTCGATCGCGTTGGCACAGCGACGCTGCGCAGTCTCCCGGCAACCGTGGCGGGCGCCGCGCTCAGGCGCGCCGGTAGCCCGATCTTTCCGGAGACGAGCAGCCATCCGCCCGCGCCGGCCAGTGCCACGAGGACCACCGCGACGAGTAGCGCCTTCTTCGAGCTTCCATCGGATTCCGCCATCGTGCGCGGCATGCGCACCGGTGCCCGGCGGGCTGCACGATCGTCGCGCGGCGGATGGGCCGCACGCGATGGCGGCGCCGCCGCGCGCGGAACGTGATGCGGGTTGCGCGAATGGGCCGGAGCCGCCACGGGAGCGAGGGAGCCGGTGACGACGAGCTCCCGCGACGCGCGAGCCAGCGCCGGGATCGGCGGCGGCACGAGCGGTGTTCGCGAACTCACCGCCTTGCGATCCGGCGCGTGCGCGCGCGGCGCCTCTGGCATTGGCGGCTCCATCCCCATCAACTCGAGGTGGGGGGCCGGCCGCTCGCCGGTCGGCTCGGCGTCGAGCTGAATCCAGGGGAGGTTCGGCGTCGGCGCCGACTGACCGGCCGGGTACGGCGGAACCTCGTGCGAGAGCAGGGGACTCGGTACTTCCTGCGACGACCGGGGCGGTGCAGCGTTAGGCGCGGCTGGGGCCGCGCCGCCGCCGGGCCGCGCTCGCAGCTCGCCGAGCTTGGCGCGCGCCGTCGCGACCGATGGATGCCCCGCGCCGACGGCCGCTTCGCGGATGAGCAGCGCCCGTTCGCGAAGAGCGATCGCGTCGAGCAGCTTCCCGTCCTGCGCGGCGGAGCAGTCGGCGACGTGCTCGAGCGTGGTCGCGAGGATCGGATCGTTAGGGGCGAATGCCCGTTCGCGGATCGACAACGACTGGCGCCAGAGCTGCTCGGCTGGGCCATGCTTGTTCACTGCCTGACGCAGCTTGGCCAGTGAGCCGAGCACGGTGGCGACTTCCGGGTGATCCTTGCCGAGTGCGCGCTTCGTCTCGAGGAGGCGGAGGAGCAACCGGTCAGCCTTGGCAAAATCGCGCCGCTTGAAATGGAGCTTGGCGAGCGTGGTCAGCGCCACTGCGACGTCAGGGTGCGAGGCGCCTAACGCCTGCTCGGTGATCGCCAACGAGCGCCGGAGCAGCTCGACGGCCTGCTCGGTTTCGCCCTTCGCGTCGTGGAGCGCCGACAGGTTGTTCAGCGAGCGCGCGATCGCGTGGCTGTCGGCACCAGACCTTTGCTCCCGGATAGCCAGCGCGCGGGTGAAGCACGCTTCCGCATCGGCGAAGTCCTTGGCCTGCAATCGCAGCTGGCCGAGTGCATTCAGGCTGGTGGCGAGGTGCGGACTGTCCGCGCCGAGCTGTTCGCCCTCCCGTACGGCCGCGCGAAAGAGCTCCTCGGCTTCAGCGAACTGGCCAAGTGCAAAGGAGCGCCGCCCGCCTTCATTGTACTCTTCCCACCGCGCCGCGACGGTCTCGCTCATCATGCTCTCCCTGTCCCGTGGAGGACGCACGAGCGGTCGTCGGTGTAACCTCCGGGACGCGTGCTTTCAGGGGTGCGTAACCCCCCTGGTTCGGGCCCAAAGGGCGCGAGCTTTCGCGTCTTCTTCGGTGCGTACTCCATCCTCCCGCGCAACACGGGCGGGACGGATCTGCGTCACATGAAACGAGTCGAACCGACCGGGGTCTGATAGCAGAATCATCGCGCAGCAACGGCGTAACCACGGGTCACCGCCGCTCGTCCTCTGCCCACGCCGGGTAGAGCGCGCACAAACGCGCCTGTCGTCCGCCGCGCCAGCCCTTTCCCACCGCACGCCTGGATCGGAATGCCCATGTCTCACGTCGCTCGTCCGCTCTCTCTCGCGGCCGCGCTCATCGCGTTCGCTGCGCCGCTCGCGATCCGCGCGCAGGCGCCGGTGATCGAGAGTCCGAAGCTCGTCGTCGAGCGCTACACGCTGCCTAACGGCCTGACCGTGCTCCTCTCGGAGGACAAGTCGGCGCCCGTCGTGGCGGTGGACATCTGGTACCACGTCGGCTCGAAGAACGAGAAGCGTGGACGCACCGGATTCGCGCACCTCTTCGAGCACATGATGTTCAAGGGGTCAGAGCACGTCGCCGACGGCGAACACCTCAAGCTGGTCGAAGGGGCGGGGGGCGACATCAACGGCTCGACGAACAACGACCGGACGAATTACTACGATGTCGTGCCGACGAGCGAGCTCGAGACGGCGCTCTGGCTGGAGTCCGACCGGATGGGTTTTCTCCTTCCGGTGCTCACCCAGGCGAAGCTCGATAACCAGCGCGACGTGGTGAAGAACGAACGTCGCCAGCGTATCGACAATCAGCCGTTCGGATCGCAGGCCGACGTCATCCCGGCGGCGATCTACCCGGCGTCGAATCCGTATTCGTGGAGCGTCATCGGGTCGATGGCCGACCTGTCGGCCGCGTCGGTCGATGATGTGAAGGGATTCTTCAAGACGTATTACGCGCCGAACAACGCGACGCTCGCGCTGGTCGGCGATTTCGATGTCGCGAAGGCAAAGGCCTGGATCGAGAAATACTTCGGGACGCTGCCGAGTGGGCCAGCGATCGCGCGCCCGGAAATACCGCCGACGATGCTGAGTACCAACAAGCGTCTCGTCCTCGAGGACAGCAAGGCGCGCTTGCCACAGCTGATGTTCGTCTGGCCGACGAGTGGCGACGACAGCCCGGATGCGCTTCCGCTCGAGGGGCTGGCATCGGTGCTCACCCGCGATCGAACGAGCCGCTTGAGCAAGCTGCTGGTCTACGACCGGCAGCTGGCGACAAGCGTGAACGCCCGCGCGGGCTCGGACGAAAACGCCGGGGAGTTCTACGTCCGCGTGAGTCCGCGGCCTAACGCGTCGCTGACCGAGATCGAGCGACTCGTCGACAGCGTCGTGACGTCGATGGTCGTCGCGCCGCCGACCGATCGCGAAGTGCAGCGGCTGAAGAACTTCACCCTCGTCGGTGCGATCAGCGGATTGCAGTCAGTACTCGACAAGGCCGAAGAGATGCTCGGCGGTCAGACGTACCATGGCAACCCGACCTACCTCACCGACGTCGAACTGCCCGCCTATCGCGCGCTCAAGCCCGCCGATGTGCATCGCGTCGCCGTGAAATATCTCGCCGCGCCCCACGTCGTGCTCAGCATGGTGCCCGCGGGAAAGCTCGACCTGATCGCGAATCCGTCTCTCCCGAATACGAACGTCACACCGGGAGCGTCAGCTCCCTCGGCCAAGTAAGCGATGAAGATCAAGCCTGAATTGCTGCAGCGCGCCTTCCTGGCATTCACCGTCGGGTTGTTCCTCTCGTGCGCCGCCCGCGTCTCGCAAGCCCAGCAGGTCGACCGCACCAGGCAGCCGCCGGCCGGTGCGCCCGTCGTGCTCCGTATTCCGGCGATGCAGATGCGCGCGCTGAAGAACGGCATCAAGCTCGGTGTCCTCGAGCAGCACGAGATTCCGCTCGTCGCGGTGCGCGTCGTCGTTGACGCTGCGCCGGTCCTGGATCCCCTGGGCAAGGACGGCGTGGCGGCGCTGACCGCGGTGATGCTCGGTGAGGGTACGACCACCCGGACCGCCGACCAGCTGGCCGAGGCGTTCGCCGATCTCGGCAATGGCGTCTCGCCTAACGGTTTCACGACGGTGACGGCGAATGTGGATTCGTCGCTCGCACTGCTGGCCGACATGCTCCTCCACCCGGCATTCCCGGCTGCGTCGCTCGAGCGGCTTCGCCAGAACAACCTGGCGAACATCAAGCGGCTGAAGGACAATCCGCAGTACATCGCGCGGCGCGTCGAGGCGAACATCCTCTGGGGAACCGGCCACCCCTATGAGCGGACGGTTTCCGAGCAGTCGCTCGCCGCAATCA
>JBKJQR010000040.1:0-20648 GCA_046593895.1 Gemmatimonadaceae bacterium | reverse complement strand
ATCACCAGCTGGCGACACGAATTCAACGGCGGTCGCGAGCCGACGTTTCCCTTCCTCTGGGTCCAGCTGCCCAACTTCCGCGAGCCTGATCCCGAGCCGACCGCGACCGGCGGCGGATGGCCCATCCTCCGCGAGTCGATGACCGCGGCGCTCAGCCTTCCGAGTACCGGACAGGCAATCACCATCGACGTCGGCGAAGCGAATGACATCCACCCGAAAAACAAGATCGACGTCGGTCGCCGCCTCGCACTCGTCGCGCGGAGAGTGGCCTACGGCGAACGCGTCCTCATCTCGGGGCCGACGTATGGCACGCACGCGGTCCGCGGCGGCCGGGTCAGCGTGCACTTCGCGAACATCGGCCGTGGCCTCGTGTCGCACGGCGTCACCGATGGCAGCGTTGGCGCATTCGCGCTGTCGGGACCGGACCGTCATTTCGTCTGGGCGCAGGCACGGATCGAAGGCAGTCACGTCGTGGTCTGGAGCGCCCGCGTCCCGCATCCTGTCGCGGTGCGCTATGCCTGGTCCGAAAACCCGGCCGACGCGAACCTCTACAATCGCGACGGGCTCCCCGCCGCCCCATTCCGCACCGACGGGTGGTGACGCTGCCTAACGCGACGCGGCACAACGCCTTTCATTTGTTCCGGGATCAGACTGCGATGCATCATACCGCAAATCGTCATCTTCTTGCCTGTGCGATCGCGCTGGCCGCGACCGGAATTCCCCCTCGAGATCTGCCCGCGCAGGGCGGGGGTTCACCCCCCGCCCCGCGCACGCCGCGATTGGTCGTCTTTCTCACCGTCGACCAGATGCGCCCTGACTACTTCACCCGCTTCGGTTCACAGTTGACCGGTGGACTGAAGCGCCTCCATGACGGCGGTGCAGTCTTCACCGATGCCTGGCAGGACCACGCAATCACCGAGACCGGCCCCGGACACGCGAGCACGATGTCCGGACGCTTTCCCGAACACACCGGCATCGTCAACAACACGCTCGGCGTCCCCGATCCACAGGCACGGCTCATCACCTCACGCGATCCGGGCGCCTCGCCATTCCGATTTCGCGGCTCGACACTGATCGACTGGATGCGAAGCGCCGATCCGCGGAGTCGTGCGCTCTCGATCTCGCGCAAGGATCGCGGCGCCATCCTCCCACTCGGCCGCGCGAAGCAATCAGTTTTCTGGTTCGCAACGTCGAACGCCGAGTTCACGACGAGCACCTACTACGGTGATACGCTCCCAACGTGGATTCGCGACGTCAATGCGCGGCGCGTTCCCCAGCGCGCGGCGGGATCGACGTGGACGCCGTTGCTGCCGGATAGCGCATACCCCGAGCGCGACAGCGTGCCCGTCGAGAACGGGGGACACAACTACATGTTCCCCCACACGCTGCCCGACGACAGCACGAAGGTTGGCGATGAGTTCATCGTAACGCCGAGCATCGACGCGCTGACCCTCGATGCGGCGCTCGCCGGCGTGAAGGCGCTCGGCCTCGGGCGCGGACCGGCACCCGATCTTCTCGCCGTGTCACTTTCAGCGACGGACTACATCGGACACCGCTACGGAATGGACTCGAAGGAGATCCATGACCAGATCCTCCGTCTCGACCGATCGCTCGGCGTCTTCCTTGATTCGCTCTACAAGCTGCGTGATTCGTCGGACGTGATCATTGCGCTGACCGCTGACCATGGCGCGTCTCCCTACCCCGAGCTGCACTTCCCGGGCAACGACCCGATGCGCGGGCGCGCCGACATCGTGCCAACGATGACCGCATTCAAGCGGACGCTGGTGCAGCGCGGCGTCGATAGCACGGCAGTGCAGTTCGAGGGCGGCGCAATCCTGTTCGATCCCCATGTATTTGCCACCGCCGGAGTGAATCGCGATTCGGCGGCGCGCCTGCTCGCCGTTAGGCTCCGTCGCGTGCCCGGCGTCGCGCAGGTCGACCTCCGCACCTCGCTCGCTCGTGAGGCCGCGCGTGGCAACGTCTACGCCCGTCGCTGGCTGCACACGCTCCCCGCCGACAACGTGACGGTGCTGACCGTGACCCTGCGCGACTACTTCTACTGGGCGCAGGTTCATTACGCGACTCACGGCTCGCCGCACGACGCCGACGCGCACGTCCCGCTGATCTTTTATGGCGCTCCGTTCGCCGCCGGCAAGTACTCGGGATTCGCCCGCGTTGTTGATGCCGCTCCGACATTGGCCGCGGTGCTCGCTGTTGCGCCGACCGAGCCGCTTGACGGCCATGTGTTGCGAGAGGCGCTCCGGGCTGCTCATCGGCGGGGGAAGTCGGCGACGCCGTAAGCAGTTGGCGTGACAGCACCAGGCTGCCTGTGTCAGCTGCGATCCAGTGTCTCCGGGTTCGGACGAATTCCGCGCGAGCAAACAGAAACGGCGGTCATCCAGAGATGCCCGCCATGTTTCTATCGTCGTGCCGCCTAACGACTTTCTTTGAGTGGCCAAGGGCGGAATCGCGGTATTGCGTAGCCATCACGACGTTAGGCGCCAGTTGTTCACCGTCTGTGCGTCGGCCGTCATCCGAACGTCACTACGCGAAAACGATCGGCGAGCAAAGCCTCCTCGGCCCGCGTCGCGATGCTCTTGCCGCCCTATGGGACGCGTGGGCTCGGCGCGGCAGTCTCCGTCAACGTTCTGAGACCATTGCAGCGCGCGGTGTCTACCGGTTGCCCGAGCGTTGTCGCCGTCCGCCATGCCTCGATGAGCTGTCGTAGACGATCGTGCCACCAACCATGGTCAGAACGGCGCGCGTCGCGGGAAGCGACGCCGCTGGTACCGTAAAGATGTCCTGAGAGAGAACCGCCAGATCGGCCAGCATCCCGGGAGCCAAGGTGCCCTTCTGCCCTTCCGCGAACTCCGCATATGCGGACCCGCGCGTGTAGGCGATCACCGCCTGCTCCCGCGTAATCGCCTCGGCCGGATGATTCGGGTGCGTCGTGGCGAACATGATGTTGAGAAACGGATTCCGCGGCCCGTCGGAGGCCAGCGCAAGCGGGATACCGGCGTCGAGCAGCGAGCGAAGAGATTGGAATCCCGCGGGCCGGACGCCAAACCGGCGTTCGATCATCCCCGGCTCGAACGCGAAGTGCGTCGGATTCTCGACAACGACCACGCCGAGCTGTCGGACGACCGGTAGCAGATCGCTCGCGAGTCCGTCACCGTGCTCTATGCGCACGCGCAGCGGACGCCAGGCCGAATCCGGTGCGAGGGATTGCATGAGGGCCAAGACCAGCCGCACGGAGCTGTCACCCACGATGTGCAGGTGGAGTGGCTGGCGCGTCGCGAGGGCCCGCGCCAGGATCACTCGCACGGTGTCGATCGGAAATTGCAGTCGCCCGTGCCAGCCGGCGCGGTCGGCATAGGGCGCACGCATCAGCGCGTTGCGATCGAGCGGCGTTCCGTCGAGGATCCACTTGACCCCGGAGATGACGGTCAGCGCCGACGGGTGCGCGTCGATCCCCATCCACTCGGCGCCGCGAAGGCCGGACGTGTCGGTCATGGGGTAGGGAATCACGCGAACGCGAATCGGCAGGTTCGCTTCGCGAAAGGCACGCACTGTCGTGGCGGGATCGAGATACCCGTTCATGTCTTGGACCGACGTGATTCCCCAGCGCGCGCCGTCCGCCGCGTAGGTGCGCAGGTATTCGACCAGCGTCTGCGGCGGAACGGCCGAGTACAGTCGGCGGATCGCCGCCCACTCCGCGTAGTCATCCAACATCCCGGTCAGTCGTCCACTCCTGTCGCGCCGGTAGCCGCCGCCGAGCGGGTCGCGAGCGGTCTCCGCGATGTTCAGCGCGCGGAGCGCGGCAGTGTTGAGCAGCAGACCGTGACCGGTCCATGCCCAGAGCATTATCGGATTATCTGGTGCGATGCGATCGAGCTCCGTTCGGTTTGCGGCAGTGTCCTCGATGACGCGCAGCCCAACGACGGTGTGTAGCCATGTGCCCCGCGGCGTGCGTGCGACGATAGCGCGCACCGAATCGAGTACGGTCGCCAGTGTCGGCTCCGGCGTCGGTGCAAGATCGGTCACGAATGACACGCCAACCTCTGCGGCGCCGAGGTGGTCGTGCGCGTCGTTGAACCCGGGAACGACGACTCGTCCCGCCAGGCGGATCAGGCGCGTATGCGGCCCCGCGAGCCGCTCGGCCGCGCGTGAGCTCCCGACGAACACAATGCGTTCGCCGCGGATCGCAATCGCCGCTGCCCATGGTCGAGTCGAATCCGCGGTGAAAACCTTCCCGCCCGTGAAGATGACATCAGGGGGCGGCACTCGCGAGCCGACCGGCCCGGCGCCCGCCATCATCGCCACGACGGAAAGCGTCAACGGCAGCGACAACGTCAGTTTGTGCATCGGATACTCCGAAAGAGAGTCGAACGATCCACTCCCAGGCGGCCAGAGGCCCGGAAAGCCGCCGGTGCAAACATCAACGCAATGCCTGGCAGTCGCGATGGCTCGAGCGGCTCGTCGTCGTCGCTGAAAGTACTCCACGTCTTCGACTCGTGCCCAATCGCTGCGTTCTCCGACCGCGACGCGTTCGGCGTCGCCAACGCCTCATGGCGTCGTGTCGTCGTGTCGTCTCCCTGCTGAGACGGTGCACCCATGGGAGCACGCCGGCTGCGCCCGCGGGTCGGCGCCAGGTGCCTTCAGCGCAGGCGGCGTTGGCTGCATGGCAGGACCAACTAAAGGTAGCGATCGCGGAAACCACTAACGGCGATGCGCGCTCAGCGCTGGAATCCCTCGATCACGAGCTTGACTTCAACAGGGAAACTTCAATTCGACAGCGCGTTCACAGATGGTTTGTCGGCGTCTGAAGCAACGACCGGGTGTCGCGCTCCTGAAAATCGCGACCAGCGGTATAACGACCGCTGAAGTTGACGAGCGTTCGCTATTGAATCGCGGCCGCGGCGCTCGCATGTTATCGCGTTCCCCCGGCGACTGATCTCGGGCGTTAGGCACTGAAATCCCAATCCAGGTAAGTCGATGCGTGTTCCGTGGCGTGCGTGTCTCAAGCAGGGCATTTCTCGCGGTTGCGTCGCTCTCGCGGCCGTCGTCTGGTCAACCCATGCGGTGAGCGCGCAGTCCACACCGCATCAGCGGAGCATCCACATTGTGGGCACTGATTACGCGTTCGCGGCGCCTGATACCGTCCTTGCTGGGCCAAGCGCCTTCTCCTTCGAGAATCACGGGTCCAAGCGGCATGAAGTCGCGGTAGTGCTCGCGCGACCGGGCACCACGGCGGCGCAAATCGTGGCCGCGGCGCAGGCCGGGCTTCCTGCTCCCCGGCTCGACGAGGCGTACGGCGACGGACCACCGCTCGGGGCTCTGTTTGTTGCGCCTGGCGGGAGAAGCCGAGCGACGCTCCTGGCGTCGCTCGAACGTGGACGAGTCTATGTGATCGTGTGTACGCTTCGTGACACTGCGACAATGCCCGAACACGCGGTATTGGGAATGTTTCACGTCATCCACGTGCGCTAGCGCGGCAGCCAGCTTCCTGCCTAACGATCGCTGGCAAAGACATGCACGGGCGATCAGGCCTTTTTGGATGTGCGCTGATCGAGATCTTGCCATGGATCGTTTTGCCGGCGAAGTTGCTGCCGCGACGGCTTTGGTCCTAGCGAGCAGATACCATGCGAAAAACACAAACGGCGAGCATCCTGGGATGCCCGCCGTTTTTTTCCATCATTTCGCTTCCTGCCGACTTCCCTCGAGTGGCCAGGGGCGGAATCGAACCGCCGACACGCGGATTTTCAGTCCGCTGCTCTACCAACTGAGCTACCTGGCCGCATCCACCCGCAGTTCCCCAATATAAACCCCGCCGCGCCCACCCTTCAACCGCATTCGCGCTGCATTCGTCGCCGTGGCCCGCACCGTGCCGCTTTTCAGGTGTATATAGCTCTCACGAGCTCATCGCTCGATCACCGCAACCATTATCCAGCCCCCACGATGCGATTGCTTCACGCACTCCCCGCCCTCGTCGTCCTCGCCGCCTGCGGCCCCAGCTACTCATCGACCGGTGGTGCCACCACCCCCGCACCCGTCGCGAGCAGTGAGATGGCCGCCATGTCGCATTATTCGGCCAACCTCGCCGCCGTTGGCGGCTCGACCGTGCATGGCACCGCTACCGTCCACTCGATCGACAACGTCCAGCAGACGGTGCAGCTCCAGATCTCCGGTGGCACACCGGGCACGACCTACCCCTGGCACATCCACAGCGGGAGTTGCTCGGATGGCATGACCCCGGTCGTTGGCGCCCCACAGAGCTACACCGCACTCGGCACCAGCGGCGATGGCACTGCCTCGCTGATGGCGACCATCCCCATCGCCCTCAACGACAGGCAACCGTACCACGTCAATGTCCACGCGTCCCCGACCAACATGGGCACCCTCGTCGCCTGCGGTGACCTCACGCGTTAGGCCAGACGTTGTGGTTGTACGCCGTTGCCCCGCCTCATATTGCCAGTGAGTGGCTGACGGCTAACGGCTGCTCTTCGCCACGTGCCGGGCGGTGATCACCGACTTGATCCCGCCCCGCACGTTGAAGTCCCCGACCACCTCGAGCCGAGCCGGCGCACAGGCCGCCACCAGGTCGTCGAGGATGCGGTTCACCGCCCGCTCGTAAAAGATCCCGTCATTGCGGAAGCTCCAGAGGTAGAACTTGAGCGCCTTCAGCTCGAGGCACTTCTCCGCCGGGACGTACGTGATCCGGATGATCCCGAAATCCGGCGCGCCCCCCTTCAACAGCGCGAGTTCCTCGGCGTCACTCTCGATTCCGCCTAACGGGCAGAGCGAAGTGAACTCGTCGCAGATCATGTGAATCTCGTACTCGCGATCCCTGTACGGGTTCGCGAACGTCTCCAGCAAGTCAGGTCGTGGCATCCCGAAAGCTAATCAATCCCGCCACGAGCTCCCGCCACATCGCTGCCTCCTTCACGCATCACTTTTTTTGTTTTACGTATCACGCATCGCCCGGCCGCTTCATGTATCACGCATCATTGGCTGCATCACGTATCCCGCGTCGCCCGCCGGCATCACCGCCTGCGCTACGGCCCGGTCAACGCCTTCGCCATCGGCAGCGCCTCCAGTGCTGCCTTCACCTCCGGATCGAACATCGCGCGCACACGGTAGAATCCCGCGTCCCCCCACTTCGCATCGGCGATCCGCGGCAGCAGGATCCGGTTCAGCAACGCATCCGTGTCGTCCCCGGCCGGGATCGTCACTCCCTGCGCCGCCGCGAACTTCCGGAAGTCGCCCAGCGTCGGTGCCGACAGCGGGCCCGCCGCTGCCAGCGCATCGAGGCTGCTGTACTCCGTCGGCATCGCCGTTACATGTGCCCCCGCCCAGCGCAATGCGATCGCCCCCTCGCCGATCTGCCCCACCCAGAGCGGCGCTACGCCACGGGCTGGCGATCGCACGTCAGGATAGATCCCCCCGCCACCATACACGGTTCGCCCGTGATCCGTCTTGCACGAGGGGCGCCCGATCGTGTCCCGCTCCGCCCGCGCCCGCCGGTAGTAGTCGTGGCGCGTGATTGCGTGGTAGTCGCGCTGGATCACCCGCCCGCAGGGAGTCTTCACCCGCCCGATCACCATCATGAACATCGAACCGTCAGGCAGCGGGAATCCCTGCATCAGCAGTGATTTTCCAAACGTCGGACGTCCCCAGATCAGCGCCCGGTCGTGATCCTGCAGCGCACCGGCTACCAGCTCGGCAGCACTCGCCGTCCCGTCGTTCACCAGCGCGAGAATCGGGTAGCTCTTCTCCGACCTGAACATCGAGCGTGACACCTTTTCCGTCTTCGCGACATCGGCTTTACGCCCCTCCGCCGAGTAGACGATGGTCCCCTTCGGCAGGAATTCACCGGCGACATCCGCTGCCTGGTCGACGAGCCCGCCCGGATTATCCCGCATGTCGAGGACGAGGCTCGCCATCCCCTGCTTCTCCAATCCGCCTAACGCGTCGTGGACATCGCTCGCCACCCGATCGTTGCTGAACGCCGTGATCCGCAGGTAGCCAACCCCCGGTCGGATCATGAACGACGTCGGCACCGCCGACTCGTCGTCGAGCTTTTCCCGGCGAACATTGCGCGTTACCTGAACGACAGAGCCGTCCTGCCGCTCGCGCTCGAACACGACCGACGTCATGCTTCCCTTCGGACCGGAGAGCATGACCTCCAGCTCGAATGCGCTCGTCGCGGCGACCGGCTTCCCGTCGATCGCAATCAGCTCGTCGCCCGGCAGGATGTCCTCGCGCGCCGCCTGTGAACCCGGCGTCAAGCCGACCACCACCGGCGCCCCACTGTAGAATTCGAAGTTGATCCCCACCGGGAACAGTTTCTTCTCCCGTTGCGCCTTCTCCCGCTCGGGATCCATCCGCGTCGCCGTTATGACGTACGAGTGCGGGTCCGCTGCCTGGACGAGCCCCTCGATCGCCGCCATCAGCAGCACATGCGTATCGAGTGAGTCCGGGTGGTTCACTCGCAGCTGATTCAGCACCCCGCTCAGCATCTGCAGGTCTTCGTACGTCGTTCGCGCCCGCACCACCTTCGTGGTGCTCGCTGCTTCTTGCGCCCTGCTCGGCGACGGGCACAGCGTCGCCGTCGCGACTGCCAACGCGAACCCGATGGCGCGCCGCCGCGGACGCGGGGTCATTGGTTGCCCCCCGCTGCTTTCTGCAGCACAGCCGCGCGTTCGCGCGCCACGCCAGCGCGCTTTTCGTCACCACGCGGAGCCCGCGCCGCGAAGGCGAGATACATCTCGGCAGCCTCGGCGTTCTTCTCGTCGAACTCGAGGAGGTAGGCCAGTGGAAAATACGGCGGCGAGAAAAACGGCTCGAGCGCGATTGCCTTCCGCAGGTGATCCTGCGCATCCGCGGTCCGGTTCTTCATCATGAGCTCGACTCCAAGCTCGAAGTGCGCGGTGACATTGCTGCTGTCGATCTCGATCGCCTGGCTCAACTCCTGGATCGCCGTCGCCGTGTCGCCACCCGCGGCCGCGAGATGCGCCAGCTCGATGTGCGCCGGCGCAAACGCCAGGTCCTCCGTCAGCGCCTTGCCCAGCGCTTCGCGCGCTGCGCTCGTGTCCCCCTTCGCGATCATGAGGATCGCGATGCCGTATTCGTACATCTGCTTCGACTGATACATCCGGACGAGCTTCTTCTCCTCGCGCGTCTTCATGTCGTCGAGCAACTGCTGCAGCTCGTGGGCGGCACTGTCGTATTGAGCCATCTGGTAGAACGCGAGTGCGCGGTCATAACGGTACCCGCGATTGTATTTTGACTTGACTGCCTCGCCCAGCCGCTCGGCTGCGCGCACCGGATCGCCGTGCGCGTAGGCGATGATCCCCTGGATCTCCGGCTTGAGCGACATCAGCGGGCCATCGTCCTCGAACAACTGGATCCACAGTCCCTGATACATCATCGGATTTCGATGCAGCGCCCTCAGCCGGAGCGAGTCGATCTGCTGGACTTCCTTGCTCTCGACGACGAACCGCTTCCCCTCCATGTAGTCCAGGAAGCGATCGGGACGTCGCTTCCAGTACGCGACCCACGATGCGTACAGCGGCTCCGGCGCGCCCGGGTTGAGCCGTGATGCCCAGTAGAAGTCATCCGATGCGACATCCGGACGGCGCCGCAGATTCGACAGCCCCGACTGGAAGTAGGCGTACCAGCTGTTGGTGTCGGCGCCGGCGAACAGCTCGGGGCGCTTCGGGATCTTTTGCGCAGCCGCTGCGCCCGATGTCAGGCAGAGCGCACAGGAAATCAGGAGGATGCGACGCACGCTGGGATCTCCTCGGGGGGGGACATCGATCCGGTTTGCCGGTCGGCGATGATAATGCCGCCCCCGCCCCCCGCGCCATCCGTTCACCGCATCCTGAGAAGAAACTAATCGGCGCCGGTGGCACGGCCGATGCGTCCGGAACCACGTATTCGGCGCGCTTCCGGGGTGGCGCCTTGGCGTCCCCCGCTCGTAGCTTGAAAGAGAATTTCGCCGGCGCCCTCTGTGCCGGCTGCTGCCGCCGCGAGAACGGCGTGGCGGCACCGCCCCCAAGCAATTGCTTGGGGGCTCTTTCTTTATGGGAGGCCGTGCACGGGACGACGGGTTACGACTCTTTCCCCGGCAGCCGCTCGCTCAGTCGTTGCCGCGAAGCGTGCGCGAGACGTCGTCCAACAGCCGCCGCTCGTCGCTTGTCAGGCTCCCGATGCCAGTCGCTGAGATCTTGTCCAGCACGAGGTTCAATGCTTCGGCCCGTGGGTCGTTCACCGACCGGGGGAGCGATTGTGGTGCGTGCCGCTTCACGACAACCGCCTTGCTCTTCGCTACCGCCTCGTCACTCGCCGAACCGCGATCGTTCGTCCGTTCCCGCGGACGCGGTGCTGACCGAGGGATCGCCCGCGGCGGCTCGTCGGGGGTATCCGCGACAGGTGAGATACGCTGCCGCAAGCGGTCGAGGCTCTGCGCCGACGGGGTTCGCAGGTAGAACCACGCGAACGCCAACCCCCCGAGATGTGCCGTATAGGCAACCGATGAGCCGCTCGCTCCCGACATCGTGAAGGAGCCAACACCCTGAATGACGTTGGCGACCACGAGGATCGCGACCAGCCACTTCACCTTCATCGGCAACACGCCGAAAAGCAGGAGTTCATCATCCGGCCAATGCATCGCGTAGGCGAGCATCACGCCCATCACCGACGCCGACGCGCCCATCAGCATTCCGCCGCCCCCGAACATCAAGTGCCCCATGACGCCACCAAGCGCGCACCATAGGTAGAAGGCTACGAACCGCCCCGGACTCCACAGATGTTCGACCCGTGGACCGAAGATCCACAGGTTGTACATGTTGAACAGGATGTGCCAGAACCCGAAGTGCACGAACGCGTACGTCACCACCGTCCACAGCGAGTGCGTCAGGTCGCTTCGCTGGAACGCCAGCCAGCTCCAGACGTCGCGTTCGCCTAACGCCGCGACCTGCAGGAAGTAGATCGCGACCGTGATCGCGATCAACGCCTGCACCGCTCGTGTCATCCGCGGTGATTCGTCGCTGTCGGTGGAAAACGCCATCGGTGCCTGCCCTGCAGCTCGCCTTTTTCCTGCCGGTGCCCCGCGATCGATCGCGGAGCGCCATCATCCTAATAACACATGCGCGAGCTGACGGTTCCGCTCCGCGCCCTTCTGGTCGACGATCCCTGCTCTGCCCCGTCACGCGCTGAAAGTGTTCGCCGCGCTCCCGCTGATTACGCGCCCGCAACTGCGCGCTTTCGCGCCAGCGCCAGCTCGACCACTCGTTCACAAAGCGCACCGAATGTGATGCCGCACGCTTCGGCCGACTGTGGAATCAGGCTCGTTTCCGTCATCCCCGGGAGCGTGTTTGCTTCGAGGCAATAGAAGTGCCCATCAGGACTCATTCGAAAATCGATCCGCGAATATCCGCCGAGCTTGAGAGCGCGGAATGCGGCAAGCGCCTGCTGTTGCACGGCTGCGGTCTGCGACCGGTCGAGCTTTGCCGGAAATTCCTCGACCGCCATTCCAGCGGTGTACTTGCACTCGTAGTCGTAGATCTCGTGCTTCGGAATGATCTCGCCCACCGCGAGCGGATCGTCGCCAAGTATGCCGACCGTGAGCTCCCGGCCCGGCACGAATGCCTCGATCATCACCTCGTCGTCGTGCTTGTACGCCAGTTCGATCGCCGCGGCAAGCTCCTCGCGCCGCTTCACCACGCTGAGCCCGACCGTCGATCCCTGCTTCGACGGCTTCACCACGACCGGCAGGCCGAGTGCGTCGATGATCTCGTCGTCCGTCGCCGGCGCCATCAGCCAGTCCGCTGTCCGCACCCCCGCGGCGCGAAAGAGCAGCTTCGACAGGTCCTTGTCCATTGCCAGCGCGCTCGCGAGATGTCCGCTCCCGGTGTACGTGATCCCCGCCAGGTCGAGCAGCGCCTGCACCGTACCGTCCTCGCCCTGCCCCCCGTGCAGCCCGAGAAAGACCACGTCCGCATCGCGGACCGCTGGGTGCTCGCCGAGCGATCCGGGGATCCGCAGCGTCGCGAGGAACTCCGGCGTCGGCGGCAGTTTCTTTACCGCGCCGCTGATGTACGCGCGCTCCTCGTCCCGCGACAGGACGTTCCCCGCCGGATCGAACGCCGTGACGCTGTATCCTCTCTCCCTCAACGCCGCCGCCACTCGCGTCCCCGACGCGAACGACACATCGCGTTCACTCGACGCCCCACCCATCAGCACCGTGATCTTCAACGCCGCCACCTTTTTTTTTCTGTCCCTTGTTCCGCGGTCTTGTTCCCGCCCTTCTCCCTCATCTCTCCTCCCTCATCGGAGCCTCCCTCGTCCCTCGTCGCCGTGTCATAGCCCGCACCGCGCGACACTACCTGGCCATCATGAACTGCAACAGGTCCGAACGAGTGACGATCCCCTGCATCGTGCCGTTTCGCCGGACGAGCACCGCCGGGTTCGACTTCGACAGCAGCTTGGCCACCGACTCTACCGGCTGTCCCGCCTCGACCGTCGGGAAGGGCGCATCCATGATTTCGCTCACCGTCGCATCGAGCAGCTTCGTGTTTTCGAGGCTCTTCCCCGACAGCGCCCAGTCACTGACCGACCCGACGCAGTTCGACCCGTCCATCACCGGCAGCTGCGAGACGTCGTGCTGGTGCATCAATCGCAGCGCCTGGCGCACCGTCGATCCGGGGGTGACGCTCACCATCGCCGGTGCGTTCGTCGTCTTTCCCCCGAGCACCGTGCCTAACGTTCCGCGCTCCGTGTCGAGCATCTGGTTTTCGCGCATCCACTCGTCGTTGTACAGCTTCGACAGGTAGCGCTCGCCGGTGTCGCAGAGAAAGGTCACCACCAACGCCTTCGGGTCGTCGACCTCGCGGGCAACAGCGATCGCCACGTGAGTGATCAGCCCCGCCGAGCCGCCGACGAACATCCCTTCCTCGCGCGTTAGGCGGCGCGCCATCGCGAACGCGTCGCGATCGCTCACTGTCTGGTAGTCGTCGATCACGCCGAGGTCGAGCGTCCCCGGCACCTTGTCCTGGCCGATACCCTCGATCTTGTACGGCGCGCCCTCGACGTGGCCCTTCCCCTTCGTCTTCCAGGTCTCGGCGAGGATCGATCCCGCTGGATCGCCAGCGATGATCCGGATCTTCGGGTTCCTCTCCTTGAGATAGCGGCCGACCCCGGTCACCGTGCCGCCGGTCCCGGCCGCGGCGACGAAGTGCGTGATCCGCCCCTCGGTCTGCTCCCACAGCTCGGGCCCCGTCGTCGCATAGTGTGCGTCGGGATTCGCCTCGTTGTAGAACTGGTTCGCCAGGATCGCGTTAGGCGTCTCCCGGGCGATTCGCTTCGCCATCATCACGTAGTTGTCCGGATGGTCGTGTGCCACCGCGGTCGGCGTGATGATCACCTCGGCGCCGAATGCCTTGAGCAGCCGCACCTTTTCCTGCGACATCTTGTCCGGCATCGTGAAGATGCAGCGATAGCCCTTCAGCGCCGCCGCGATTGCGAGGCCGACACCGGTGTTCCCGCTCGTACCCTCGACGATCGTACCCCCGGGCTTCAGCGATCCGTCGCGCTCCGCCTGCTCGATGATCGGCAGGCCGATGCGGTCCTTCACCGATCCACCGGGGTTGAAGAACTCCGCCTTGCCGTACACCGGCGTCCGGATCCCCCTCGTGATCCGGTTCAGCTTCACCAGCGGCGTCCAGCCGATCGTGTCGAGGATCGAATCGTACGGTCGCCGGTTGCGCTCGACTTCGGGCGACGCTGACGCGACCGGTACTGCACCGGCGGTGTCCTCCCGCGGCGATGGTGTCATGGGGTGCGGCTGCGATTGAGAATCGTGTCGCCCGGCAGGGGAGCCGCATCGGGATGGCGCCAGAACACTGGGAACAGGATCGACACCGCCATCCCCTGCCCGTTTTTCTTGGCCGGGATGAAATGCAGTTCGCGCGCTCCCACGATCGCCGCGCTGTCGAGCGCGGGTGTGCCACTGCGCTCCTGCAGGCTGGTCGAATCCGGAAGCACGTTGCCGTTCGCGTCGATGTAGATGCGAAGAATCGTATTCCCCTGGATTTTCTGCGAATACGCCGCTGACGGATATCGAAACGGCGCCTGCTTGTTCGTCATGACCGGCAGTTCGTCCGGATTCGCGCCGCCGCCGCCAAACGCTTCCGCCATCTTTTTCGTGTCTGAATCACCCACGCATCCCGTTGCCAGCAGGGCGATCAAACCGATCGTGTAAAAGTCCATCCGTCGCATGATTGTGATATCTCCCGTCGTGACGTTTTATCTCTGCAAGCTAGCCGATCTGCTCTCGTCTTCGAGCGCCTCGAACAGCGAGCGCGCGCCACTCGCACCAATGATCGCGAAGCGCGTCGTGTTGTCGGAGCGATCCTCGATCCCCTCGGCGAGCGTCGTCAGCCCGTAAAGCACGCCGGCCCGCGACGAGGCGATTGCTCCTCGCGAACGGTCGCCTGACGCTGCCACCGCTGCCGCGGCTCCTGCCGTGTCTCCGCTCACGCGCGGCTCGATCAGCGGGTGCGCACGCAGGAAGTCGCTGCACTGCCGTAGCGCGACCGCGTGGCTTTCGGCGATCGTCACCGATTCGATCGTCGCACCGGGCAGGACCAAGAGGCAGAGTGTGATCGTCATTGCGGTCGATCCCAGTACTGCGAGGCCGGAGCCCGCTATCGCTGCGACCGACGCCTGCACCGGCCCAGCGATCGAGTTTTCCACCGGCAACAACCCGAGCGGCACCGCGCCATCGAGAACCATGGCGACGACGTCGTCGAACGTCGCGCACGGATGCCCTTCGACGCGCGCCCCCCACAACCGGTCCAGCGCCAGTTCGCTGAACGCGCCAGCCACCCCCTGATACGCCACCCGCGGGCGGTCGCCCGCGCTTGAACCGGTCACGCGTTAGGCGGTGCGCCGCCGGCCCGATCGGGCCGCAACAGTACCGCATCGCGCAGGTAGACGTGTGTCACCGCTGTCCGTGGTTCATCGAATTCGACGTGGATCAGCACCCGGATGGTGTGCGCCAGCGCGCCGGGCACCGGGATCTCCATCGTGCAGAGCAACGCCGCCTCGAGCCACCCCAGCTGTCGCGCCGCCAGAGCGGGAAATTCGCTCACCAGGTCTGGCGTCAGCGTGAAGATCGCACTCACAATCTCGCGGGGGTGCATCGTGTTTCGCTCGGCGATCGCTTCGAGCAACTCACGCGTTGCCGCCAGCACCGCGCTTCGGTCGTCGCTGTCCACCGTGATTGCGCCACGAATGGCGTGAAGGTGTCGCGGGCGCGGCGACTGCGCGCTCATGCGGGCCTTCCCGTCATTGTGCCGTGTCCGGCTCTCGCCATCTCGTGTAATTCGGCAAGCAGCTGCAGTGCCTGCAGCGGCGTCAACGCGTCGGGATCGACACCGGCCAGCCGCGCCACCACCGCGTGTGGCTCAGCGAAAAGTGCGAGTTGCCCCGCGGCTGCTGCCGCAGCCGCCGCGCGCGGTGTCCGCGTGACGCGGGCATTGTCTCGGCCCGCGAGCGCTGGCACGAGTTTCTCCCCCTCGAGCAGCGCGAGCACCTTCCGCGCGCGGGCCAGCACCGCGCCCGGCAGCCCGGCCAGTCGCCCGACTTCGATTCCGTACGAACGGTCCGCGCCGCCGGGCTGCAGCCGATGGAGAAAGAGCACTTCACCATCCACCTCCCGGACGCCGACATTATAATTCCGGACTGCTACTAATTCGTCCGCCAACTGCACCAGCTCGTGATAGTGTGTGGCGAAGATCGCCCGGCATCCGGTGACGTCGTGCAGGTGCTCGCTCACCGCCCAGGCGATCGCGACCCCGTCATACGTCGACGTTCCGCGCCCGATCTCGTCGAGCAGGACCAGCGACCGCTCGGTTGCCGTGTGGAGAATCGCGCTCGTCTCCGCCATCTCGACCATGAACGTCGACTGCCCGCGCACCAGGTTGTCGCTCGCCCCCACCCTCGTGAATACCCGATCGGCAATCCCGATCCGCGCCCGCGCTGCCGGGATGAACATCCCTGTCTGCGCCATCAGCACAATCAGGCCGACCTGTCTGAGGATTGTCGACTTTCCTGCCATGTTCGGCCCGGTCAGGATCGTCAGCCGCTCATCGCGCGTCAGGCGCACGTCGTTCGGGATGAACTTGTCGCGCGGCATCATGCGCTCGACCACTGGATGCCGCCCGGCAATGATCTCGAGATCGAACTCCTCCGTGATCTCCGGTCGGACGTATCCTTCGCGTTCGGCCACGTCGGCGAGTGAGGCCAACGTATCCAGCTCGGCCACCGCTCGTGCTGCGCACTGCAGTCGGCCGATTCGCACCGCGACCCAACTGCGCAGCACGTCCACGAGTTCGCGCTCGCGCGCCTCCATCTGCTCGGCAGCGCCGAGTACACGTTCCTCGTGTTCCTTCAGGGTCGGAGTCACGTACCGTTCGGCTCCGGTCAGCGTCTGCCGGCGCTGGTAGTCCTCTGGCACGAGGTGTCGGTTCGCGTTGCTGATCTCGATGTAGTAGCCGAACACGCGATTGAAGCCGACCTTGAGCGAGGTGATCCCGGTTCGTGCGCGCTCGTCATGCTGGATCAGTGCGATCGCGTCACGCCCTCCGTCGCGCAACGCGCGAAGCGCGTCGAGCGACTCGTCGAAACCGCAGCGGATCGAATCCTCGTCACCGAGCGCGACCGGCGGGCGTTCGACCAGCGCCCGGCCGATCTCGTCCGAGATGTCGGCACAGCCTTCCCACTCCGCGAGCAGCCTCCCTAACGCGCCGGCCGTGCCGGCCATTCGGGCTCCGCTCTCGACCGCGGGGAGGCGGGACAGCGACCCGCCGAGCGCGCCGAGTTCGCGCGGTGTTGCCCGCCCCGCCGCTGCTTTCGACGCCAATCGTTCGATGTCCCGCACCCCGTCGAGCGCGTCGCGCAGCCGCGACCGCGCAATCGCATCGCGCGCGAACGCGTCGACCGCATCGAGGCGCGCGTCGATCGTCGCTTTCTCCGTCAACGGCGCCAGCAGCCACTGCCGCAGCATCCGTGCGCCCATCGGCGTCATCGTCCGGTCCACCACGTCCAGCAGCGTGCCCGCTGTCCCGCCGCCGCGCAGCGATTCCACCAGTTCGAGGTTCCGGCGTGTCATCTCGTCGAGCGCCATTACCCCGCCTTCGCGCTCGATGGTCGGTCGAGCCAGGTGCGGCACACCTGATGGCTGCAGCTCGCGCAGGTAGCGCAGTAGCGCGCCGGCCGCACCCACCGCGACGTCGTCTGCGCTCTCGATCCCCAGTCCGTCGAGGGAATGCACCGTGAAGTGCCGGATCAGTTCGTCGCGCGCCATCGCCGGATCGAATTCCCAACCATCGCGCTCGGTGAGCAGCGCCTCGTTGACGTTAGGCACGCGGTGTCCCGGCGCCGCATCGGCCCGCGACAGCAGCAGCTCGCGCGGTGCCAGCCGGGCGAGGACCGATTCGAGCGCCGGCACGGCAACGACGAACAGCCGCAGTTCACCGGTCGAGACATCGGCGGCGGCCACTCCTGCCATCGCTCGCTCGCCGACGCCGCTCTGGTTGACGGCGCAGAGGTAGTTGTTGCGTCCACCATCGAGCAGATCGTCGGCGAATGCCGCGCCGGGGGTGATCGTCTCGACCACTTCCCGCCTGACGATCCCCTTCGCCAGCGCCGGGTCCTCCACCTGTTCGCAGATTGCGACCTTGTGGCCCTGCTGCACGAGCCGGCGAAGGTATTCGCTCACCGCCTTGACCGGCACGCCGGCCAGCGGTACGTCGGCCGCCCCGCCGTTATTTCGGGCCGTCAGCGTCAGGCCCAGTACGCGCGACGCGAGCTCGGCATCCTCGTAGAACATCTCATAAAACTCGCCCATCCGGAAAAACAGGATCGCGTCCTGGTGACGGCCCTTGATCTCCCGGTACTGCTGCATCAACGGGGTCTCTATCGTCTTGCTCACGGCAGCCGCTCCGCATCGACGATGATTGCGTCGTTGTGCGCCGCCTTGAGCTTCGTCACCATCGCCGTCGCCGCCGTTCTCGTCGGATATCGGCCGACGCGCACCCGATAGTATCGGCCAGCCGGCACCACCCGTGCCGGAAATCCGCGCGCGATTAACCGCTGTCGTTCCTTCTCCGCACTCGTTCGCGACGGGTACGCGCCGACCTGGATCGTCAACCGTCCGCTCATCCCCGGCCGTTCGGCTCCTCGCGTTGCTGGACGTGAGGTGACTCGCCCGGTGCGCTGTGCGCTCGCGACAACGGGCACAGCGCGCGAGTTGTTGGACGGCACGTTAGGCAGGGCAGCGGGCGCGGTGTTCGCGACGCCCGTGCACCGCCGCGACTCGCTCGCTATCTGGTTTGCCAGTTCGATGTCGGCTTGACTGGACAGCGCGCGCGCGCTGTCCAGCGCGGCACAGCCGCGGCTGGCGTCCCCCGACTCGAACGCGATGCGGCCCAGCCAATACCACGCGTTTGCCCGCTCTGCCTGTGGCGGGTATTCGTGGAGCAGTCGCTCGAGATGCTGCCGCGCCCGCGCGCGATCGCCGCGCGCCAATTCGAGCTGGGACAAACGCGTCAGGGCAACAGGCACGCGCGGCGAGAGCACATACTCGACCGCGATTCGTCGATAATCGCGTTCCGCGTCGAGTGCGTTGCTCGCCAGCGTCGCCCGCCAGAATAACCCTTCGGCATAACGAGCCCCGCCCGGTGGAATGCGCCCGAGCGCCGAGTCCACGACGGCGCGCCCTTCCTTTCCTTCGCCTCCCGACACCAGCGCCTGCGCACGGGCGAACGCCATTGAATCCGTGCGCGTAGCTGCCGCTGCATTCTGCCCGAGTGCGATGCACGGCAGCAGTGTTGTCGCGGCCCCGACGACGACACATCGCCACTGCCTAACGTGCGCTCGCATTCGCCGCCCGGCGCTCGTCGCCCGTCGCATCGTCAGGCGGCCGGACGTGAGGCGCGCGACGCCAGCCCGCAGATCGACAGGAGCAGCGTCGCCATCGCTTGCTCCTCTGACGAGAGCCGCGATTCCTTGAGCGCTGCATCCGCCGCCAGCAACTGGGCGATAGCCTGGTCGAGCTGCTCGGTGCTCCAGCGTTCGACGCCGCGCGTCCACGATTTGACCGCGTCTCCCCACGAGCGTGCCGTGAAGGCGCGGCCGTTTTCCTTGAGCAGGGCGAACAGCTCGGTATACATCTGCCCCATCGGCGTCCCCTTGTCGCGCAGCGCCCGGCCCCAGGCCACCGCGATGAACTGCGTCGCCAACGCCATCGTCACCGTGACCGCGCTCGTCTTCGGCTGCTGTAGCACGTAGGGAAGCAGCACCAGCGCGCGACCGGCATCCCGCTCGAGCACCGCATCCAGCAAGTCGCCAATCGTCTCGCCGTTCCGGACTCCGACGATTGCCGCCACCGCCGCTTCGTCAATCGGCCGACCCGCCGTGTAGCTGAGCAGCTTGTCCAGCTCCGCTGTCAGCGCCGGCAGGACGTTGCCAACCGCCTCGTGCAGCAGCGCCACCGCTCGTGCGTCGATCGTCGCACCGAGCTCACTGGCCTGGTGCTCGATCCATTTTGGCACGCGATCGTCGGAAAGCGATTCGAAGCCGACTGTGACCGAGGCGGCGGCTTCGAGTTTCTTGTCGGTCTTTCCTTCGCCGCCTAACGTTACGAGCACGAGGACCGTTTCCGCCGCCGGCCGATTCAGGTAGCGATCGAGGGCCGCCCGCGCATCCTTCTTCAATGCGCCGACATCGCGCACCACCACCATCCGGCGCTCGGCCATCATTGGAGGCGTATCGACCAGCGAGGCCAACGTGCCTGCATCGATCTCGGAGCCACGGCGGACTTCGAGATTGAAGTCGCGTGTCGCCGGCTCGACAACAGCGCCAATCAGCTGGCGAAGGGCGTCGTCCTTCAGGAAATCGTCTTCACCGTGCACGTAGTACACGGGCGCGAACTTTTTCTCGCGAATCGACCTGAAAAACGTGCGCTGCTCGGCGACGGACATGGCGGGAATATACTTCCCCAACTAGTCGCCCCGTCAGCGGCGCCGCGTCAACGCCCCGTGTAGTTCACGAGTTTGAGCTCGGATGCCGCGAAGTGCAGTGGCGCCTGTTCAGCGGCGAATACCGCCGGCCAGATCCCGATGCCAGTCGATGCCGACGCCATCATCGCCCCAGGAGCCAGCGGCGACGAGTAGGGCTCGGACTGGATCTCCGGCAGCGATGCTACCACGGGCGCTAACCTGAGCTCGCGCGCAGAAGCGGTGTGCTGGATCACCGTCACCGAGAGCACTCCTGCCGCCACGAGTCCTGTCGCCACTGCGGCGAACGTCGTCAGGCGGGGTCGCGCCATTGCTTCGTCGCCGAAGCGGGGCCCACTTCGCGCCGTGCGGAGTCGTGTCTGCAACCGCTCCGTGAATTCTGCCGACGGTCGGATCTCCGGAACGTTCCGGACGACGAGCAACGCGCGACGAATCAGCGTATCGCGGTGCGCGCAACGCTCGCATTCGAGCAGGTGAGTCTGCATCCGCACCAGGTCTATTCCTGGCAGCAGATCGTCGACGAAGGCGACGTGTTTCTGGTTGAATTCGCGACAATCCATCAGA
>JBKJQR010000208.1:0-5158 GCA_046593895.1 Gemmatimonadaceae bacterium | reverse complement strand
CTGCTTGTCGGAGGGGATCGTGCCGTCCGACGGGAAGGTGAACGATCCCTGCGGGTTCGTGATCGTCCGCCCGATGAGATCCTTGAAGAACACCTGGCTCGGCGGCGTGATCGGGTCGGGCTCGATCTGCGCCTCCCAGCGCAGCCCGTAGTCGACCGTCAGGTTCGTGCTCGCCTTCCAACTGTCCTGAATGAAGAGGGCGAGATCCTTCTGGTCGATCGTCTGCGTGCCCGCGTCCTCGACCGAACGTCCACCGACGCCCGCCTGCTGGAGATAGAGCAGTACCGGGCCGGTGATCGCGTAGGTGGCTGGGCAGGCTCCGCTCGTGCTCGTCGTGTCGCGGTTCGTCGTCGCGTTGTGGCACTCCACGTAACCACTCCCGAAGCGGCGGAAATTTTCGAAGCCCCGCACGCTATTGAAGATATAGCGACCGTTGGCGAAGCCGACGAACGTCTGCTGCGTCTGCGTCTTGTTCACCTCGCCGCCCAGCTTGAAGAGGTGGTTGCCCTGCACGAACGACACGTTATCGAGCACCTGGATACGCGTGTCATGATCCTTCACCGGAATGAAGAACGGCATCCCGAACCGGAAGCCGAATCCGAAATCCATTCCAGTGTCGGGAAACGGCCGGCCAGTGGCCGGGTTGATCGGTCCGGAATACGGCCGCGGACGATCCTCGCGCGCGAACTGGAAGCGCAGCTCATTCGACAGGACCGACGACAGCTGCGACGACAGGCTGCCGTTCACCGCATTCGAGTAGTCCTTCTCGAGTGCGTTCGCGCTCCGCCCCCACGTGTCGACGTCGAAGGTGCCGTTCTGCTGCTTCGAGTTCGTGTAGTTGTACTTGAGCGAGAAGTTGTTGTTCTCGTTCAACCGGAAGTCAAACTTGGCGAGCAGTGCGTTCGCGTCGTTGGTCCGCGTGATCGGCCCGAAATCGCCGCGCAGCGCACCGCTGAACGCGGTGTCGGTGTACGACTTCAGCTCGGAGAGCAGCGCGCCGCCGGGGCGCGTGGTCTGCTTCGTCTCGGTGAAGAGCTGCTGGTCGTAGGCGACGAAGAAGAACGCCTTGTCCTTGACGATCGGGCCGCCTAACGTGAAGCCGAACTGGTTCTGCCGGAAGTCCGGCGTGTAGCTGCTCGCCCCATGCTTCGGGTCGGACGCCAGTGCGTCGTACTTGCCATAATAGTGCAGCGTTCCCTTCACCTCGTTCGTCCCCGACTTCGTGATGACATTGACGAAGCCGCCACCCGACCGGCCGAACTCCGCGTTCGCGCCCTGCGATACGACGACGACTTCCTGCACCGCGTCGAGGTTGAAGGTGAACGCCGGACGCTGGCCGCCGCGCTGCTCGCCGAAAAACGGATTGTTGAAGTCGGCGCCGTCCACCGAGACGTTGTTGTGGATCCCTCGCTGCCCGCCGATGCTCAACTCGTCACCGTCCGGCCCCTGCGTCAGCGCAACGTTAGGCGTGAGCAGCGTCAAGTTGAGGTAGTTGCGCCCGTTGTTCGGCAACCCGCTGACGACCTCCTCGGGAATGCGCGTCGACGACTCGACGCGCCCGACGTCGATCTGCGGTGCTTGGCCGGTCACCGCGATGGCCGCCAGCTCGTTCGCCTGTCGCGCCAGGACAATCGGCGCATCGATCGTTTGACCGACGCGAAGCACGAATCCTCGCCGCAGCGCCGGACGATAGCCGATCCGCCGTGCGCCGACTTCGTAACTCCCGAGCGGCAGCAGCGGCGCGACGTACACGCCACGCTCGCTCGCCGTCAATGTCCGCTGATAATTCGTCTCGAGGTTTCTCAGCGTCACCGTCGCCAGCGCGATCGGCTCACCGGCCGAGTCGGTGACAACGCCTCTGATGACACCGGTGGTCGCCTGTGATTGGGCGGCAAGTGGAGCGGGGCGCAGCAGCATGGCGGCAGTCGCCAGCGTGCAGGCGGCGGCGTACAACAGGTGAACGGGGCGCATATCTCCGAGGCTTTTGGGGGGATCGCTGAAACAGCGGACCGTACTGTGTCCGAAGATGGCGCGCCCGGGTCGCACCAGCAAGCGACACCGGATATTGTTACGCATGCCCGTTCAGCCTGAGCCCCGATTCGCCGAGCTGCACGAAGAGATTCGCCGGGTCGCCCGCGAGCGCGACGCCGTCATCCTCGCGCACAACTACGAGCGGCCCGAGGTGCAGGACGTCGCCGATTTTGTCGGAGACTCGCTCGGTCTCTCGCGCGAGGCGGCAAAGACCGACGCCGACGTCATCGTCTTCTGCGGCGTGCACTTCATGGCCGAGACGGCAGCGATCCTCTCGCCGCAGAAGAAGGTCCTCCTTCCTGACATGGCCGCCGGCTGCTCGCTCGCCTCGACGATCGACGCGGCGCAGCTCCGAGCGTGGAAAGCCGAGTATCCGGGCGCGGTCGTTGTCTCCTATGTCAACACCACCGCTGAGGTGAAGGCAGAGACCGACTACTGCTGCACCTCGGGCAATGCGGTCGAGATCATCCACGCGATCCCCGCCGACAAGGAGATCCTCTTCTGCCCGGACATGTTCCTCGGCGCTCACGTCCGACGCGTGACCGGACGCGAGAATATCCATGTCTGGATGGGTGAGTGTCACGTGCACGCCGGGATCGATCCCGAGCACATCACGCAGCAGCGGAAGAATCATCCTGGCGCCGAGTTCCTGATCCATCCCGAGTGCGGCTGCTCGACCAGCGTGCTCGAATCGGTGAGCGCGGGAACCGTTGATGCCGAAGGGGTGAAGATTCTCTCGACCGAGGGAATGATGCGCCGGCCGGCCGAATCGCCCGCTGACGAATTCATCGTCGCGACCGAGGTCGGGATCCTTCATCGGCTGCGTCGCGAGAATCCGACGAAGACTTTCTTCGCCGCGAATGAACGCGCGGTCTGCGCCTACATGAAGGTCACCACGCTTCCGAAGGTGCTGCGATCGTTGCAGAATCTGGAGCACCGCATCACCGTACCCGAGGACGTGGCCCGCCGCGCCCGCCGCGCGATCGAACGCATGATCGCGATTGGCGGAAAGGGAGGACCCCCGCTATCGCCCGTGCCGGAGACGTTCGACCCTGGAGAGTGAGGCGCAGATGACGATGTCGCACGAGCCGGAAGGAACCCCGCGTCACGTCGTGACCCCGCGTTCGATTCGCGCGGTCGGCCATGAAGAGGGTTTGCTCTTCCCTCTCTCGAGCGAAGAGACGCGAGCTCTCGTCCGCGTCGCACTCGATGAGGATGGCGCGTTCCAGGACGTGACGACGATCGCCACCGTGCGCTCCGATCGCCGAACCCACGCCACCCTCGTCGCTCGCCAGAAAGGAGTGATCGCCGGTGCCGCTCTGGCAATCGAGGCGTTTCATCAACTCGACGAATCCGTCACGGTCCGAGTCGACGCCGAGGACGGTGCGCGCGTCGGGGAAGCGACGCCCGTCTTCTTCCTTACCGGCAAGGCGCGCGCACTGCTCAGCGCCGAGCGCGTTGCGTTGAATTTCATGCAGCGCTTGTCCGGAATCGCCTCGCTCACCCGCATGTACGTCGACGCGATCGCCGGCACTCGTGCCAAGATCCTCGACACCCGAAAGACGACACCAGGCTGGCGCCGCCTCGAGAAGTACGCGGTGCGCGCCGGGGGCGGGAAGAATCACCGGATGAACCTCGCCAGTTCGGTCCTGATCAAGGACAATCACCTCGCCGCGGTCGACGGCGACATCGCGCTGGCGATCAGCCGCGCTCGGGAGCTCGCACCGTTAGGGACGCGGGTCGAGGTCGAGTGCGATCGACTCGAGCAGGTCGAGCGTGCGGTCGTCGCCGGCGCCGACATCATCATGCTCGACAACATGTCGCTCGACGAAATGCGCGCCTGCGTGAAGGCCGTCGCCCGGAAGGCGACCGTCGAGGCGTCCGGCGGTGTCACCCGCGACCGCGTGCGCGCGATCGCCGAGACCGGCGTCGACTGGATCTCGGTCGGCGCGCTCACCCACTCGGCGCCGGCGCTCGATCTCGCGCTGGATTTCGAGGGGACGTGAGTCGGCACAGCCGTTAGCTGTTAGCGTTGAGCAACAGCGGGGCGGCATGGCGGAGGACCGTCCGAGTCGGATCGAGCTCTGCCTAACGCGCCGCGTCCGGCCGTTCGCCTTCAGGCGCTGCGGCGTCCGCTGTCATCGACTCGTGTCATATCGGTGAACCCGAACGCGAGAACACGATGCCTCGACGCAATGCTCCCCCGATCGATGACGACCGCGGCTGGTTGATTACGCCGCGCGCGCTGGCCAGCGTCGCCACCGTGGTTGGATTGATTTACACGCTATATGCGCCCGTCCGTTATGTCCTCGCGATCGGCGCCACGGTCGACGCATTGACCGCGCGCGTGGCTGCGCTGGAGGTCGAACGGCACCGGCTCGGTCGTGGCGACGCTGGGCCGCGCGAGGCACCCTGCGGACGAACGACGAAGGAAAACCTTTTTTTTCGCCCTTGATTTCGGTGTTTATTCGGGTATAGTCTCCGTCTTCCTTACGCCTCCAAACGATGACTCGTTCAGCGATCGCGGGCGCCCTCCCTGGGACGGCCGCCGTGCTGGCAGCTTTGGCCGCCTGCTTATGACAGCGTTCCGCGCGAGCGAGGAGCATCGCCGGACACCGCCCGCGCGCGCCCTCGCCGACGCCGCGCTGATCGCAGCCATGCGCCGCGGCGACGAGGGCGCGCTTCGCGAATTCCTCGTGCGCTTCGAGCCGCTGCTCGAGCACCACGCTCACCGGCTCGGCGCCAGCGGCGAGGAACGCGACGACGTGGTTGGTGAGACGCTCGAGGACACGGCGCTCGCGCTGCTTGCGCCTAACGGTACAGCGCCTCGGTCGGTACCTGCCTACCTCGTGCGGGCGCTGCGCAACCGGATCTTCAACAGGCGACGAGCCGCCCGCGGCGTGCTGCGCGTCCGCGAGTCGGCAGACCGTGGAGCCGCAACCGCCGATGACGCGCTCTGCTCCGAGGCGTCGCAACGGGCGAGCGCCGGGCCCGCCTGGGAGCCACCGCGTCCCTCGCGCGCGGTAGCTGCACTCGCCTCAGCGCTCTTCGATGATCTTGGCGATGACGATCGCCTTCTGCTCGTCTGGGTGAGTCATCACGTGCCGTATCGCGAGATCGCGAGCTG
>JBKJQR010000036.1:0-13597 GCA_046593895.1 Gemmatimonadaceae bacterium | reverse complement strand
GCGAATACAAGCTGATGGGCCTGGCCCCGTATGGCAAACCGGTCTACGCGGATTTGATCCGCCAACGTCTGATCGACGTGAAGCCCGACGGCTCGTTTCGCATGGACATGTCGTACTTCGACTACTGCGCCGGCTTGACGATGACGTCGCCGAAGTTCGATGCGTTGTTCTTCGGCCCGCCGCGCAAGGCCGAGGGCAAGCTCGAGCAGCACCACATGGATCTCGCCGCGTCGATCCAGAAGGTGACCGAGGAGATCATGCTTCGCGCGTCGCGGTTCGTGCACGAGCAGACCGGCTCGAAGAACCTTTGCCTCGCCGGCGGTGTCGCGCTCAACTGCGTCGGCAACGGCAAGGTGCTGCGCGAGGGGCCGTTCGAGAACATCTGGATCCAGCCGGCGGCCGGCGACGCCGGTGGCGCGCTCGGTGCCGCGCTCGCCGCGCATCACCTCCATCTCGATGCGCCGCGACTGCCTGACGGTAGCGGCGACGCGATGTCCGGCGCCTTCCTCGGACCCGCCTACGCACAGTCGGACATCGAGCGGCGGCTCGTCGCGCTCGGGGCCCGCTTCGACGTGCTCGACGACGATGCGCTGCTCCGCGAAGCAGCCCGCGAGCTGGCGAACGGGATGGCCGTCGGCTGGTTCCAGGGACGGATGGAGTTCGGTCCGCGCGCGCTCGGCGCCCGCTCGATCCTCGCTGACGCGCGGAACCCGGCAATGCAGTCGACGTTGAACCTGAAGGTGAAGCGGCGCGAGTCGTTCCGGCCGTTCGCGCCAGCGGTGCTCGCCGAGGATGCGGCCGAGTGGTTCGACCTCGAGGGGCCAAGTCCTTACATGCTGCTCGTCGCCGCTGTCGCCTCAGCGCAGCGGCGCGCGGAGAGCGCGTTTGCCGGAGGGGCGCCGACCCCGGTACTGCACGTTAGGCCTGACGCGGCGCGGTCGACGATCCCGGCGGTGACCCACGTGGATCACTCGGCGCGGATCCAGACCGTGCACCGCGAGACCAACGCCCGGTTTCATGCGCTGCTCACCGCGTTCAAGGCGCAGACAGGATGCGGTGTGCTCGTCAACACCAGCTTCAACGTCCGCGGGGAGCCGATCGTCTGCACGCCCGACGACGCGTTCCGCTGCTTCATGGGCACCGACATCGAGCGACTCGTCATCGGCAACTGCCTGCTGCGGAAGGAAGAGCAGGATGCGCCGCTGCTGCCCGGCGCGGAGCGCAGCTTCGCGCCGGATTGACATCTGGTTCATTTCCTCAGGGGACCGACGGCGGTGGTGCGATCGGCTCGCCGACGACGGGCCAGCCATCCGCGGTCCAGGTGATCGGGCGGACCTGCAGCGTCGCCGCGCCTCCGGCAAGATCGTCGTAGAAGTGGTGCACCATGTAATCCTGCGCGCCATCGGAGATCACCGCGCAGTGCCCCGGACCGCGCACCCGGCCGAGTCCCTGGAGCACGATCGTGCCGCCACCCGCCGTCATCGCGACGCCGCTCATGTCGGCATACGGTCCGCTGATCACGATCGCGCGCCCGACCCGGACGTTGTACGTGCTCGACGAGCCTCGGCAGCAGAGGTCGTAGGACGCGAACAGGTAGAAGTAACCGCCATGGCTGACGATGAACGCGGCCTCGATGGCCTCGGCGTCGGTCGGGCCCGTCGTCACGTCGGTACCGGCACGCGCGGCGAGCGAATACATCGTCGTGTCGATAGTGGACAGCTTTCCGGTCGCCGCGTCGAGTCGGCGCAGCTTGAGCCCACCCCAGAACGAGCCCCAGGCGAGCCACGGGTCTCCGCGTTCGTCAACGGCAACGTTAGGGTCGATCGCGTTGAAGGTGCTCACCTGCGGCGACGATTTCAGCACGACGCCCTCATCCACCCACTGGTAGCGTGAATCCGCGGGATCGAGCGTCACGTTGGTCGCCAGACCGATCGCCGACCGCTGGCTGCCGAACGTCGACAGCGAGTAGTACAGCCGATAGCGATTGTTGCCGAGCGAGATGTCCGGCGCCCACGGAAACTCAGCACCGGGAACGGCGGCCGCCGCCGATGGCGGCATCGCGGTCGGGAACACGCGACCGGCGGTATCCCAGTGAATCAGGTCGGTCGAGCGGCGAATCGGAATCCCTTTTCCGGTCGAGTACAACCAGAAGACACCATTCTCCTTGATGAGTGCCGGGTCGTGTACCCCGCGCACCGCGTTGATCGCCGCCGGCGGCACCTGCCGCGGCGCCGCGGCGCTCGACCCGTGACAGCCGGCGATGCATGGGATCAGCAGGGCTGCCGTTAGACATGCCCCGATCCGGTCCCTGCCCGCTCGCCTGATCGTCATCCTCGTTCCTATCGCAGGTCGAGGACGATCACCGACTTCGCCAGCAGCGCACGTTAGGCACGTGAAGCCGGCGCAGCGCGGCCGCGGGCACGGCTCCGATCAGGAGCGCACCGAGCACGGCGGCGATATACGCCGCCGTGCCGGTGCGTCCACTCCCGGGCAGGATGCGTTGCCGCATCACCACCCAGGATTTTGTTTCAGGTTCGGATTGAGGTTTAGTTCACTGGTCGGTATCGGATAGCGTTCCGACTTGTTCGGCGCGAAGTTCCTGAATTCGTCGTCGTGTGAGATCAGTGTCGGCAGGTAAGACGACGTGAGCAGATTCTGGCGCTCGAGATCAGTCCATCGCTGCGTCTCGAGCCCGAATTCGAGCAACCGCTCATGCAGGATCGCATCGCGCATCGCTGCCTGCGAGAGCGATGGCAGCGGCGCCAGTTGCGCGCGGGCACGCACCATGTTCACGTAGGTCGCCGCCGTCGCCGGCTGTCCCTGTTCGTTGAGCGCTTCCGCGTACATCAGCAGCACGTCGGCGTAGCGCAGGATCTTGTAGTTGAGCGGCGCATCCCACTGGATGTCGTACGGCGCACCGGGCAGGTAATACTCCGTGTACTTCGCGAAGTAGATCGCTGTCGTGTCGCGATAGGCTGGACCATCGGGACCGCCGGCGCGCTGCGCCCACGTCAGGCCATGTACCGGCGTGTTCGGGCCCTGGTAGAAGAACAGCGTCGCCTGCGCCCGCGGATCAACCTTGCCGGTGGTGGTCGAGTCGATCAGGAACTGGTTGAAGAACCAGCGCGTCGGACGCCCGTCGCAATAGCTCGGGCCGCAGGGGCCGATCATGCGCCCGATGTTCAGGCCGCAGATACCCTGCGATGCGCAGAGGTTCGGGTCGCCGGTCTGCGTTTCGAACAGCGACTCGTTGGTGTTGTTGCCGTTCGAGTTGAACAAGTCGGCATATTTCGTCAGCAGCGAGAAGCCGCCCGACTGTCCCTGCACGATCGGCTGCAGCGCCGCTGCCGCCTGCGCCCACTTCCGCTGCTGCAGCAGTGCCTTGCCGAGCATTCCCTGCGCCGATCCCTTTACTGCATGCCCGCTCGACTGCGCCATCGTCTGCGCTGGAAGTACCGCGGCTGCCTCGGAGAAATCCTTCTCGATCTGCGCCCAGATCGCGACGTCTCCGGCTGGCCCCGGCCGGTCGCTCACCGCCGACGGCTTGGTGAGCAGCGGAATATTGCCGCCGAAGAGCGTGATCAGCTCCCAGTAGTGCAACCCGCGGAGGAACTTCCCCTCGGCGACATAACGGTCGCGCGTTGTCGCATCCATCTGGATGCCCGGCACGTAAGCAACCACCTGGTTCGCGCGGGAGATGCCGACGTACGAGTCGTACCAGGTGTCGTGCACCGTCGGGAAATCGTAGTTCGCGAAGGCGAACTTGCTCTGGTTCGCGAGGTCTGTCCACGGGCTGAAGCTCGTCCCTTCGTCCGAGCGAATGTCGTATGCGAAGGCGTGCCAGCGGAGGTAGGTGCCGAGGAAGTTGAGGTTCTGGTACGCCGCCGTGAGGCCCTGCTGCGCGTCGTTTGCCGTCCGCCAGAAAGTGGCGACGGTCGGGGCGTTGGGATTCGTCAGGTTGACGTCCGCCCGGCAACCGATGACGGCTGCGGCAAGGGCGAACGCCGGGATGAGGGCACGAACTCGCATGATTGGGGACCGGAAAAATGTGTGGGCCGGAGCCCGCGCAACACGGGGCGCGAGGACGTTAGGCATTAGAAGTGGACGTCGAGTCCGAAGGTGATTGTCCGCGGCGTCGGGTAGATCGTGCCGTCATCCTCGCCGCGCGCGAGCGCGTTGCCGATGCCGAGCACGTCCGGGTCCCAGTTCGGATAGTCGGTGAACGTGTGGAGGTTCTGCACGTTCAGGTAGACGCGGGGCGCGCTCGTACCCAGCGAGCCAAGCCGGCCGATGTAGCGGTCCGGAATCGTGTACCCGACGATCAGGTTCTGGATCCGCGTGAAGTCACCCTTGTCGAGCCAGCGGTCGGAGAGGCCGTACGCGTTCGACGTCGCGCGGGCCGCACTCGGTCCGTTGTTGTTGAACAGCGCGATCGGCGTCGTCGTGCTGTGATTCTGCTGTGTCCACGGCCGATAGCCATGGCGCACGCCGCCGATGTCGTCCAGACGGTCGGTCTGGATCCGCACCGCGTTGAAGATCTTGTAGCCGTACTTGCCGGTGAGGTTGAGGCCGACGTCGAGTCCCTTGTACCGACTGTCGAGGAACAGCCCGCCGGTCACCTTCGGAATTCCATTTCCCGCGACATGACGGTCGTCATCGTTGATGACGCCATCCTTGTTGCGATCGACGTAGCAGACGTCGCCCGGCTGCGCGCCAGGTTGTGACGCATGCGTTGTCACGTCCGCGGCACTCTGGAAAATTCCGCAGGTCTGCCTGACGTACCACGACCCGATCGGGCCGCCGACCGCCGTCCGCGCTTCGCCATACGACCCGGCAAAGATCGGCTGCCCGCCATTGCCGAGCGACGTCACGCGGTTTCTTGCCGTCGCGATGTTGAAGCTGCTGTTCAGGCCGAAGTCGCCGCGCTTCATGCGGTGGGCGAGACCCAGCTCGAAGCCGGCGTTGTTCATCGCACCGGCATTCACCGTCGGATTACCCGCCGATCCGAGGCTCCCCGGAATCGGAATCGCGACGAGCAGGTTCGACACCTTGTTGCTGTAGTAATCCGCGGTCAGCGTCAGGCTGTTGTCGAGCAGCCCGAGGTCGAGGCCGATGTCGCTCGACCGGTTGCTCTGCCACCGCAGGCTCTCGTTGACCAGCACCGTCTGCGTCGCGCCGGAGTTGACGATCCCGCCGAAGCGGTAGTTGATGTTCGACGATACCGGCGCCGAGTACGCGAAGTCGCCGATGTTCTGGTCGCCGAGGACACCGGTGCTCGCGCGCAGCTTGACGAGGCCGGCCCGGTTGAGCAGCGGCACCGCGTGGAAGAATCCCTCTTCGCTCACCACCCAGCCGAGCGAGCCGGCGCCGAAGGTGCCGCACTTGTTGTTCGGGCTGAATCGCGACGAGCAGTCGTTGCGGCCGCTCGCCGTGACGAGGTACCGGTCACGGAAGGCGTACGTCGCGCGCCCGAGCACCGAGTTCAACATGCTCGGCACCGAGAAGCCGGCGTTGTTCAGCCCCGAGCTGGCCCCGGCGTCGATCTGCTGGAGGTTCTCGTTCGAGAAACCCTGCCGGAAGGCGCGGACGAAGATGAAGTTCGATCGCTGCGTCGTGAAGCCGCCGACCGCGGTGACCCGGTGCTCGCCCCCCGCGAACGAGCCGTCGTAGTTCAGCAGGTTCTCGACGAGGGTGTTGGTCCGGTTCGGCCGATCCTGTGTCAGCGTCGCGTACGTGTTGAAGGTGCGGAACCGGATCTGGTCGATGCTGCGGAAGAAGCGATTGAAGCCGTCGTTGTAGTCGACGCCGGCGTTCAGCCGGTAGCGCAGCCCGCCGATCAGCCGTACCTCACCGAAGGCGGTGCCGAGTGCCTGGTTCGACCGGTAATTGGCGGTGTTCACGAGGAGATTGGCCACCGGGTTCACCGCGAACGTCGGATTCGCTGCGTCGCCGAAGCCGAACCCACTCGACGTATTCTTGTCGTACACCGGAATCGTTGGCAGCATCCGGACGACGTCGATCAGCGCGTAGCTGTTCAGTCCCTTCGTGTTGTTCTGCGACACCGCGAGGTTCTCGCCCACCGTTAGGCGGCCGATCCGTGCCTCGGAGTTCGCCCGGACGCTGGCCCGCCGGAAGCGCGTCGCGATCAGCGTCCCGTTCTGATCGAGCACACTCCCGCTCAGCAGGTAGCTGGCAGTGCCCGTCCCGCCCGATGCCTGGAGGTTCACGTTCTGGATCGCGCCGCGGTTGAAAATCGCGTTCTGCCAGTTCGTGTTCACCGACTGCGGCTGCGTCACGCTCGCCGGGATGTTTCCCGCCGGGACGCCGGCGTTCTGGTACGCCTGCAACCAGAGCTGCTGCCACTCGGCCGTCCCGGCGAGCTCGAGACGCTTCGAGATTTCCTGGGTGCCGTAGTAGGTGTTGATCGCGAACTGGTTGGCGCCCGTCCGGCCCCGTCGCGTGCGGATGACGATGACGCCCTTCGATGCCTGCGCTCCGTACTGCGCGGCCGCCGATGCGTCCTTGAGGACCTCGATGTTCTCGATGTCGTCGGGGTTGATGTTCGGATTCACGTTGCCGACGTACATTCCGTCGACGACGTAGAGCGGCGAGGGGTCGCCTAACGTCTGCTGCCCGCGGATCACGATCTGCGCCGGGCGACCGGGCTCTCCGCTCGCCGACACCTGCACGCCGGGAACGCGGCCGCGGATCGCCTCCTCCAGCGTCGCGACCTTCTGATCCTTGATCTCGTTGCCGGTCACGCTCGACACCGCACCGCTGACGTCGCGGCGCTGCTCGTTCGTGTAACCGACCGCGACGACCTCGCTCAGCACCGTCACCGCGGCGGTGAGCTGGAAGTCGACCGTCGTCAGCTGCCCGTCGGCGATGGCCACCTGCTGGCTGCTCGGCTGGAAGCCGATGCGCTGCGCGCGTACGGTCTGCGGCCCGATCGGTACGCCGCCAATGTTGTAACGGCCATCGGCTGCCGTCACGCCGCCGAGCCGGGTCCCGATGACCACGACTTCGACGCCACTGATCGGCTGCCGGCTGTCATTGAGGACAGTGCCACTCAGTCGCCCGTTGCTCGCCGCTTGCGCCGCGAGCGATGGCGCGACGACGACGAGCGTAGTCGTGATGATGGTGAACAGCACGGTGCGCAGCCGTGATCCGGCTGCTTGTCGGGCGTGCCGATTGACCGTTCTCTGGTCTCGGCAACGAGGTGCGATGGACATTCGGACGATCCTCGGAGGGGCGTTGAGGGCTGGGCTTCGGGGCATTTGCCGCACTGCCTGACGACCAGCGTTAGGCGACACGGGTTGGTGCGGGACTCGGGCAGGGTCACCGGATCTGACCTGCCGTGCTGCAGTCGCGCGGGCGGGTTCCGGCTACGGCGGCACCGGCGGCACTCCCGTCGAGGCACGGACCACGAGCGTTGCGTGCATCAGGTGTCGCTCGTGCGGGACTGGCGCGCTCGCCGCCAGTTGCGCCATCAGCAGTTCGGCGGCAAGGTAGCCCGTTTCCTTCCCCGGGATGTGCACCGTCGTCAACGGCACGGCCAGGTACCGCGCGAGTGGGATATCGTCGAATCCGACCACGCTGATGTCACCAGGCACGGCGATCTCGAGCTCGGCGAGTGCGCTGCAGACGCCGGCCGCGACGAGATCGTTGTAGCAGGTCACTCCGGTCGGCCGGTCGGTGGGCGAGCGTCCACGAAAGTACGCGAGCGCCGCGCGGTAACCGTCCTCGAGGTGAGCGCCGGCCGTTATGATATTCGCGTCGGTGAAACGCACGAGCGCCCCGCTGCACGCCATCCGCACGCCGTCAATCCGCTCCCGCGTGTGCAGCGAATAGGGCGGTCCAGCGAAGTGCGCGAGGCTGGTGTGCCCGAGGCCGATCAGGTGTTCGGTCGCCGCGCACGATGCGGCGCGGTTGTCGATGTCGATCAGGCCGGCCGGCAGGCCGCGCACCCCCTCGAGCAGCACGAACGGAAAGTTGCGACGCCGAAGCTCGAAGAAGTGCGACAGGTCAGCGTGGTCGTCCATCAACGGATACGCCATCAGCCCATCCACTTCTTTCGCGTGAAGCAAGCGGACCGCGCGCCGCTCCGATTCATAGTCGCCTTCCGAACTCACTACCAGCAGGGTGAACCCCCGCGGCTCGATCGCGGCTCGCGCGCCCGCGATCACCTCGGCGTAGTACGGGTTGTCCGACTCGCGGATGAGCAGCGCCAGGCTCCGCGCACTGCGCGCGCCGTCGAGCTGCGGCGGCGCCCCGGCCCGCGTTCGTGCCGCCGGCCGGTAGTCGAGCTGCTCGGCCGACGACAGCACGCGCTGGCGAGTCGCGTCCCGCACACCCGCAGTCGAGTTGAGCGCGGCCGACACCGTGGCCTTGGAAACCCCCGCGTGAACCGCGACGTCGGTGATCGTAGCCCGCTTACGTTCCATTGATAGCGACATGATGGGTGACCACCGTCAGGCAGGCCCCGCGGGGATCAGCCTCTTCGCTCATACTCTCCGCGATTTCGAAACGCCCTGAACTGCTGTTCGGAGTGTTTCGAATGCGTTCGCTCGGCGATTCTACGCTCCCCGGGCCGGGCTGTCAATAGCCGGCTGGAAGCGGCTGTCCAGGCTGAATCGCCGGTTGGTGGGAGCGAACAGCACGAAGAGATTTGCGGCAAGTATGGCAACGTAGATCCATGGGCCCTCGGGCGAACTTCCCTGGGCGACCAGCAGGTTCACTGCCTGGAGTACACCGAGCAGTGCACCGGCTCTGGTGAATGCGCCGAGCACCAGCGACGTGCCGATCGCGACCTCGGTGATCCCGATGAGCCAGCCGAACAGGTGGAAGTGCGGTACGACCACCTTCTGCAGAAACGCTCGATAGAGATCGATGGTCGGATACTGAATGCCCTGCTGGAAGGAGAACATCAGCCCTCGTGGGTCGTGCAGGCCGAAGTCCGGTGGAAGCTTCCAGTGCTGCTCGTACAGCCAGTACAAGCCGAGCGCGATGCGAGCCGCGGCGAACCAGGCGTATCGTGTCCGCTGTCCCGCCGATACGTGATTCGCTCCCTCGTGAAGTTCCCGTGCGGCCATCGCTGTCCTCCGTAGTCCTGTAAGTCGTGCCGGACACCCTAACGCTGCGGCTTGTACCACCGGGTCATGGCGTGACCAGAGACGCCGAAACGATTCAGGAACGTCATGATCCAGATCGTACCAATCGTCGCCCACCAGCCGCTCCTCAGGTGCCGCCGGGCAGACGTGACGACCTCTTCGTCGAGCACGGCAAGGCGACCGTGCCGCCGGAGCCGCGGGAGAATATCCAGATCCTCCATCACGCTCCAATCCTTGAACCCGCCCGCTCGCGCGAAAACGTCGCGGCGCACGAACATCGCCTGGTCGCCAAAAAAGGAATTCAGCAGCGATGAACGAAGATTCACGTTGTACGATACAAGCGCAGCCAGCCATCCGGGGTGATCGAGACGCAGGCGAAACGCGCCTCCAATCACGTCCGCATCCGAGAGTGCCTCCGCGATTGCCAACGCCGCTCTACGCGGAAGCATCGTGTCGGCGTGCAGGAAAAGAAGCACGTCGCCCGTAGCGACAGCCGCCGCATGATTGAGTGCGGCGCCGCGCGTCATCGACAGAGCCAGCACGGTGGCATACGGACGCGCACGGGCGGCGGTCGCGTCCGCGCTGCATCCATCGGCCACGATCACCTCGAATGGCGCCAGCACGTCCACGGCATGGCGCAGTGTCCCGGCAATCACCGCTTCTTCGTTGAAGGTCGGGACGATGACCGACAGCTTCACGTCTGCGGACTCGGCATCAATTGACTCCCGGTGCGCCTTGGTGGACATTCGGCCAGCGTTGAAAATTCCAGATCCGGGCAGTGCGCCGGCAGGAGAGTCTCATGAATGCACAGATCGCTGCAGATGCCGCCAGTGCCATCGCCCGAAATGTGTTGGCGCCGGCTGCAGCCGACAACGACAAGCTGGCGCGGTTTTCCACCGATGCCATCGAGAAACTCGGCGAGGCCGGACTGCTCGGGCTGATGCTGCCCGCCGATGTCGGTGGAGCGGCGCTCGGTCCGCGCGCATTTGCCGACGTCGTCGCGGCGCTGGCGGAAGTCGACGGCTCGGTCGCCATGGTGTTCCTGATGCACACCCTCGCGTCGGTGACGATTGCCGCTGCACCACGGACCGACGCCCTCGAGGACGTGCTGAAGGCGATGGCGAGCGGCCGTCACCTGTCGACGCTCGCCTTCAGCGAAACAGGGTCGCGCAGCCACTTCTGGGCGCCGGTCTCCCGCGCCGAGAACCTCAATGGCAGCGGCGCCCGCCTTGCCGCCCGCAAGTCGTGGGTGACGAGCGCCGGCCACGCCCAGAGCTACGTGACATCGTCGCTGTCGCCTAACGGCACGACGTTGACGGATTCGACTCTCTATCTGGTCCTCGCGGGGGCCGATGGCCTGGCTGTGGCCGGCGCGTGGGACGGGCTCGGGCTGCGCGCCAATGCATCGTCGCCGATGCTCCTCGATGGTTGCGTCGTCCCCCCGGACAGGCGTCTCACCGCGGAGGGCGGCGGTTTCCAGACGATGCTCGAAACCGTCCTGCCGCTGTTCAATGTCGGACAGGCGGCTGTCTCGCTCGGCCTCTGCCGCGCCGTCGTCGCGGCGACGATCGCCCACCTCAAGGCCGCAAAATTCGAACATCTCGGCTCGACATCACTCGGCGAAGCACTGCCCACCCTCCGCGCGCAGCTCGCCACGATGCAGATCGAGACCGATGGTCTCGCGGCCCGCCTCGACGACACGATCGACCACCTCGAACGCCCCGACGAACTGACGATGCTGCGGGTACTCGAGATCAAGGCAGCCGCCGGCGATACGGCGATTGCGGTGACGTCGCTTGCGATGCGCACCTGCGGCGGCGCGGCGTTCTCGCGTCATACCGGCATCGAACGGTTCTTTCGCGACGCGCAGGCAGGTGCGGTCATGGCACCCACCATCGACGTCCTGCGCGAATTCATCGGCAAGGCGCTGCTCGGATTGCCGCTGTTCTGAATGCATCGCAGGGCGCCCCTGCCCTGCGCAACGTTGGCGAGGAGCAAAGCGTGTCCCTGCGAACCATCTGGTTGGGAGCCGTTGCGTACGACCCGAAAGTCGTTCCGATCTGGGAGGGCATGCGCCGGTATTTTCAGCATGAGGCGACGCTCGACGTCGAAGTCGTTCTTTTTCAGAGTTACGAAGCGCAGGTTCGCTCGCTGCTCCTCGCCGATGGCGACCCGGGTCCGCGGATCGACATCGCGTGGAACACGAATCTGGCGTTCCTCCAGGCGCGTGAGTGGAGCGCGCAGGCATGTCGGCCGCTCGCCATGCGCGACACCGACCTTGGATGGACGACGGTGATCGTCGCGCCGTCGGGGGGCGCCGTCTCATCGATCGCCGACCTCCGCGGTCGCACGATTGCGTTAGGCAGCCGCGACAGCGGTCACGCCGCGATCCTGCCGGTCCACTTCCTCGCCGAGCAGGATCTGGTCGAGGGACGGGACTTCCGATCGCTCCGCATCAACACCGACGTCGGCAAGCACGGCGACACCGGGACGAGTGAGGTCGAAGTGCTCCGGGCCGTGCTCGATGGAAGAGCCGACGCCGGTGCGGTGGGCAGCCCCTTCTGGGCGGGCGTCCAGAGCCAGCGGCTGGTTCCTTCCGGCGCATTGTCCGTCGTCTGGTCGTCGCCGGCCTATTCCCATTGCATGTTCACGGCGCGGGTCGGCCTCGAGGCGGATCTCGAGCGGCGGTTCACCGATGCCCTGCTGCGCATGAGCTTCGACAATCCCGTGCACAAACCGATTCTCGAGGCCGAAGGGCTCCGACAGTGGATCGCGGCCGACGTCAGCGGATACGGATCGCTCGACGCCGCCTGCCGCACCCAGGGGTTCTTCGCCAACCCAGCCGCCCAGCCCCGCCCGGCGGAGCGTGAGGCGCGCCGTTAGGCGCAGTGAAACACCGCGGCGAGCCGGTCACCGTGCGCTCGCTCGCGGTCGAGGTGCCGCCGAACCGCGTCGAACGCGGCGGCCAGCGGAAAGATTTCCGGCGTGACCAGCATGTCCTCGTCGTCGGCACCGACCGGATGCCAGTAGACGCCGTCCGCGGTGATCGTGATCTCCGGAACAAGGTCGGCACGTGAGAGGGCGACCCCGTTCTCAGCGACGCCTCGCAACGCCACTCGCCGGATGACACGATCTTCGGGTGCGACCTGTCGGGCATCGAGAAATGCCCTGAATCGCGCTTCGTCCACATCGGTCTCCACCGTAGCCGCCAGACGGACGCGAAAACCTTCTGCGCGCGCGGTGTCGATGCCCTCCAGCGCTTTTTGCCAGGCGCCGCGGCCACGATGCGCGTCGTGGAGCAGCGGATCGGGGCTGTCGAGACTGATCTGCAGGGTCACGCGGTCGCGTGGCAGCCGTTTGAGCGAGGCGAGCCTCGGCCCTCGAAACAGCATGCCGTTGGTGAGCAGGGTGACCGGCGCCGCGTCGGCGAGCGCGATGACGATGTCCCCGATGTCGTCGAGCAGGAACGGTTCACCGCCCGTCACGAACAGCTCGCGCACACCGAGCGCCGGCGCTTCGCGCGCGATTCGGCGAACCCGCTCGAGTCCAAGCTCGCGGCGTCGCGCCACCGGCGATGATCGCACACAGCAGTAGTCGCAGTGGAGGTTGCAGTGAAAGTTCACGTAGATCCACAGCCGTTCACCGAGCGGCCGCGCGTCGCTGTCACCGACCGGCGCCGCGCCGTTGCGAATCACCCAGCGCGTGCGGTCGTCGGTCGTCGTGCGGGCAACGATCGGGTGGCCCGTCAGGCGCGACCATGCATCAAGATCGGCGTCAACGGCCGTCGCGTCGCCGCCGGTCAGCGCGAACAAGTCGCCGGGTCGCGTGCGCCCGAGTGCCGACAGCAGGTCGAGCAGCAGTCCCGATTGAAATGTACGATCGCCTGCTTCCAACTCGATGTGCGCGAGTAGCGGCGTTTGTGCCATCGGCAATGAGATTCTGGTAATCGTGCAGACTGGAGAACTCTGGTTGGCGGACGAGCTTCCAGTGCATTATTCGGCCGGCCGCTCCAGGCGGCTCATCGAATTGAACCTATCGCAGTGTGGAGGCAAGTCCCTGACACATTCCGAGCCGGAACGAGTGCTGGCGATCATGGCCAAGGCGCCGCGGGCAGGTCACGTCAAGACGCGCCTTACCCCATTCTGCACGCCGACACTCGTCGTTGATCTCTACCGGGCACTCGTCGAGGATACCCTCGCGCTCGCCCATGCGGTGGGCGCCACCGTCGTTGTCGTCTGCCCGGCCGGCGACGCCGAGGAGATCGCCGAGTGGCTGGTTTCTGACGTTCGCGTAGTATCGCAGCACGGGCGCGGACTCGCCGCCGGTCTCGCCTCGACGTTCGCCCTCCTCTGCGAACCACCGCGGCGCGTGATCGCCTTCAACGGCGACAGCCCGCATCTCCCGGCCGCTGTGCTCGAGTCAGCATTCCTCGCACTCGCCGATTACGATCTCGTCGTTGGTCCATCTGACGACGGCGGATTCTATCT
>JBKJQR010000014.1:0-17142 GCA_046593895.1 Gemmatimonadaceae bacterium | reverse complement strand
GAGCAGGGTGATGAGATCCCGCTCGGTGGACAGCGCGACGCCAACGCGCGTCAGCTCGGTGAGCTCGTGATATCGTTCGCCCTCGGCGATTCGCGCATTCCGCGCGACGACCAGTGCAGCCGCATGACGGAAGGCGCCGCGGAGCGCAGCAATCACAGCGCCCGGGGACGCGACGCCGGGAATGAAGCTCGTCAGCAGGTCGGCGGGGAAAGCGCTGCTCGGCGAATCCTCGCCGATCTCTCCCCAGCCGACAAGCGCAGCGACGGCGGCGAGTTCGTCGAGCACGCGCCGCTCGTCGCCGGTGCTGGCGAGCAGGGAGCGATCGAGGAGCACAACCGTGGGGCGGCAGGGGTCGAGGGCCCCGGGTCGCGGCAACACCGGCACCCGGCGCACTTCGACGTCATCGTCGCGGCGCCCGAGCGGTGACGCGGTGAGCGCGCGGCCGATGCAGGCGATCAACAGCGGTTTTACCGACTGCATGGCCGGGGAGACGGGTGCGACGTCGGTGCGACGGATAGCGGCCGGCCGTTAGGCGGAGCGCTCAGTCGCCCGTCTTCGGCGAGCCGATGCGATCGAGCGCCTTCTTCGCCGGCGCGTACTCGGGAAACTTGTCGAGCGCGGCGCGGTACAGCTTCACCGCCTCGGCCGGCCGGCCACCATTCTCCTCGGCGATCGCTCGCGAGTAGAGCATGACGACCTGGAACGGTGGCTTTGCCGGCGCCGCGGCGCGGCTCACCCGCATCGCCGGGAGCTTCAGGCCACGGTTCAGCTGCGCAGCGAGAGTCGTGATCAGGTCGGAAAAATCGTCGAGCTTTCCCGAGACCGTCTCGACATGCTCGATCTGTCCCGTCTCGACGTCGACGGACCGTGCATCGAAGCGAACCCGCTGCTTCCGGTCACTGACGTAGCTGCCGAAAATCATGTGATGCACACCAAGCAGCTTGCCGACCCGCACCGCGGTCGCTTTGTCGACCGCACCACTCGACGCGAGATTCTGCTCGGCGACGAGCTTGTCGAGCTGGTCGCGTTCAATCACGCGGATCCGCTCGTTGGCCGATAGCTCGCTGGTGAGAATGTCGGCGATTCCTCCGCGGAGGGGATCGAGCTCTTCGTGGGCCTTGCCGATCGCGCCGTTGTTGAAATGCATCACGGCGACGGTCGGGCGGCTATCCGGCACAGACGCATCCTGCGCGCGGGCAGCCGGCGCGACGATGGCAGCGACGGCGATCGCGACGAGAGCGCGAGGGGCGATTCGAACCATGGTGCTCCTCCGGGAGCTAAACGGTCAACGTCAATCCTTCTGCCGCGGCGACGACCGCGAGCGTGCGACTTCGCCGCGCAACGATCGCGCGGCATTGCTCCATTCGACGATCGACTTCGTCGTCCGTCCGCTCGGGCTTGTGGTGGAACAGCACCAGCTGCTCGACCTCGGCATCGAGTGCCAGATCGACTGCGTCCTCGTACGTCGAGTGTCCCCAGCCTCGATGGTGGTCGTACTCTTCGCGCGTGTACATCGTGTCGTGAATGAGCACCGTCGCGCCGCGCACCCACTTGATCAACCGCGCGCGCCAGTCGCGCGGCACGTCGTACTTCGCCGTCGGGTTCAACTCGTTGTCACTGATATAGACGAGCGCGCGCCCGTCATCGTTACGGGACGAGAAACGGTATCCCAGCGCCCCCCCCGGATGCCGGACCGGGAACGCACTGACCTGATACCCCTCGCCCGCCGATTCCCCCGCGGCGAGCTCGCGGAAATCGATGACCGCGTCGAGTTGCTCGAATGCGACGGGGAACACGACCGGTGACATCTGGTCTCGCACGACGCGGTCGATGCTCGTCTCGAGGGATTTGGATCCCCAGATCGTGAAGTGATTCCCGCGCTGGAAGATCGGCCCGAAAAATGGCAGCCCCTGGATGTGGTCCCAGTGGGCGTGCGTGAGGAAGATGTCGCCGGCGATCGGAGCGCCATTCGCGCGTTCGATCAGCGATCGGCCGAGTTCACGGACGCCTGTTCCCGCGTCGAGAATGATGAGCCACCCATCGTCGGTACGCAGCTCGACGCAGGGGGTATTGCCACCATAGCGGACCGTCGTCGGCCCAGGGCTGGGGATGGAACCACGCGTACCCCAGAATTGCACACGGAGACTCATTGCCTCACGGGCGAGGGAGAACGGACAAGCTGAGCTATTACGCCACCGATTGCCGCACCGCGCCGCACCACGGGCACGTGAGCGTTGTCACAGCCCGTCAGCTGGAGGGGCGAACGCTGGCGCGCTGCTCGAGGGCGGGGCGATCGGTGATCGCGATCTGGCGGCGCTCGACCGAAATCCAGTGCGACTCCTGGAACTCCTTCATCGCCCGCGACACGGTCTCGCGGCTGGCACCGATCATCTGCGCGATGGTCTGATGCGTGAGTGGCTTCTCGATCTTCTCCCCGCCGGACTCGGTGGCTGCATCGAGCAGGAGGCGCGCGATACGGCCGGGAACATCGAGGAGGACGAGACCACCGATCTTGTCGTCGGCGCGGCGCAGGCGGCGGGAGAGTCCCTGCAGCAGCGCCCAGGCGACTGCCGGGGAACGCTCGACGCGGGCGCGAAAATCCTCGCGGCGGAGGACGAGCATCGTCGCGTCTTCCATCGCGATGACATGCGCCGATCTCGGTTGTTCGTCGATCAGCGAGAGTTCGCCGAAGTGCTCGCCCACGCCGAGCACGCCAAGGATGACTTCGCGCCCATCCTCGCCAACGAGCACGACTTTCACGCGACCCTGGCGGACGACGAAGAGCGAATCACCCGGATCATCCTCGAAGAGGATGACGCTTCCCTTCGGATAAGTCTTTTCGCGCGTGATCGACGCGAACTCCTGCAACGCATCGCGCTCGAGACTGGCGAACAGCGGGACCGTCGCGAGGAAGTCCAGGGTTTCCATGGTTTGGTCAGTGCGATAGGGAGGCTGCCAACCGTCGACCGCGCGAACAAATCGAGCCTGTACGGCGTTCACAGTGTAGAACCTGAGAATCTTACCGGCGCTTCGTGCCCGTGTCAAACCCGCAACGCGTTGTGCGCTTGTCTTTTAGGGCCGGTTTCCGCTAGATTATCAGGCTGATCGTTTCACGTATCCGACGAGGCTCGCCATGAAGACCGAAATCCATCCCGTGTACGCCACGGCGACCGTGAAGTGCGGTTGCGGCAACACGTTCCAGACGCGTTCGACGATTCCCGAGATGCACACGGACGTCTGCTCGGAGTGCCACCCGTTCTATACAGGCAAGCAGAAGTTCATCGACACCGCGGGGCGGATCGACCGCTTCCGCCAGAAGTTCGGGAAGAAGACCGTCTGAGCCAACAGACCGACAGCCTCCTGCGCGATCGGCTCGCCGACGCGCTGGAGCGCGCGGCGTCGGTCGAGCGAGAGTTGTCCCAGCCGTCCGCGGCGCGGGACAACGCCAAGCTGGCCGAACTCGGCCGAGAGCATAGCCGACTGGCGACGGTCGTCGAGCTTGCCGAAAAGCTGCGGAGGACTGAGAACGAGCTCGCGGAGGCCCGCGAGCTCGTTTCCATTGATGACCCCGAGATGGCGGCCGAGGCGCGCGCGGAAATCGCGCGGCTCGAGGCCAACATCCCGGAGATTGAGCGCGTGCTCAAGCCGTTGCTCATTCCACGAGATCCCCTCGAGGATCGCAACGCAATCGTCGAGATCCGCGCCGGTGCGGGGGGCGATGAGGCGGCGCTGTTCGCGGCCGATCTTTACCGCATGTACACGCGCTACGCGTCGACGCGTGGCTGGCGCCAGGAAGTGATCTCTGTTTCCGATGGAACGTTAGGCGGACTCAAGGAAGCGATCTTCAAGCTCACCGGCGAGAGTGCGTACGGTTCGATGCGCTGGGAGTCGGGTGTGCATCGGGTGCAGCGCGTGCCGGCCACCGAGGCGCAGGGACGCATCCATACCTCCGCGGCGACGGTGGCTGTCCTCCCCGAGGCCGAGGAAGTCGACGTCAAGATCGAGGACAAGGACCTGCGCATCGACGTCTTTCGTTCGTCGGGACCGGGGGGGCAGAGCGTCAACACCACCGATTCGGCGGTCCGCATCACGCACATCCCGACAGGCCTCGTCGTCAGCCAGCAGGATCAGAAGTCGCAACTGCAGAACAAGCTGAAGGCGATGGAGGTGCTGCGCGCGCGTCTGCTCGACCTGCGCGTCTCCGAGCAGGAAGCGGAGCGATCGAAGATGCGAAAGACGCAGGTCGGCACCGGCGATCGCTCGGCGAAAATCCGCACCTACAATTTTCCGCAGAATCGGGTGACCGATCATCGGATCAACGTCACACTTCACGAGCTCACGCGCGTGCTCGGCGGCGACGTCGGGCCGTTGATCGAGGCGCTGAGCCTCGCCGATGTTGAAGAGAGGCTGCGCGGTGGCTGAGGCGCTCGTCGCCGGCGCGCTCGCGGAGGTCGAGGCGACGCTCGCGCGCGCGCCTAACGCCAGCGAATTCGAGAGCGTCGCCGAGGAAGCGCGCGCGCTGCTCGTGTCGCTGCTCGACGTGCGTCGGTCGTGGCCGATGCACCACCCCGACGAGCTGCTCGGCGCCGACGTGGTCGGTGCGTTGTCACGCGCCGCGACGATGCGGGCGCGCGGTGCGCCGATCCAGTACGCCACCGGCCGCGCCGCCTTCCGCCACCTGACGCTCGACGTCGATCAGCGAGTCCTCATTCCGCGTCCAGAGACGGAGGTCCTCGTCGACCTCGCGCTCGAGCGATGCGGCGGCGGAACGGTAGTCGACATCGGTACAGGCTCGGGATGCATTGCGCTCGCCCTGGCGAGCGAGGGCCGGTTCGACCGGGTGATCGCGACGGACGTCTCGACCGACGCGCTCGCGGTCGCGCGCGGCAACGCGCGGCGGCTGCACGATGTGCTGCGGACGCCGATTGAATTTCGCGAAGGATCGCTGTTGGCGCCGATCGCCGGCGAGCGCGTGCAGATGATCGTGTCGAACCCGCCGTACATCGCGGCGGCCGAGGCGTCAGCACTGCCGGCGCTCGTGCGTGATTGGGAACCGTCGCTGGCGCTCTATTCCGCGGATGGCGGAATGGCCCACATTACGGCGATCGGACTCGGTGCGGCGCGGGTGCTCGAAGGCGCCGGGTGGCTGCTGCTGGAAGTCGATGCGCGACGGGCACAGCTCGGCGCGGAAACAGTTCAGGCGGGCGGGTGGTATGATGAGGTCGCGGTGCATCGCGACCTGGCGGGTCGAGAGCGGTTCGTTGTCGCGCGACGGAGCGCGGCGGCGATGCCTAACGTTCAGGCGTCCGCGGGGGCGCAACCAGGAGCACGATGATCGACGACAAGGCAAAGGAGCTCGGCCGACTGATCGGCCAGAGCAGCGAATATCAGGCAGTGAAGCGGGCGAACGACCTGCTCACCGGCGACAAGCAGGCGGTCGAGTTGCTGAAGAAGATGGAGACGCTGCGCACGGACGCGCAGCAGCTGATCGAACGCGGCGAGCGCCCGAGCGACGAGATGGAGCAGAGTCTCGATACGCTGCTCGGCCAGGTGCAGCAGAACGCGACGTACCAGCGGCTGGTCGTGGCGCAGGAGAACTACGACAAGATGATGATGAAGGTGAACGACTGGATCGTCGAAGGAATCAAGAAGGGCGCGACGAGCTCGATCATTACGCTTGGCTGACGCGTGACGGAGAAGCGCGGGCTGCTGCTCGTCATCGAGGGACCTGAGGGGGCGGGAAAGTCCACTCAGGTCGCTCGGCTCGGCGCGCGGCTGACGCGGCGCGGGGTGGCGCATGTGGAGTTGCGCGAGCCGGGCGGAACACCGGTCGGGGAAAGAATACGCGAAATCCTGCTCAACGATCCGGAGAGCGGGATTACCGCGCCCGCCGAAGCCGCACTGTTTATCGCTTCGCGGGCTGAACTGGTGGAGCGGGTGGTGAAGCCGGCGACAGCCGCGGGAACGACGGTCACGCTCGACCGGTTTTTTCTTTCGACGTACGCGTACCAGATTCATGGACGCGGTCTCGACGAGGAAACCCTTCGCGCGGCCAACCGGCTGGCGACGGGCCATCTCGTCCCCGATCTCACCGTGCTTCTCACGCTGTCGGCAGACGAGGGCATGCGGCGGGCTGACAAGCGCGGCGCGCGCGATCGAATGGAGTCGTCAGGCGACGCCTTTCATCGCCGCGTCGAGCGGGCGTTCGCGCAGTTCGCCGAGCCGGCGTGGCAGTTGGCACACCCCGAGTGCGGGCCGATCGTCACGGTGGACGCAGCGGGCAGCGAGGATGCAGTAGCGGCGGCGATCATGCGAGTTCTCGCTGAGCGCTGGCCGGAGCTTTTCGGAGTCGAATCGAACGTTGACGTAACACACAGCCCGGCTCGGGTCCGGTAGACACATGGCCATGCGATCGCGCGCCCTCATCGTCACGCTCGTTCTCTGCACCGCCCTCGCGTCGGGGGGCTGGCTGATGGAGCGCGGGATTCGCGGCTCGCGAGGCTCGGCCGCAGGCGCCCAGCTCTTCGGCGAGGTGATGGCGCGCGTGTCGAACCTCTACGTCGACTCGCTCAGCGATTCCCAGCTGTACGACAAGGCGGTCAGTGGGCTGCTCGATGAGCTTCACGACCCGCACTCGGTGTTGCTGACGGCCGATCGACTGCGCGCGCTGAACGAGAGCACGACCGGTCGCTATGCCGGCGTCGGCATCCAGATGGACCTGCGGGAGGGGTGGATCACCGTCGTCGCGCCGATTCCCGGGGGGCCGGCCGAGCGCGCCGGGATCCGCACCGGTGACCGGATCGTCGAAGTCGAGGGCAAGTCGACCGCTGGCTGGACGTCCGACGAGGCGTCGAAGGCGCTGCGCGGCGCACCGGGGACACCGTTAGGCCTGACGGTCGAGCGTCCGGGAGTGAGCGAACACATCCCGATCCGCTTGAAGCGCGAGGAGATCCACGTTTCGTCGGTGTCGCACCAGCGGATGCTCGGCGGCGACATCGGGTACATCGCCCTGACGATCTTCAGCGAGGCGAGCGCGCGCGACCTCCAGGCAGCGATCGACAAGCTCCGCGGACAGGGCATGCGAAAGCTCGTCCTCGACCTCCGCGGAAACCCCGGCGGCCTGCTCGACCAGGGCGTGCGGGTCTCCGAACTATTCCTCGATCCCGGCGAACGCGTCGTCTCGACGCGCGGCCGCACCGCCGATGCGACCGCGGAATTCACCGACGATGCGAAAGAGCCGTGGCCCGACATGCCGCTCGTCGTGCTCGTCGATCACGGCAGTGCGAGCGCGTCAGAAATCGTGGCGGGCGCCCTGCAGGATCAGGATCGGGCGGTGATCGTCGGTATCCAGTCGTACGGGAAGGGGAGCGCGCAGACGCTGTTCCCGCTTGGCCAGGCGGGCGCGCTCAAGTTGACGATCGCCAAATGGTACACGCCCCTTGGCCGAAGCATCGACCGACCGCGCAAGGCTGAGGATAATGCCGACGGCACGGCGAAGCCGCCGAAGCCAGTCACCGTGAAGACGCCGCTCGGCCGAACGCTCCTCGGAGGCGGCGGCATCACGCCCGACGTCGTGGTCGACGATTCCGTGCGGCCGGTTCCGGAGCGCGCCTTCGAGCAGGCGTTAGGGAAGAATGTCGCGGTGTTCCGCGACGCGCTGGCCGCCTATGCGCTGGAGCTAAAGGGCGGCGGCACGATTGCGTCGCCGGATTTCGTCGTCACGCCGGCGATGCGCGCGTCGCTGTATGAACGCATGTCAAAACGTGGTGTCGTCGTCAGCCGTCCGATCTATGATGCGGCCGAGCCACTGGTATCACGCATTCTCGGCGCGCAGATCGCCCGCTACGCGCTCGGCCCCGACGCCGAGTTCGCGCGTGGGCTGCGCAATGATCGATCGCTGGCGATTTCCCTCCAGCTGCTGAATGGCGTCCGGACGCAGCGTGAGTTGCTCGACCGGGCGGGGACGATGGCGGCGGCGCGCGCGGACACGACGAAAGCGAAGTGACCGGCGCGGTCTTCATCCTCGGTGCCGGTCGGGCGGGGCGCGGGTTATCCCGCGCCCTTGTCGCATCGGGGATCCACATCGCCGGGCTTCACGGACGGCGCGTCGAGGACAAGCCGGACGCAATTACCGCCGGCCCCCTCCCGCCGGCCGTCGGCACCGCCGATGTGGTTCTCGTTGCGGTGCGCGATGGGCAACTCGCGGCCGCGTTAGGCACGCTGGCCGATGTTCCGCTCCAGCCGGCCGCCGTGATTCTGCACGCCAGTGGCAGCGCGGACCCAGCCGGGCTGGCGAGGCTGCGCGCGGAGGGCCATCCATGCGGGACCTTTCACCCCCTTGTTCCGCTCGCCGATCCGGCACGTGCCGCGGCGCTGCTGCGCAGCGCCTGGATCGGCATCGAAGGCGACCCCGCCGCGGTGGCCACGGCGGAGCAGCTGGCGCAGCGGTTAGGCGCGCACACGCTGCAAATCCCGAGCGGCCAGAAGGCGACCTATCACGCGGCGGCGGTGTTCGCCAGCAACTTCGCCACTGTCCTCGCGGCCGTCGCCGCGGAGTTGCTGACCGGCATCGGCGTCGACGGCGCGGAGGCGTGGGGCGCGATCGGCGCGCTGATGCGCGGCGCGATCAGCAACGTCGAAGGCACGACGGCCGCCGCCGCCCTCACCGGGCCGATCGTCCGCGGCGACGTCGCAACGGTCAACGCACACCTCGCGGCGCTACAGTCAGCGCCAGCGGCGCGGAGGCTCTACGTTGACCTGTCGATCGCGGCGGTCGAGCTGGCGCGGCGGGCGGGCACGGACGCCGCAACGTTAGGGAGGATCAGCGCAGCACTCGAAGCGTAGCGTCAGGCGGGACGGTCGAACGGTCGAGTGCCGCGGTCGGTCGTCGCGCCCCTTGACCGCTCACGACGGGGCGGCGAGCCCGCGAGTCGTCACTCGCTGTCGAAGACCTTGGCGCCCTTCGGCACGTCGAACTTGAACGCCGACGCCGGCACTTTTGCGTTGAGCTGGATTGTGCGGAAGGTGACGATCCGCACCACACCGCTGTTCTCGGTCAGTTCGAGCTGGCGCACGACGCCATCGACGTCGTCGATCCAGAGTCGCGCCTTCGTGTAATTGCGCGCGGTGCGCGGGGTGAGCGCGACGATGCGCGTCGCGCGCCCAGCGATCGACGCTGCGCCGCCGTCGGCGACATCGAAATTCTTACGCGGTGCGGTGAGCAGCTCGGTGCTGACGTCCATTCCGGTGCCCTTCGCCGCGTCAGCACGCGCGCGGATGACCTGACCTGGCGCGCCGCTCGGGAGGTAGATCCAGACGAACTTGCCGTCGGACACGATGCGATCGCCGGCGGGTTCGGTGAAGCGCACCGAGATGCGGCCCGGTCGCTTGACGAGCAACTCGCCCTTCGCCTGCGACGAACGCCCGGTGATCGGATTGGACAACGACTGATCGAAGCTCGCTCGCAGCGAGTGCACGGTCCGGTACGCGGCAACCGCGTGGTCGAGCGCGACGTCAACGGGCGCCTGTGCGCCGGCAGTTGCGGCAGCGAGCGCGGTGGCAACGAGCGCGGCGGAAATCGTGCGTCCCATCATGCACCTCGAGGCGGGAGCAATTGCCCAACGAGCCCGAAGTGAGCGGCCAGGCACATCGCCGGCCGCGGCGTAGTGCCGCGGCCTGAAAGTTCTACACCCGCGCCGAGGCCGCCGTTCCCGACTGCACCGCGATCGAACGTCCAATTGCGCCAGCGATCGACCGAAGCTCGCCGACGAGACTGGAGAACTGCTCGGGGTAGAGCGACTGGCCGCCATCGGACAGCGCGCGCTCTGGCGTCGGATGTACTTCGACCATCACGCCATCGGCGCCGGCGGCCACCGCGGCGCGGGCCATCGGGGTCACCTTGTCGCGGAGCCCCGTACCATGACTCGGATCGGCGATGATCGGCAGGTGAGACAGCTTGTGCACGATCGGCACGGCAGTCAGGTCGAACATGTTGCGCGCGGCGGGATCGAAGCTGCGCACGCCGCGCTCGCAGAGGATCACCTGGCTGTTGCCCTCGGCGAGGATGTACTCGGCGCTGAGCAGCAGGTCGTTGATCGTCGCCGCGAGTCCGCGTTTGAGCAGCACCGGCTTCCCGATCTTTCCGACGCAACGGAGGAGCGAGTAATTCTGCATGTTGCGCGCGCCGATCTGGATGCAGTCGGCGTATTCCGCGACCTCGTGCGCGCCTTCGTCATCCATCGCCTCGGTGACGATCGCGAGCCCCGTCTCCTCACGTGCCAGTGCGAGGAGTTCGAGTCCCTTGGAGCCTAGCCCCTGAAAGGCGTACGGCGAGGATCTCGGCTTGAACGCACCGCCGCGCAGCGCGACAGCGCCCCCGGCGCGTACGGCGCGCGCCGCCGCGAGGATCTGCTCCTCGGACTCGACCGAGCAGGGACCGGCAATGATCGGAATCTGCGGACCACCGAACGCGACCCCAGGTGCAATCGTGACGATGGTATTTTCCGGCCGCCATTCACGCGAGACCTGCTTGTAGGGCTGCGATACGTGGATCACCTGCGCCACGCCGGCGAGCGCCTCGATGCGCGACGCGTCGACGCGGCCATCGTTGCCAACGAGACCGACCGCTGTGCGCTGCGCGCCGGGCATGGGCCGCGCCTGATAGCCCATCTCCTCGATGGCCCGAACAACCCCGTCCACCTCGGCGGGGGTCGCCCCATGTTGCATCACGACCAGCATTGGATCCTCAGAGCTCCGTGCTCCAACCGTCGTGACAGACGACGACTGGTCCTGCGTGAATCGCGGCGATCGCCGCGCGGACGTCGACTTGCTCGAGCGGGGGATACTGGTGCGTCACCGCGAGGAGCGCCGGTGATGCAATGCGCGCAATCGCCCCGACCTGTTCCGGGGTGAGATGTGTCGGGATCGCCATCGACGCAGCCAGCGAGCACTCGGACAGCAGCACGTCGCAACCCTTCGCCCACTGCGCGAACCCTTCGTCGAACCCCGTATCGCCCGTATAGACGATGCGGCGTCCCTCGCCCTCGATCAAATATGCCACACTCTCGGCTGTGTGGGGAACTGATCGACTCTCAATAATACAATGTTCGCTGATGGACAGTCGTTCCCCGGCTGGCATCTCGCGCACGATAACAGGAAAGCCGTAATCGCGATACGTGATGCCGAGCGCCGAGGTCAAGCCGTCGACGAGGGCAGCGGTGCCGATGGGCCCGAGGATCTGCAGTGGCGCGCTCCGCGGGGGCAGCATGCCGTAACGCCACGCGACCAGCATCGTGGGCACGTCGAGCACGTGATCGGCATGGAAGTGTGTGAGCGCCAGATGGGTGATCGACGACCAGTCGATGCCGAGGGTCGCGAGCCGGAAGCTGATGCCGCTCCCGCAGTCCATCAGGAGGCGGACGGCTTCACATTCGACGAGATGCCCCGCTTGCACGCGCGACGCGACCGGTGCGGCGGTACCAGTTCCGACCGTCGTCAGGCGCACTAGGGGCCGCGGAAAATCATCTTCTTCGTCTGCCACGCGTCGTCCACGTGGAGCCGCAGCAGGTAGACTCCGGCCGGCACACTCGCGCCGTTACTGCCCCGTCCATCCCACGTGAGGCGCGGGTCGCAGCCGCTGGCGGCGGGTCCATTTCCGTTTCGTCCGTAGTATCCCGCTGACAATGTCGATCCGATCTTGGCCGACGGCACGATCGTGCGAACAAGTCGTCCGCGCAGGTCGTAGACGGCGACGGTTACACCCGTCGAGTTCTGCGCGAGGTCGAACCAGATGCATGTCGCGGGAACTCCGATGTTGGGAAATGGGTTCGGGAAATTCTGGTAGAGGAGATTGATCGGCGGCGTGGTGAACGCCGATTGCGCGCCGGCGCGGGGCGCGGCGAGCACCATCATAACGGCGGCGATGGCGACTGTGAAAAGGCGTGTCGGCCCACTTGTCATGCGGGGGCCCCGGCTGGCTCGGCGTCGACTGGCACCACGTCCTCGACGGCGCGACCGCGCATCCTCACGCTGACCAGCGATGAGACGCCTGGTTCCTGCATCGTCACACCGTAGACCGCGTCGGCAGCCTCTGTGCTGGTGCGCGGATTGTGGGTGATGACGATGAACTGCGTGCGGCTCTTGAACTGGTTGAGCATTCGCACGAACCGTCCGACGTTCGCGTCATCGAGCGGAGCGTCGACCTCGTCGAGGAGGCAGAAGGGACTCGGCTTCGTGAGGAAGATTCCGAAGAGCAGCGACAACGCGACGAGCGCTCGCTCGCCGCTCGAGAGCAGGTTGATGCGCTGCGTCTTCTTGCCGCGCGGCGAGGCGTGGATCTCGATGTCACAGTCGAGCGGCAGTTCGGGGTTCTCGAGCACGAGGTCGCACTCGCCCCCGCCGAACAGCGACATGAAGATCTGGCGAAAGTTGTCGCGGACCTGCGCAAAGGTCGTCATGAACAACTCGCGGGCCGTACTGTCGATTTCACGGATGGCCTGCTGCAACGAAGCGCGCGCGTCAGCGAGATCAGTGCGCTGCCCCGTCAGGAAATCCAGTCGACGCTGGGTTTCGTCGTGCTCTTCGATTGCGAGGACGTTCACCGGACCGAGTTGCTCGAGTTGCGCGCGCGCGTCGTCGGCCGCAGCGCGCAGCGCATCGTCGTCGAGATCGGTCGCCACCGCGCCGGCGAGCAGCTCCGCGAGCGGCTTGCGCCACTCCGATTCCAGGCGCTCGCGAATCGCCCCACGCCGCCCCGAGAGCTCGGAGTAGCGAAGCTCTGCTCCGTGGAGCTCTTCGCTCAATCCGCCGACGCGCCGATGCGCCTCATCGAGCATTCGCTCGGCGACGTTGAGCGCCTCGTCGGCTTCGGTCACGCCCTGCTCGGCCGCGGTGAGGCTCGCTTCGCCGTCAGCGAGCATTGCCTGACGTGCGTCGAGATCCATCGACCAGGAGTCCATCTGCTGGGCGAGCGCGCTGTCCGCCTCGGAGAGCCCGGCGAGCTCCGAGTGCAGCGTGTGCATCCGGCTGGCCATCGTTGCGGCCTCGTCACCGAGCCGCCGCTCGCGGTCACTGGCGACCTGAAGTCGCGCCAGCGCCTGCGCCTGCTCGACCTGCCAACGGGTGCGTAGCTCGCGCGCCTCCTCGAGACGCGCTTCGCCATCGGCCAGTCGCTCGCGCGACGCGCCTAACGTCTGCTCGCGTTCGGCGACGGCTGCGGCGACGATCGCCGCTTCCTCGCCGATGGTGGCCAAGCGGTCGCGCAGCTCGTCGCGGCGCGTCGTCAGCCGGGCGGCCAGCGACTCGGCGTCGGCGAGCTCGCGCTCAGCGCGCTGACGCGCGCGATCGCGCTCGCCGCGCAGCTCATCGCCGCGTCGCGCCGCCTGCTGCGCAACGGTGAACTCCTCTGCGGCGTGTTCGGCGGCGTGCGTCGCCCCCTCGAACGCGGCGCGGGCCGCGTCGGCGGCTTCCGATGCGGCGGACCGGGAGACTTCGCTGTGGGCGAGATCCTCGCGCAGCGTCGAGAGCTCGGCGCGTCGCCGCAGCGGACCCGGACCGGCCTGACTACCCGGCAGCCAGACGGCGCCGCGCGCATCGACAAATGCGGAGCCGGCATCGACAGCGTGCACGTGGCCGAGCAGCGAACGCACCCACGCGCGAGCGGGAGAGGCCGCGTTGACGAGATGCACGAGTGCGTCGGGGAAGGACTCCTGCCCCAACTCGTCCTCGCTCAACGCATCGGCGGGGAGAAGCAGCAGCGGGCCGGGGTTCGCCGCGGTGTGCCACGAGCGAATCGCGTCGGTAACGCCGGCGTCGCGCACCAGTACCGCATGCACGGTGTTGCCGAGGAACCGCTCGACGAGCAGCGCCGACGCCTGGTCGACCGTGAGGAAATCCGAGAGCGGGCCGAGCACCGCACCGGCGCCGAACTGCGCCCGTTCCTTGAGCAGCAGCGCGGCTGCGGGCGCGAGCCCAACGCGCTCGCGCTCCAGTGTCTCCAGCGCATTGACCTTGCCCTGCAGCGCAGTGTGCGCTTCATCGGCGCGAAAGAGCTCGCCGCGTGATGTTGCATCACGCTCGCGCGCACCCTGATGCGCGCGACGCGCTTCCTCGAGGGCGGTTCGCGTCTGCTCGACGCGTTCTCGTGCCTGGGCAAGTGCGTCGTCGGCATCGCGCAGCTCGCGTGCCGCTGCAACAACCGCATCGCGCAGCGTTTCGCGTTCGATGTCGAGCGCGTCGAGACGGCGCGCCACTTCACCGTGCTCGCGCGCCGTACCCTCGCCGTCGTGCTCGAGGCGCCGCAGCTGGTCCTGCAGTTCGCGCAGCGAGCGCTCGGACGCGGCGACGATTCCGCGAGCGGCGAGCACCGTCTCGCGCGCTCCCTCTTCGGTCGCCACGAATTGCTCGAGCCGATCGGCAGCGGCGAGCCGTTCGGTTTCCGCTGCCTCACGCGCGGCGGTCGCTTCGGCGCGGTCGGTGGCGAGCCGCACGCCGTGCGCCTCACTCTCGCGGCGTTCTTCCTCGGCGCGCTGCCGGCGAGCGCCCGCGTTGCGCTGGCGCTCCTCGGCGACGGCGATCTCGCCGCGGAGCTCGAGGGTCTGCTGGCGCTGGGTGCCGACGAGGCGCGCGAGCTCACCGCGTTGTCCTTCCGCCGCGGCGCGCGCGCCGTGCCGCTGCTCGCGCGCGTCCTCTGCGTCGCGGACGCGTGCTTCGCTCGCCGGCACGGTCTCGCGCAATTCGGCGATGCGCGACTCGAGGCGGCCGAGTTCATCGTGCCACGCTGCCATCTCGCGCGCGGTCACGGCGATCTCGAGCTGGAACCGGCGCTCGTTCAACTCGGCGTACCGTTCGGCGCGTCTGCGCTGGCGCGCGAGCGAGCGCACCTGGGTTTGCACCTCGGCAATCAGGTCATCGAGGCGCTGCAGGTCGATGCTCGTCTCCTCGAGGCGCCGCTCGGTGCTGCGTCGCCGATCGCGATAGAGCCCGACGCCGGCTGCCTCCTCGAACAGTTCGCGGCGTTCGTCGGGGCGCTCGCTGAGCAGCGCGTCGATCATCTTGCTCTCGATGACGACACCCGAGTCGGCACCGAGTCCGGTACCGCGGAGGAGGTCGCCGATGTCGCGGAGGCGGCAGGGCGCGCGGTTGAGGAAGTAGTCGCTGTCGCCGGACCGCGACAGCCGGCGGGTGATCACGACTTCGCGGAAGGGAATGCCTAACGCGCCGTCGTCGTTCTCGAAATGGAGTGAAACCTCGGCGATGTTGACGGCACGGCGCGCCGACGAGCCCTGGAAGATGACTTCCTCCATCTTCACGCCGCGCATCATCCGGGCGCGCTGCTCGCCGAGCACCCAGCGGATGGCGTCGGAGACGTTCGACTTGCCACAGCCGTTAGGCCCGACGATCGCGGTCACGCCCTGTTCAAAGACGATGTCGGTCGCGTCGGCGAACGACTTGAAGCCATGGAGCTCGAGCTTGGTCAACCGCACTAGAGCATTCTCCCGATACGGTACGTCAGCGCCGGCTCGATGCCAGCAGCGCGGAGATAGTTCATGAAGAGTGCAGCCTGGTCGGCCGTCTCGAAAGCGCCGGCATAGATCGTCGCCGAGCCGTCGTCCTGGAGCAGCGCGTAGGCCGGAACGCCGCGCCCGAGGTACTGCGCGGCGATCGACGGAGCGGACGTCGCGGCGACGTCTGCCTGCAGGCGGAAGGCGAAGGGGACGCTGATGACCGCACCCGCTGTCGGGTCGTCGATCGCCTTCGCGCGACGGAGGAGGACGAGCTGCGCGTCAGCGGCGGGCCGCGCGGCGGTGGCGCCGGCGATCACCCGAAACCAGAGCGTTGCATCGGCGCCGATCGCGACGACGCCGAACGTCGGCGCGCTGGTGCTCTTCGGTAGTTCGTCACGCACGCGAATGAGTGCGCCCGTCGGGGTGCTGAACTTGGCGATTTCAACGCCCCACGCCGCGGCACGCGCCGAGTCGGCGGGATTGCGAACGGGTGGTGCGTCGGGCGCGACAGCGGCGGCCGCGGAATCGACCGAGCGTGGCGCGCTCGCGACGGCGGTATCAGTTGGGGCAACGACACGAGGTGGTGTGCTTCCAGCGGTGCCCAGTGCACGCATCATGAGCAACCCAGCGATCGCGACCGCGGCGATCCCGCTCGCGACCAGCAGCGCGCGCGAGCGGGGGCGGGAGGCGGGCAGCGCGATGGCTGGTGCACGCGCCGCCGTTCCGCTCTCGCGTCGCGCGCGATTCGGGGCGCTGGTGGCGGAGCGATCCGCACTGTGCGTCGCAGTGCGGCGCGCAACCCGCGGAGCGACAGCGACGTCGATCACCCGTCCCGGAACCGCGACATTCCCGACCGCGATGCATCCGTCGGTGAACGCGACGAGCGCGTCGAGTGCAGGCGCGCTCTCCGGCGCGACAAGAACGAGTAGTGCGCCAACTTCGCGAAAGCCGGCGACGAGTCGGCGCCAGCGATCGCTGCGGTAGATGTCCTCGTCGAGCACGGCTTCGCTCCCGCTCGGGAGGACGAAGAGGTTTTCACCGTCGCCGATGCGGTGCGCGACGCGATTGAGCGAAACACCGTAGCGGAAGCTGTCCGAGAGACCGTGTGGGTCTTCGCCCGTGACGAGGCGGGCGAGGGTGGCGGTGTCGCCGGCCAGGTCGACGACGACGACGCGGCGCCGTTTCGCCTGCAGCGCGCCGATCCCGAGCGCGACCGCCGCCGCATCGTCCGGCATCGACGCGACGACGACGATGGCGGTGATCGCGTCGAGGCCGGCGCCTATCCGGCGCCCCTCATCCTCCCATGCCGCAGCAGTCGGGCGTGATTCGTCGACGAGCCTCACTGCGCCTCGTAGATCCAGAACGGCCGCGCCGCCAGCGAGCCGGCGCGTTCGGCGGCGGCTCGCGTCGGGTAGGGCCCGAGGACGACGCGATACAGCGTCTTGCCCCCGACCGGCGAGGTCGCGACGTGCGCCGGTTGCCCATCGACGATCACGCTCCTCGCATCGGCGCGCGCGCCCATTTCGTCGGTGTGCGAGGCCAGTGACACGAAGAACCCGCGACTCACCGGCGCGGACGGTGCGCCAGCGTCAGGCAGCGACCGGGTGGCGTTCGGCGGCGCCTGGCCGGCGTTAGGCGG
>JBKJQR010000133.1:0-7099 GCA_046593895.1 Gemmatimonadaceae bacterium | reverse complement strand
CCCCGTCAGCCGTATGCGACGGGGGGCGAGCCGACGATCCGCCCGAACCTCGACCGACTGATCGCGATGTTGCGTGCGATCGACGGCGTCGAGGACATCGCGCTCTCGACGAATGGCGTGCGGCTCGAAGAATTCGCGCCGAGCTTTCGCGCGGCTGGTCTTGATCGCGTCAACATCTCGGCCGACAGCCTCCGCGCGGATCGTATCGCAAAGATCTCGCGGCGCAATCTCGGCCTCGACCCGGTTCGTTCTGCAGCAGCGGCGACTCGCGCCGGGCTCGGGCCGGTGAAGCTCAACGTCGTCCTGATGCGCGGTATCAACGACGACGAGATCGGCGATTTTGCGCGCCTGACGCTCGACAATCCCTGGCATATTCGCTTCATCGAGCTGATGCCGGTGGGCGAGATGCGGGAGCTGACGTGGCAGCACGTCGTGCCGAGCGATGAAGTGCTGGCGCGCGTCAGTGCAATCGGTGCGCTGAGCGCGAGCGCGGGCCCGCGTGGAAACGGGCCCGCGGCGTACCACGCGTTCGCCGGTGCGCCCGGTACCATCGGCGTCATCACGCCGATGTCACACACCTATTGCGGGACGTGCAACCGCGTGCGGCTCACCGCGGACGGCCGTCTCCGCACGTGTCTCTTCGGCGATCACGAAGTCGGCTTGCGCGAGCCGCTGCGCGCCGGACAGCCGCTGGTGCCGCTCTTCCTCGAAGCGCTCGCCGGCAAGCCGCGCGAACATGCGCTGCTGCAAATGCAGGTCGGAGGGTTGCGCGCACTGTCGCAGGTTGGCGGGTGACGCGCGCGCGGACTGTGCCTCCGTCGGAACCTTGTTTAGCTTTCGCCCGTTCGTTGTGTACAGCGTTTGCTCCTCAACCGCCGCTCATCTCACATGCTCAATAAGATCACCGTCGTCGGAGCCGGAAATGTCGGTGCGACCACGGCGCAGCGTCTCGCCGAGAAATCGCTCGCCCGCACGGTTGTCATGGTCGACGTCGCCGAGGGGATTCCGCAGGGGAAGGGGCTCGACCAATGGGAGTCGGCGCCGATCGAGGGCTTCGACACCCGCATCATCGGCTCGAACGGTTATGACGAGTCCGCGGATTCGGATGTGGTCGTCATAACGGCGGGCATTGCCCGCAAGCCGGGGATGTCGCGCGACGACCTGCTGAACACCAACGCCGGCATCGTGAAAGCCGTCTGCGAGCAGGTCAAGCGCACGTCGCCCAAGGCGATCATCGTGATGGTGTCGAACCCGCTCGACGTGATGTGCTATGTCGCCAAGCAGGTGACCGGCTTCCCGCGCGAACGGATCATCGGCATGGCCGGTGTGCTCGACACGGCGCGCTATCGCTCGTTCCTCGCGGAAGCGCTCGACGTCAGCGTCGAGGACATTTCCGCGATGGTGCTCGGCGGGCACGGTGACACGATGGTCCCGCTGATCAGCTACACCACGGTGAGTGGCATCCCGGTGTCGCAGCTGCTCGACCGGAAGACCCTCGACGCGATCGTCGATCGGGCGCGGAACGGCGGCGCCGAGATCGTGAAGTTCCTGAAGACCGGGTCAGCCTACTATGCGCCGTCGGCGGCGGCGGTGCAGATGTGCGAGGCGATCGCGCTCGACAAGAAGCGCGTGCTGCCCTGTGCGGCCTGGCTCGAGGGGGAATACGGCATGAAGGACCTCTTCCTCGGTGTGCCGTGCAAGATCGGGCGGAAGGGGATCGAGAAGATCCTCGAGATCGAGTTGACGAGCGCCGAGCGCGTAGCGTTAGGCAAGAGCGCGGACGCTGTGCGGGAGCCAATGGCTGCAGTGAAGCTGTAGGCCGATGCGTGCCTTCTTCCGGTCGAATATCGGCCTGAAAGCGGTGATGGCGGTGAGCGGACTGCTGATGGTGGGATACCTCCTCACCCATGTCGCGGCGAACCTGCTCGTGTTTCGCGGGCCGACGCTGATCAACGGGTACAGCGCGATCCTCCATGGGCAGCCGGCGTTTCTCTGGTCGGCGCGCGTCGTGCTGATCGCCGCGCTGATCGCGCACGTCGGGTCGGCGGTCGTCTTGACGCGGCGTGAGTGGGCGGCGCGTCCAATCCCCTACGGCGTGCGCCGCCCGCAGGTGTCGACGTTCGCGGGGCGGACGATTCGCTGGGGAGGACTCGTCGTTCTCTTCTTCATCGTGTTCCACATCCTGCAGTTCACCACCGGAACGGTCCATCCGTCGGCATGGGTGGCCGGCGATCCGCATGGCAACGTCGTCCGCGCCTTCCAGGTGCCGTGGGTCGTCGCCCTTTACGTGGTCTCGATGGCGGCCGTCGGGCTGCACCTCTTCCATGGCACGTGGAGTTCGTTCCGATCGCTCGGGCTGGTGAAGCCATCGCAACACGCGCTCCGCCACAAGACCTCGCTCCTCGTCGCCGGCCTCGTCTGGCTGGGCTTCACGATCATTCCGCTGGCGATCTTCGCCGGCGTCGGCCGTTAGGCGACCGCGCCCATGGAACTGAACGCAAGACTTCCCGGCGGCCCGATCCAGGAGAAGTGGGATCGGCATCGCTTCGAGATGAAGCTGGTCAGCCCGGCGAACCGGCGGCGGCACAAGGTCATCATCGTCGGTTCGGGGCTGGCCGGCGGATCTGCCGCCGCGACGTTAGGCGAGCAGGGGTATGACGTCCACAACTTCTGTTACCATGATTCGCCGCGCCGCGCCCACAGCATCGCGGCGCAGGGCGGCATCAACGCGGCGAAGAATTACCAGAACGACGGCGACAGCATCTACCGCCTGTTCTACGATACGGTGAAGGGCGGTGACTACCGGTCGCGCGAGGCGAACGTCTACCGGCTCGCCGAGCTGAGCGTCAACATCATCGATCAGTGCGTGGCGCAGGGCGTCCCGTTCGCCCGCGAATACGGCGGCCTGCTGGCCAATCGGTCGTTCGGCGGTGCACAGGTCTCGCGCACCTTCTACGCGCGTGGGCAGACGGGGCAGCAGCTGCTGCTCGGCGCCTATCAGGCGCTGGAACGCCAGATCGGCCGCGGTCAGGTGAAGATGTATCCGCAGCACGAGATGGTCGACGTCGTCGTGATCGACGGACGGGCGCGCGGGATCGTGACGCGAAACCTCGTGAGCGGCGCGCTCGAGGCGCATGCTGCCGATGCGGTGGTGCTAGCGACCGGTGGGTACGGGAATGTCTTCTACCTCTCGACCAACGCCCGCAAGAGCAACGCGACTGCCATCTGGCGCGCATACAAGAAGGGCGCGGCGTTCGCCAATCCCTGCTACACCCAGATTCATCCAACGTGTATCCCGCAAAGCGGCGAACACCAGTCGAAGTTGACGCTGATGTCGGAGTCGCTGCGAAACGATGGACGCGTCTGGGTGCCGACGGCGAAGGGCGACAAGCGGGCACCGGAGCAGATTCCGGAAGGCGAGCGCGATTACTATCTCGAGCGCCGCTACCCGAGCTACGGCAACCTCTCGCCGCGCGACATCGCGTCGCGCGCCGCGAAGACGGTGTGCGACGAGGGCCGGGGCGTCGGCCCCGGTGGGCTCGGCGTGTACCTCGATTTCCGCGACGCCATCCAGCGCTTCGGTGAGAATACCATCCGCGAGCGCTACGGCAACCTGTTCGAGATGTACGAGCGAATCACCGACGAGGATCCGTACAAGACCCCGATGCGGATCTACCCCGCCGTGCATTACACGATGGGCGGGCTCTGGGTCGACTACAACCTGCAGACGACGATCCCCGGCCTCTTCGCGGCCGGCGAAGCCAACTTCTCCGACCACGGCGCCAACCGGCTCGGCGCCAGCGCGCTGATGCAGGGCCTCGCCGACGGATACTTCGTGCTGCCCTACACGTTAGGCAACTACATCGGCGAGACGAAGCTGGACAAGGTCGACGCGTCGCATCCGGCGATGCTGCAGGCCGTTGCCGACGCCAACGCCATGACGCAGAAGCTGCTCGGCATCAAGGGAAAGCGCACCGTCGACTCGATCCATCGCGAACTGGGCAAGATCATGTGGGACCTCTGCGGCATGGCGCGGACCGCCGCCGGACTCCGCAGTGCGCTCGAGCGGATTCCGAAGCTCCGCGAGGAGTTCTGGCATGACGTCACCGTCCCGGGAAGCGACGTCGAGCTGAACCAGGCGTTGGAGAAGGCGGGACGTGTCGCCGACTTTCTCGAGCTCGGCGAGCTGCTCTGCCGGGATGCGCTGCATCGCGAGGAAAGCTGCGGTGGCCATTTTCGCGAGGAGTACCAGACGCCTGACGGCGAGGCGCTCCGCAATGACGAGGAGTTCGCCTACGTCGCTGCCTGGGCGTACGCCGGACCAGGGAAGGATCCCGTGCTGAACAAGGAGCCGCTCGTGTTCGAGAACGTGAAGCTTTCGCAGCGGAGTTACAAGTAATGCGACTCAACCTCGTCGTCTGGCGCCAGGCGGGACCGGCGACACCCGGGCGATTCGTTACGTACGCGGCGAACGACGTCAGTCCCGACATGAGCTTCCTCGAGATGCTCGATGTGCTGAACGAGGAGCTGACGCTCAAGGGCGACGCGCCGATCGCCTTCGATCATGATTGCCGCGAAGGGATCTGCGGCTCGTGTGGCGTCATGATCAACGGGGTCGCGCACGGGCCGATGAAGGGCACGGCAACGTGCCAGCTGCACATGCGCAGCTTCAAGGATGGCGACACGATCCAGGTCGAGCCGTGGCGGGCGCGCTCGTTCCCGGTGATCAAGGACCTCGTCGTTGACCGCAGCGCGTTCGACCGCATCATCGCCTCCGGCGGCTACATCAGCGCGAACACCGGCGGCGCTCAGGATGCAAACAACATTCTGGTCGGCAAGGAACGCGTCGACCAGTCGATGGACGCGGCGGCTTGCATCGGCTGCGGCGCCTGCGTCGCCGCCTGCCCTAACGCTTCAGCCTCGCTGTTCACCGCCGCAAAGCTGACGCACCTTGGCCTGCTACCGCAGGGGCAGCCCGAGCGCTTTCGCCGCACATTGAGCATGGTCAGCCAGATGGACGCCGAAGAATTCGGCGGCTGCACCCTTCAGGGCGAATGCCAGGAAGCCTGCCCGAAGGAGATCTCGATCGACAGCATCGTGCGGATGAATCGCGACTTCATCCGGGCGAACCTGATGAAGAGGGAAGAGAAGGCGTTCGCCGGCGATGCCTGAGTCGCTGGCCTACAGCCGCGGCAGGGTGATTCCGGTCTGCGCCTGGTACTTCCCCTTCTTGTCCTTGTAGCTCACCTCGGGGCCTTCTTCTCCGCGGAAGAAGAGCACCTGCGCAATTCCCTCGTTCGCATAGATCTTCGCCGGCAGTGGCGTCGTGTTCGAGATCTCGAGGGTGACGTGCCCCTCCCACTCCGGCTCGAAGGGCGTCACGTTGGTGATGATACCGCAACGGGCGTAGGTGGACTTGCCGACGGTGATCGTCAGGACGTCGCGCGGGATCCGGAAGTACTCGATCGACCGCGCCAGCGCGAAGGAGTTCGGTGGCACGATGCAGACGTCACCCTCGAACTCGACGAAGGTCTTCGAGTCGAAGTGCTTCGGATCGACGATGGTGCTCATCACGTTCGTGAAGATCTTGAACTCGGCGGCGACGCGCATGTCGTAGCCGTACGAGCTCACGCCGTAGGAGATGACGCCGGCGCGCACCTGGCGCCCCTCGAAGGGCTCGATCATCCCGTGCTCTTTCGCCATCCGGGTGATCCAGCGGTCTGACATGATCGACATAGCGGCGGTCTGGGGTGGGAATCCGGCGAAATTATTGGGCGGAAGCTAAGTCGGAAGCGCTTGATTCTCTACACCATTGCTCCCCATTGAATTGCGGTTGACACTCGATCGGCGCACCCGATAGCTTTCCGGCTGCGCAACAAGTGAAATATTTCACGAAGTCGGTTTTCGGGCATCTTTGGGAGCCATGCAAGCCTACGTTCCGGTGTTGTTGCTCATTGGGTTTGTCGCGCTCAACGCGGTGGCGATCATCGTCGCGTCCAGCCTCATCACGCGCGCCCGGCCGACCCCCGTCAAGCAGGAGGCGTACGAGTCGGGTATGCCGCCGCTCGGCGACGCGCGTGAACGCTTCTCGGTGAAGTTCTACATGGTCGCGATGTTGTTCATCATCTTCGACATCGAGACTGTGTTCATGATTCCGTGGGGCGTCGCGTTTCAGAGGCTCTCGTGTGCGGTTCCCCTTGCGACATCGGGTATGTGTCCCGCCGGTTCGACGTCGTTCTTCGGATTCGGCGAGATGCTCGTGTTCATGCTCATCCTCGCCGTCGGCTTCATCTACGTGTGGAAGAAGGGTGCACTGCAATGGGATTGATCAGCCGGCCGCAGCCCGACGTTGTTTCGTACGATCCGAAAGGTGGCGATGGCTGGGTGACCACGCGCCTCGATTTTCTCGTGAACTGGGGACGCGCGAACAGCCTGTGGCCGATGCCATTCGGCACCGCGTGTTGTGCGATCGAGTTCATGGCGAGTGCGGCGAGCCAGTTCGATCTCGCGCGATTTGGCATGGAACGGATGTCGTTTTCTCCGCGGCAGGCCGACGTGCTGATCTGCGCGGGTCGCGTCCCCTTCAAGCTCGCGCCGGTGATCCGCCGCATCTGGCAGCAGATGCTGCAACCGAAGTGGTGCATCTCGATGGGCGCCTGCGCGTCGACTGGCGGGATGTTCGACAACTACGCGGTGGTGCAGGGCATCGACACCATCATCCCGGTCGATGTCTACGTCCCCGGGTGCCCGCCGCGCCCCGAGGGATTGATCTACGGCATCATGATGCTGCAGGAGAAGGTGAAGCGTGAGCGTGGCGCCGATACCTCGATCCGCAACGAGATGGATCCCGATCCGACCAGCCAGCTCTACATCCCACCGTCGGCGATCAACGAGCTCTCGGAGCCATTCGGCAACTCCGTCAACCAGACGCGCTCCGGTTTGTGACCACCCCCTTCACGCCGATGGTGTCGGGCAGCGCGCTTCCCATCGACGCGCCCGCTCCAGCGACATCGCGCAACGTCGCACACCGCGGCGGAGCAGTGAATCCGAGCGCCGACGCACTACGCGAAAAGTTCGGGTCCGCCGTTAGGCGCGTCGA
>JBKJQR010000050.1:0-3153 GCA_046593895.1 Gemmatimonadaceae bacterium | reverse complement strand
GCATGGGCTGTCCTGTTTGTCGCGATGATCCATCACCTGTGGCTCGCGGTTCGCGCGACTCCCAATTCCGTCTCAACCTGAGGCATCTAAGACCGCTTCCGTTTTCACAGAACGGGCTCGTTGGCAGACCGATGCCAGAGCGCCAGGGCAGGCTCCATCCGTTTTCAAGAGCACGGCAGCGATTTAAGCTCTCGTGTGACTGGTGTGGCGTGACTAGGTGTCCGACACCGGAATGAACCTCTCTCGCAGAAGGCGCTGACAGTGCTTACATCTGAGGAATTTAGCGAACTGTTAAACGGCGGCCGCGAGTCTCGGGCTGTGGAATTCAAGCCCGCGGGTCCTAGAACTGACTCTGTCTTGTTTGCATTTATCACTCGGTGAGCTTGACCCGATCCCGTGGACACCTTCTGAAAGGTGGATACGATGGGACGTATGGGATCACGCACGACGGGGCGCCGGGTACGCCGGCAGTTCAGTGACGAGTTCAGAGCCGGCGCGGTCCGGTTGGTGTTGGAGGAAGGCAAGACGGTGGGCGCCGTGGCGCGCGAGTTGGATCTGACTCCCTCGGCGCTGGGGCTCTGGGTCCGCCAGGCGCGGGCCGATCGAACGCAGGGGAAGACCGGGCTGACGACCGAGGAGCGCGCCGAGCTGGCGAGCCTCCGCAAGGAGAATCGGCAACTGCGCATGGAGCGCGACATCCTAAAAAAAGCCGCGGCCTTTTTCGCCACGAACCCAGCGTAACGTTCGCCTGGATTGCGGCGGAGAAGGCCGAGTTCCCAGTCGCGACGCTGTGTCAGGTCCTGCACGTCTCGCCCAGTGGCTTCTACGCGTCACGCGGCCGTCCGGAATCGACCCACGCCATCACGGACCGGCGACTGAAGGTACTGGTGCGGGCCTCCTTTGACGAGAGTAAACAGCGCTACGGGAGCCCGCGCATTCACGAGGACTTGATCGAGCAGCAGGAGCGTGTCGGCCGTAAACGGCTCGTGCGCTTGATGCAGGAAGACGGGCTCCGGGCGCGGCGACGCAAGCGCTACAAGCTGACGACGATGAGCGACCATGACCAGCCGGTCGCGGCCAATCTCTTAGACCGGCAGTTCGACGCGGAGGCCCCGAATCAACGCTGGGTCGGTGACACCACAGAGTTCGTTATCGGGACCAGCGGCAAGCTCTATCTCGCGGCGATCCTGGATTTGTTCTCGCGGTTCATCGTCGGCTGGGCCGTCAGCGCGGTGAACGACCGGCACCTCACGATCCGGGCGCTCGAGATCGCGTTGAAACGTCGGGGACCGGACCGGGGGCTCTTGCACCATTCCGACCAAGGGTGCACGTACGCCAGCGAGGACTATCAGGACCTGTTGGTGGCCCGTGGCATCGTCTGCAGCATGAGCCGCCGTGGCAACTGCCACGACAACGCCGTGATGGAAAGCTTCTTCTCGACGGTGAAGAGCGAACTGGCCGATCAGTTCGCCAGCAACGGCGACGCCAAGATGGAATTGTTTGATTACATCGAAGTGTTCTATAACCAGCGGCGTCGCCACTCGACGCTCGGCCAGATCAGCCCAGCCGCGTTCGAACGACGCGCTGCTCAAGCGGCGTAGCTAAACCGTCCACGGGATCGGGTCAAGCTCAAGTCAGCAAGAATCCCGCTAGTCTCTCATCAGAGTCGACGTTGCCTGTTGAGGCGTGCCCGTTAGCATCCCCATCGGGCTGCCAATCTCATGCCGGGAAGTATGAACCGAGCCGTGGCCGCAGAAGCATCGAGATCGTGGCCTGACATAGGTGTTAGGAATAATGTTCGCCGGAACAGGCAGAACGCATTGGCCGGCCCACCTTAGGGACGCACCGGGTATCGAGCGTGACCACGCAGGACGACAGCAAATGGATGTTATGCCGGAACGTGGCCGCGCTCATCAGTCGCCGAAGTAATACACCTTGCTGTTATCGCTGACCGAGCAGCTTCCGCTGTCGAGAGAAACGCCCTTGAGCAGGAGAGACATGGCAAAGGTGTCCCGAAAAACGGTGAGGACAGTCGGCGACTGCAGGGTCGGCGGCCGCGCCGCCCTTCTTGAACACCCTATCCCAGCTCTTGACCATGCTCTGCCGCTGGCTGTTACCGTCATAGAAGAAGTACCTCGCGTTGTCATTCTCGACGGAGGCCAGCGCGTTCACAACGTTGGACGGTAGCGCGCAGTAGACCGGCGTCCCGGTCTTCTGTTGATAAAAGGAAGAGCTTGTCGTCCGCGGCGCGTCCGCTCCAGACAGGCGGCATCCTGCGTTAGCCCGGAGTAGCGGAGCAGGAGGATCATCGGCTCGATGCGCGGCTACTGCCAGAGTTCACGAACGCGCTGTTCAAGCCGGTCCCGCCGCGCCTTGACCCAGTGCGAGTAGTACGACTCGGTGATGCGAACCGAGCGGTGTCCGAGGAGCACCGATACGTCCTCCATCGGAATCCCGCGCGATAGTAAATCGGTCGCGAACGTGTGCCGGAACATATGCGGGTTGCCGACGACCTCCGCCAACTCGAACACCCGTCGCAACGCCCGTTGCCAGTCGGCCACCGCTGATTTCCTCAGCCCGTTGCCACTCCAGAAGAAGTAACCCGATGCCGGCTCCAGCGCCGCCAGCGCGTCCAGGGCCACCTGGGGCAGTGGCACGTAGATCTTGCTCCCGCTCTTCTGCGTGTTCAGGAACAGTTTGTCGCTCTTGAGATGCGACTTCTGCAGCCCCACCGCGTCGCCGATGCGGATCCCGGAGTAGCGCAGCGTCAGCACTAGCGCCTTGATGCGCGCGCGGTTGTCGTGGCCGAACGAGTTGCGTTCCGGATAGCGGTCGCAGGCCGCGACGATAGCGTCGAGCTCGTCCTGGGTGAAGACCTTCACCTTGCTCGACTTGTCCGGCAGCCTGGGCGGCTTGATCGCCTTGGCGTGATTGCGTTCGATCCAGCCGGCCTGGTGGCAGAAGTTCAGGAAGGACCGGAGTCGCTCGAGGTTCTTGTGCGCGGAGAGCGGACCGTCCTCCCAGGTCGCGCGGAACTGGCGCAGCGTGTCGACGTCGAGCTGCTTCAGCTGCCGGATGCCCTTGGAGGCGCACCAGGGCAGCAGCCGCTTCTCGAGGAGGTTCTTCTGCTTGCTGACGGTGGAAGGCTGGAGT
>JBKJQR010000263.1:0-5437 GCA_046593895.1 Gemmatimonadaceae bacterium | reverse complement strand
GATTGCCGCGACGCGGCCACATGGTGCGCGCGACATCGGGATCAGCGCCCTCGCGCTCGGTCTCTACTCGACGCCGGCATTCTGGATCGGGCAGCTGGCGATCATCGGCTTGGCACTCGGTCTCGGATCGTTCCCGGTCCAGGGGATGACCTCGGCCGGGAGCGATGCCACTGGCTTGGCGCATGGCTGGGACATCGTCAGGCACCTGATGCTTCCGGCACTCGTCCTCGCGTCGCAGGAGATCGCGGTGCTCGTTCGCGTCACGCGCAGCACGCTGCTCGACGAGCTGTCGCGCGAGCATGTCCGCGCTGCGCGCGCCAGGGGACTCACCGGCCTGCAGGCACTGGTCCGCCACGCGCTGCCGCGCGCGTTGCTCCCGGTGGTGACCATCGTCGGCGCACGAGTCGGCCACCTGATCGCCGGGGCCGCGGTCGTCGAGATCATCTTCGGGTGGCCCGGCATGGGCCGGCTCCTGCTCGGCGCACTGCAATCGCGCGACACGCCGATCCTGCTCGGACTCTTCTTCGTCGTCTCGTTTACTGTTGTGCTGGCGAGCCTGCTCGCTGACCTGGTCTATGCCGCGATCGACCCGCGCATCCGACTTCGCTGAGCTGGCCGCAACGGCCGATGCGGGGCCACCGTCAGGCTGGCGGCGCCCGGTGCGCCGCGTTGTGCTGCGGCGCGCGTCGGGGCGGATCGGCGTCGTACTCGTCGCGCTCGTGGTCGCGATGGCGATCATGGGTCCGGCGCTCGCGCCGCACGACCCATTCGTGATCAGCGGTGGCTCGCTCGTTCCGCCGTCTGCGGCATTTCCGATGGGAACCGACGCACTGGGACGCGACGTCCTCAGTGGAGTGCTCTACGGCGCGCGCACCTCGTTATCGATCGCGGGCGCGGTCGCGTTCATCGCGCTCGCCTGCGGGGCAACGATCGGTGTGCTGTCCGGATATCGCGCCGGCTGGATGGACAACGTGCTGATGCGCGCGACCGAACTGTTTCTGGTGATTCCGCGATTCTTCTTCGTCATCATCGCCATCGCGCTATTCGGGCCCGGACTGAGCCGGATGGTGCTCGCCATCGGGCTCACGTCCTGGCCGACGCTCGCCCGTGTCGTGCGCGGCGAGGTGATCGCGCTGCGCGACCTCGATTTCGTGCGCGCCGCCGAGGCCGCGGGCGCAACGGCGCGCCGCATCGCATGGCGACAGCTGCTGCCTAACGTTCTACCGAGCATCGTTGTCGTGCTCGGCCTGCTCGTCGGCCAGGTGCTGCTGCTCGAGGCGTCGCTCGGCTTTCTCGGGCTCGGCGATCCCGGCGCGATCAGTTGGGGGACGATGGCCGCGCAGGCGCAGGGCTTCCTCCGCGTCGCCTGGTGGCTCGCACTCTTCCCGGGATTGGCGATCACGCTGACGGTACTCGGCGTCAACCTCCTCGCCGACGCGTTTTCTTCGGCACGCGCAGCGGATGGCGGCGCGACGTGAGCTCGGCGGCTGGCGGGATCGCGCGAACACATCGTAGCTTGGGAATCAGCCCGAACTGCAGATTACCTCAACTTCACACACCACCGATGCGTCACTTCCGCATTCTCTCGATTGTCGCGCTGTCCGCAGCCGCCGCTGGATCGGTCCACGCCCAGACCATGCCGGCCGCCGCGGCGGTACTCCGCGCGGGTCCGAGCGGTCGCGCCACCACGCAGGTCACGCTCTCCTACCCCCGCCCCGCCGCTGCGATGCCGGCGATGGCAATGCCGGTGAAGTCGGCACCCGCTGCGAAGCCAGCGACACCACCAGCGTCCGCGATGGCCGGGATGTCCGGAATGACACCGGCACCCGCCGCCGCGATGGCAGCTGAGCCGAAGCCGCTCGTCATCCAGATCGATTACGGCCAGCCGCACCTGCGCGGACGCACGCTGCACACCGATAGCCTCGTGCCGTACGACAAGGCTTGGCGCACCGGCGCCAACGGCTCCACGACGCTCACGACAGACGTCGATCTCGTCGTCGGTGGCGTCACGCTCGCCAAGGGGAAGTATGTCCTCTACACCATCCCCGGCCGCACCATGTGGAAGCTGGTCGTGCAGCGCGACGCGAACCAGACGCCGATGCAGTACAGCGACGCGAACGACGTCGCCCGCATCGACCTGCGCCACACGACGCTCGCGTCGCCGGTCGAAAGCCTGACGATGTGGCTCATTCCGTCACTGCAGCCGGGATCGGCACGCGGCGAGCTGCGAATGGCGTGGGGGAATGACCAGCTATCCACGGACTGGGAGATCAGATAGGCCTAACGTTCTCCCACGTCGACGAGGGACGAGGGAAGAAGCGTCGAAGAACTCGGAACGCGGAAGGAGCCGACGTGGGACGAGGGACGAGGGATGAGGAATATCACGGCAAACTGCGGCCGTCACGCTCAGCGGCGCGCAGCGCTGCGCGCTGCAGCTTGCCGGACGCAGTCCGTGGTAGCGGCTCACTGACGACGCGAATCTCGCTCGGCACCTTGTAGCCGGCGAGTCGTGTTCGGCAGTGCGTTACGAGGGAGTCAATCAGCCCAGGAACGGGGTCGGCATTCATCACACCGCTCGCCGGCCTGACGATGGCGACGACGCGCTGGCCCCACGTCTCGTCAGCCACGCCGAACACGCCCGCCTCGGCGACCTGCGGATGCGCGAGTAGCGCTGCCTCCACCTCCGCAGGATAGACATTCTCGCCGCCGGTGATGATCAGGTCCGCGCGGCGGTCGAGCACATACAGATACCCTTCGGCGTCGAGATAGCCGATGTCGCCGGTGCGGAGCCAGCCGTCCGGCTGTGCATCGTTAGGCGCGCCGGCGTAGCCGGCCATCACCACTGGTCCGCGGACGAGAATCTCGCCTGCATCTCCCGGCGCGGCCGCGGCGGCCGTGCCTTCACCCGCCGCGATCCGGATCTCGTTCGGATAGAGTGGCCGGCCGGCCGAGCCGAGGCGGCTGAGCGCGTCCTCGGGCGCGAGCGTCGCGACTTGGGACGCGGTCTCGGTGAGCCCGTAGGTCTGCACCACCGGGATGCCCATCGATGCGCACCGCTCGAGCAGCGCGCGCGGTGCGGGACCGCCGCCGAGCAACACGCAGCGGAGCGTCGGTGGATACGGCCGGTCGCCGCGCGCGTCGAGCATGCGCTGGAGCATCACCGCGACCACCGAGACGATGGTGACGTGGTCCTCATCGATCGCGCGGTTCACCGCATCGGCATCAAAGCCATCGTGCACGACCGCGGTGATCCCGTAGATCGCGGCCCGGAACACGATCGACAGTCCGCCGACGTGGAACAGCGGCAGGCAGGCGAGCCAACGGTCGTCGGCATGGGTGCCGAGGTTGAGCGCCGGGCCTAACGCGCTCCACCAGAAGTTCCCGACGGTGAGCATCGCGCCCTTCGGCTGCCCGGTGGTGCCCGACGTGTAGATGATCGCGAGGACATCGGCGGCCTGATGCTCGAGCCGAAGCGTGACGCTGGCGACGGCGACGGGCGCCGTGTGCGCGCCGGAGAGCGGACCAACGGTCGCCATATCCCGGCCGCCAAGCGCGGCCGCGTCCACGCTCGCCATCGCGACGCCGCTGCACTCCTGTCGCGCACTTTTCCCTAGCGCGGCGGTGCGCGCCTCGACGACGAGCAGCCGCGGCCGAGCATCGCCGAGCATCATCGCCAGCTCGGCGCTCGTCAGTCGCGTATTCAATGGAACCAGCGTCGCACCGAGTCGCAGGACCGCGTGCGCGACGACGACCGCCCGCTCGCCGTTCGAGAGCAGTGTCGCGACCCGATCCCCCGCCCCGACCCCGTGCCCGGCGAGCCCGCGTGCTGCCCGCGTCGCCTCGGCGTCGAGCAACGCAAAGGTCCACGATTGCCCGCCGGCGACCAGCGCGATCCGGTCCGGCGTCGTGGCCGCCCGGTGGGCGAGCCAGTCGGGGAACATGCCTAACGTCCGGGCGCGAGTAGCAGCCCGGCGGCCAGCAGCACACCGAATGCGATCAACAGCTGGCCGCTCCGCTTGAGCATCGGGTTCAGTTCGCGGCCGGCGAGGCCACCGAGCACAAGCCGAACGAGAATCGCTGCCAACGGCGCGGCGAGCCAGGGGAGAAGGATCCAGCGCGACCGGCTACCGCCTAACGTGATGATCACCGGCGCGAGGAAGGCGAGCGCGGCGAACAGCGCGTACTGCCATCGCGTCGCCCGATCGCCGAGCCTGACGGCGAGCGTGTGCTTCCCCGCGCCGCGATCGGTCGGCAGGTCGCGCAGGTTGTTGATCACGAGGATGTTCGTCGTCAGCAATCCGATCGGCACCGACACCGCGAGCGCGAGCGGGCTCCACGCGCCTTCCTGCAAGTACGCCGTCCCGGTGACTGCGATCAGCCCGAAGAAGACGAACACGAACAGGTCGCCGAGCCCGTGATAGCCGAACGGCCACGGACCGCCGGTGTAGGCGAGCCCGCAGATGATCGACAAGATGCCAATCACGATGATCGGCCAGCCGCCGATCCACGCGAGGTACGCACCGAGCAGCGCCGCAAGTCCGAACGCGACGACGATGCCGCGACGGACCGCGGCGTGCGCGATCAATCCGCTTTGCGTCACGCGCACCGGACCGAGTCGCCCCTCGTGATCGGCGCCACGATGAAAATCTGAATAATCATTGGCAAAGTTCGTCCCGACCTGGATCAGCAGCGCCGATGCGAGCGTCGCCGCACAGACCAGCGGGCGAAACAGAGCGCCATCACTCACCGCCGCGGCAGCGCCAACGATCACCGGCACCGCCGCCGCGGGCAGCGTCGCCGGCCGCGATGCGAGCAGCCACGCGCGCACCGGCGACGGTGCTGGTGTCGGCGCCGCGGCGGTCGCGCTCACGGGAAGCGCGGAAACTTCGACCAGTCCGGCTTCCGCTTTTCGAGGAATGCGTTCTTCCCTTCCTTCGCCTCTTCGGTGAGGTAGTAGAGCAGCGTCGCATCACCGGCGAGCTGCTGCAGCCCGGCGAGTCCGTCGGTGTCGGCGTTGAACGATGCCTTCAGGAACCGCAGCGCCGTCGGACTCTTCTCGAGAATCTCGCGCGCCCACTGCACCGACTCGGCCTCGAGCTGCGCGAGCGGGACTACCGTGTTGACGAGCCCCATGTCGAGCGCTTCCTGCGCGCCGTACTGCCGGCAGAGATACCAGATTTCGCGCGCCTTCTTGTGGCCGACCACTCGCGCGAGATAACTCGTGCCGTACCCGGCATCGAAGCTCCCGACCATCGGCCCCGTCTGCCCGAACTTCGCGTTGTCGGCAGCGATGGTGAGATCGCAGACGAGGTGCAGCACGTGACCACCGCCGATCGCGTAGCCTGCAACAACTGCGATTACCGGTTTCGGCAGGTAGCGAATCTGTTTCTGAACATCGAGAATGTTGAGGCGGGGAATCTGATCGCCTCCCACATAT
>JBKJQR010000242.1:0-35958 GCA_046593895.1 Gemmatimonadaceae bacterium | reverse complement strand
CGGAGCAGTTGGTTGTACTTCGCTACGCGGTCGGTGCGGCTCGCGCTGCCGGTCTTGATCTGGCCGGCGCCGGTCGCGACGGCGAGGTCGGCGATGAAGGTGTCTTCGGTCTCGCCCGACCGGTGGGAAATGACGCTGAGATATCCCGCGGCGCGCGCCATGTCGATCGCCTCGAGTGTCTCGGTCAGCGTGCCGATCTGGTTGACCTTGATCAGGATCGCGTTGCCGACGCCGCTCTCGATGCCGCGCGCGAGCCGCTGCGTATTGGTCACGAACAGGTCGTCGCCGACGAGCTGGCAGCGATCGCCTAACGCCTGGGTAAGCTGCTCCCAGCCCGTCCAATCGTCCTCGGCGAGGCCGTCTTCGATCGAGACGATCGGATACTCGTCGAGCCAACGGCCGTAGAGGTCAATCATCCCCTTCGCATCCTTCGTCCCGGCGCCGCTCTTCTTGAAGGTATAGCTCCCCCCGCTGTACAACTCGCTGGCGGCAACGTCGAGCGCAAGCGCGACCTGCTTGCCCGGGGCGAACCCCGCACCCTCGATCGCCTCGATGATGACGCGGAGCGCTTCCTCATCATCGCGGAGGTCGGGAGCAAAGCCACCTTCGTCGCCGACGTTCGTGCCGAGCTTCCGCTTCGTGAGCACTTTCTTCAGCGAATGAAAGACCTCGACGCCCATGCGCAGCGCTTCGCTGAACGTCTCGGCGCCGACGGGGACGATCATGAATTCCTGGAAGTCCACGGTGTTCGCCGCATGGGCGCCGCCGTTGATGATGTTCATCATCGGGACGGGCATCACGCGGGACAGTGGACCGCCGAGGTAGCGGTAGAGCGGGAGTCCGACCTCGGTTGCCGCGGCGCGAGCGGCGGCGAGTGACACGGCGAGAATCGCGTTGGCACCAAGCGCCGACTTGTTGTCGGTGCCATCCAGCTCGAGCATCGTCTGGTCGATCCCGATCTGGTCGGTGATGTCGAAGCCATTGAGCGCGGGAGCGATGCGCTCCTCGATGTTCTTGATCGCGTTGCGCACGCCCTTGCCGCCGAACCGCGCCTTGTCGTTGTCGCGAAGCTCCATCGCTTCGTGCTCGCCGGTGCTGGCGCCGCTCGGCACGGCGGCGCGCCCCATCGTGCCGGTGGTGAGGATGACGTCGGCTTCGACGGTCGGGTTGCCGCGGCTATCGAGGATCTCGCGGGCTGTGATGTCGAGGATTGTGCTCATTGGTCGGTGTTCAACACTGCGATGAGAGATGAGAGACGAAGCATCGACGAATCGGCGGCGATGGTTGGCAAACAGCGAGAGGGCAAAGCGTTAGGCGGAGCACATGCTAGAGGAAAGACGTCTCCTTCTCGGGTCGATCGGACTCGCGCGCGACGGCGTATTCACTGGTCGCGATTCCGTATTCGCTCTTGAGGGCGTCAGCCATCCGCTGCCAGACGATCGCCATCAGTTCCGTGCGCTGCTCGTACGTATAGCCCTCGGTCGGAACGGGCTCGAGAAAGTGAATGTCGACACGTCCAGGCTGCACGCGGAAGGAGCCCTTCGGCTGCACCTGGATGGTACCGTAAACGATCGTCGGCACGATTGGAGCGCCGGTACTGATCGCGAAGACGAACGGGCCTTTCTTGAACGAGCGCAGGTGGTAGTCGCGCCCGCGCGTCCCCTCCGGGCAGACGACGACGCTGCGGCCCTCACGCACCTTGTCGGCGGCGGCCTTGTAGGTGTCGAACGCCGCACGGCGGTTGCCGCGCTCGATGAATACGATGCCCGCGGTGCGGCAGGCGCGGCCGAAGATGAAGAGCTTTTCCAGTTCCGCCTTCGCAACGAAGGTGACGCGAGGCAACACCGACGCGAGCGAAAAGATGTCGAACCAGCTGACGTGGTTCGCGACATAGACGGCGGCACCGTCGGCGCGGATGCGCTCTGCGTCATGGAGATGAATCTTCACGCCGGCCATTCGGCAGATGATTCGCGACCAGCCGCGGATCCCCCACTGGTAGACGCTGTGCTCACCGTCGGGCAGACCGAGGATGCCGGCGAGGATCACGGTGAGCCCAATCGGCGGTGTAACGAGCACGATGGTGAGGGCGACAAGGAGGGAGCGCATCAACCCGAAAGGTGATCGTGTCCCCCGCCCGGCGCAACGCGGCCAGCCAATCCGACGACGTCGACGCCCGGGACTTCACCAGCCATCGGCGCCCGCGCCCGGGCAATACTGGTCAGGGCGAGACTGTACTCCCGTGCGAAGATGTCCGTCTCGAGTCCGCGGCCGGCGATGAGCAGCTCATACTCCTCGCCGCCGCCAAGCGCATCATCGCGCGCTGCACCATGAGCGACAGGCACGGCCAACGAATCGAGAACAATTCGCACGCCACTGGCTGCAGCGAGATGCTGCAGCTCGGCGACGAGACCATCGGAGATATCGATCCCCGCCGTGGCTCCGTGCCCGCGCAACCATTGCGCTTCGGCGAGGCGGGGCACCGGCCGGGCGAAGCGTCGCCGGTGCGACTCGCTCGGTTGCGCGCCGGCGAGCAGCTGACGCAGCGCAGTCGCGCTGGCGCCAAGCTCGCCCGTCACGTAGAGCGCATCGCCGGGCTGCACGGTGGACCGCCGGAGAGGGCTTTCGACGGCGCCGAGCACCGTTATGGTCAGCGATAGCTGCGCGCCGCGAGTGATGTTTCCGCCGACGATCAGGGTGCGAAAGGTTTCTGCCGCCTCACCGATCCCGTCGCTGATGTCGTGGAGCGACGACCGCCAATCGTCAGGCACGGCGATCGCACTGACCAAGCCGATCGGCGACGCCGCCATCGCGGCGAGATCGCTCAGCGCGGCGACTGTCGCGCGGTAACCAATCTCGCGGGGCGTCAGCCAGTCGCGGCGGAAGTGGACGTCCTCGACCGAGCTATCGGTGCTGACGGCGAGCTGCTGTCCCGGGGGAACGTCGAGCAATGCCGCGTCGTCGCCGATCCCTGCGGCGCGTGGTCCCCATCGACGCAGCATTTCGCGAATGGCGTCGAACTCGGCGCCAGGGCCGAGCGGCGTTTCACGAACCGTCATCGCGGCAACCCGTTCGCGCCGCGTCGGACACGCACCAGCCCAGCGGCGGTACCGATCCAGGCGACACCCGGTGCCAGCGCGATCGAACGCACATCGCGACCGCCGATCGGGGGCGGCGCAACAGCGGCACGATCGTCGAGTGCGACATCGATGCTCTCGCCCGATGGCAGCGCGATCGCCAGTACGCCATTCGTTCCGCCGATCCAGAGCGTGCTCGCGTCGGCAGCGAGCGTCGTCAGGCGACCGACCCGACCGACGGACGAGACGGGTCGGGTGAGCGCTGCAGTCCGCCCTGCCCCGCTGCCGACCCAGACGTCGCTCGTGCTCGCGATGGCGATGCCCTCCGCGGTGAGCGCGACGGCTACGACGTCGGCCGAAACCGAGGCGGGGAGCCGGACCGGGAATGCTTCGGCACCGACGCCGTCGAATCGATAAAGCCCACCGCGCGTGGCGATCCAGAGCGTGTCGCCTGAGGCCGCGAGCGCGCGCACGGGCGGCAGGCTGCCTAACGTTGTCGGCTCGGTGATCGAGTCGTTACCGACGGATGGCCAGGGGAGCACGATCACACTCCGGTCGGTGCCAATCGCGCATCCGCCGCGTGACCCGATCGCCGTCCGCGCCGGCTCGAACATCCGATGATCGTTGTTCAGCGGCGTGGACCGGTCGCCGTGCAGCGGCGTCACGCTGGCCATTCCGGCGCCGAGTTCACCAGCGAGGCAAATCGTGCCCTCACGCGCGACGACCGCGCTCAGCGCACCAAGGCTGGTGTAGAGCGACGGCCAGGTCCATTGCGCCAGATCGTCGCTCGCCGTCGTGATCACGGAGCGATCGCCGCCGTCGGGAATGGGATCCTCGGCGACGATCACACCCGTCGCGGTGCGACTGACAAACCTCACCCGTCCGGTGCGCAAGCCGAATGGCAGCTGCCGCGAGCGATGAAAATCGATGTCGGCGAGGAAGACACCGCCGCCTGACGTTCCGACCCATAGCTCGCCAGCGCCGTCGCCGCGCGACGCAGCGGTGGGCTGCCAGACACGCAGCGCGTCGTCACGGAGGAGAAGTGGATTGGCGAGCTCCTGCCGGAGCGCGAGCCCACCGCCTAACGGTGTGCGGCTGGCTATCCGATCGGGCGGTATCGCTTCCCCGGGCGACAGTGCGCGCGCGGCACCCGACGCACTGACCACCGCCGCGCCTCCGCCGGCGAAGACCCACGCGTCACCGCCGCCGCGGCTGACGGCCAGCGCGCTGATCGGCGCGCCGAGCTCGGTAACCCACACCGCGCCAATCGCCGGGCGGACGACGGTGACCTGTGTCCCGCAGGCAATCCAGACCGCGTCGCCGATCAGGTTCGCCGCGGCAGCGCATGGCTCGCGCGAGGTGAAGCGGCGGTCGCCGGCCAGGGCAAGCGGCAGCGGGGAAGCCCAGGCACGCCGAGTGCGGTCGTAGGTTGCCAATCCACCGTCGGCCAGCACGAATGCGCGCGCCGGCGCGACCGCGATGGCGCGGACGACCGCGAACTCGCCGACGCGGACGACGGCCTGCTCGACGGTCGCGCCGTTAGGCGCTGGCGCAGCGCCGCCAGTCGTCGCGACGAGTGGAGTACATGCCGCGGCCGCGATGCCGCAGGAAGTGACGAGACAAGCAACGGCGCGTCGCGACGGTGCGGTGCCGCGCCGCTTCACGGGAGGTCGCCGGCGGCGGGCAGAGTGGCGAGAACGTCAGGATCGAGCGGCTCGGGCCAATGTTCCCAGACATCGCCGACCGCGCGCGTCACGTCGTCGAGCGTGACACCGCGCAGCGACCGTCGCGATCCGCGCGCCAGCTCGGCGGCGCGGCCGTGCGCCCACGCGCCGCAGGCGGCCGCAGCGTGTGGATCGCCGATCTGCGCGAGGAGGGTGCCGACGATCCCGCTCAGCAAGTCTCCACTCCCGCCGACGGCGAGTGCGGCGTTGCCCGCGGCGCTGACGAGGCGCGACCCGTCGGGGGCGGTGCAGACCGTCGGCGTGCCCTTCGAGAGCACGACAGCGCCGGTCACCCGCGCCACTTCAGTCCCGACCTCGAAGCGGCGGACGAGCACCTCGCTCGCCGAAACGCCGACGAGCCGCGCCAATTCGGCCGGATGCGGCGTAAGGATCGCCGGACGGCGGGCAAGCAGCGTGCCTAACGCGTGCGGATCGCCGGCAAATGCGGTGATCGCGTCAGCATCGAGCACCACCGGGAGGCTGTTTCCGGCGAGGAGGAGTTCCATGATGTCGCGCGCCTTCGGACCAAGCCCGGGGCCGATGACCAGCGCGTCGGCCCACTGGCACAATTCGTCGGCGGCGCTGGCGTCGGCGGGCCAATCGAGGGCACTCGCTTCCGGGAGCGCAGCCTGCACCGGCGCGATACTGTCGCGCGCGACCGCGAGACGCACCATGCCGACGCCCGAGCGGAAGGCGGCGCGGCCGGCGAGGATCACTGCACCCGCCATCCCGCGCGAACCGCCAACGATCGCAATCTTCCGGCGGGTCCCCTTGTGCGCATCGGCGCTCAGCGGACGCACTTGCGATTGCACATAACGGCCGTCGAGCAACCGCGGGAGCGAGGCCGCGCGCGGCGCGTAGACACCAATGTCGAGCACTTCGATCGCCCCGGCCCATTGGCGCGCGACGAGCAGACCGCGTTTCATGCTGCCGAAGGCCAGTGTGAGGTCGGCCCGGACCGCGCCCTCGGCATTTCCCGAATTCGCGTCGACGCCGCTCGGGACGTCGAGCGAAACAACGCGAGCGCCGCGCGAGCGGGCCGCTGCGATCTGGGCGATCGCGGCGGCGATATCCCCGCGCGGCGCACCACGACTGCCGGTGCCAAGCAGTCCGTCGATGATGACCGCCTCGTCGCCTCGCGGTTCGTCGCCGCGAACGTCGCGGCGCGCTTCGTCCCGGGCGCCCACCGCATCGGCGCCGCTCGGGATCCCGGCGGCGGAGACGCGCACCGTGAACCCGCGCTTCGCCAGTTCGCGGGCGACGACCCAGGCATCACCGCCATTGTTGCCGCTGCCGGCATAGATCGCGACACCGGCCCTCCCTAACGTTCCGAGGTGATGGGCAATCCGCTTCGCCGCCGCGACGCCGGCCCGCCGCATCAGTTCCCGTGATGGTGTTCCGGCCGCAATCGCCGCGGCGTCGAGCGTGGCACTCTCCGCCGCGCTGGTCACCCGGACTAGAGAGTCCCGCGCCGCCGTCATCTCAGGCCAAGGAGGGCCCCGGCGTAGGCGACGACGCGGTGGTTGTCGCCGTTGACCACTCCGGAATGACTGTACGACACCAGCTCGCCCGACACGCCGCCGCGCAGGCGCGCATACTCGCACGCGGTCGCTGTCGCCGCCACGCCACACATCGAGATCCGATTGAGCGCGACCTCGCGGAACAGGCCTTCGCCGTCGAGCGCGACGATCTGATCGAGCGCCAGTGAATCCTTCGCCTCGGCCTCAGCCGCTGTCTCGTAGTGCGTCAGGTCGCTGCTTGCGACGACGAGCACATCGCGATCGCCGACGGTCTCGGCGATCGCCGCGGCGAGCGTACGGCTGCGTCCCCAGTCGTTCCAGCCGACGATGATCGGGATGATCGACACCTTGCTGTTCCGCATCTGGAGAAAGGGGAGGAGCACCTCGATGCCATGCTCCTCTGAATGCGCGACGAGATCCTCGACGAGCAGGGGCGCGGCGCGCGCGATGAGCGCTTCGCCGAGCGCAAGATCGGGCTGCACGTCACCGAGCGGCGTGCGATACGCCCGCCCGAGGAGGATGCTGCCACCCTGCAGTGCGGTGCCACGCCCGGTGTGGTTCGGCGAGAGGACGATGACCGTGTCGGGAACGAGCAGTGCGCCGAACGCCGCGCCGCCGACATGACCACCGTAGAGGAGCGCGGGGTGCGGAGCGAGGACGGCGTACGCTGATCGCGCCGGCTGCGCGCGGCTCATGTACGTCCGGAGGTCGGCGCGCAGGCGTCCAGGCAGCGACGGATAGAATGTACCGCCGACGGCCGGGTGACGCGTCGGGACCAGTGCTCGCTCGGTCATCGGTTCGCCGGTGTGGGGCGGGCTCGCGTACTGATTGGCGCGCCGAAGGCGCCTAGCGGTGGAACGTCAGGCGCGCTGAACGTTCGACCAGGGATACTCGCGCTCGAAGGCGTCCTCGAAGTCGAAAACGTCGGCGAAGTCATCCTTCGTGTCATGCGGCTGGCTGAGCAGCAAGCCGGTGTCGACGAGCGTGAAGACGATATCACCGATGTCCGACGTGCGAGTGACTCCCCAGTGCGCGAGGACGAGACGGGCCATGACGCCATAACGGTCGAGCGCAAGCGCGCGGCACCCCTCCGACAGTTCGCGTCCGGTGATGTGCCGTCGCTCTTCGAGCCGCGCCTGGCAGAATTCCAGCGCGCCGAGCACGAAGAGGTATGCGTGCTCGTGAAATCTCGGCTCACGAAGGCGGATGCGATCCATGATTCCATCGCGGAACGCCAGCTCTGACACTGCCCTGCTCTCGTAACGGGTGACCGTGCGACATGCGACGCGAATAATATCGGAGACGTCGCGCACGCGTGCTAGGGGGAAGATCCGGCGGCTGCCGGCTCCGGCGGGTTTGGCGATCCACTGTCCGAAAACGGCGGCGTCAGCCTCCGGCGTAGAGCGGAAATTTTTTCGCGAGCGTCTTGACGTCGGCGTGGACGGCGGCGAGTGCGCTGTCGTCGTCAGGCGCAACGAGGGCGCGATGGATCAGCAGCGCAATCTGCTGCATCTCGGCGACGCGCATTCCGCGCGTCGTTACGGCCGGAGTTCCGATGCGAATGCCGCTCGTCACGAAGGGCGACTGCGTCTCCTTCGGCACCGTGTTCTTGTTGACCGTGATCCCAGCCTTGTCGAGCGCCTTCTCGGCGACCTTGCCCGTGAGATTCCGATTGCGCAGGTCAACGAGCATCAGGTGGTTGTCCGTGCCGCCCGACACAACCTGAAAATTCGTTGCGGTCAGTGCCGCGGACAACGCCTTCGCGTTCTCGACGACAGCGCGGCAATACTGCGTGAAATCAGGCTGCAGCGCCTCGAGAAATGCCACCGCCTTCGCGGCGATGACATGCTCGAGCGGCCCACCCTGCGTGCCAGGAAAGATTGCCTTGTCGACCGCCTTTGCGTGCGCGGCGCGGCAGAGAATCAACCCACCGCGGGGTCCGCGAAGAGTCTTGTGCGTCGTCGTCGTGACGATGTCGGCGTGTGGAAATGGCGAGGGATACGTCCCCGTTGCGACCAGCCCGGCGAAGTGCGCCATGTCGACCATGAACAGCGCGTCCACTTCCTTCGCCACCGCGGCGAACCGTGCGAAGTCGATCGTCCGCGAGTATGCACTGTAGCCGGCGATGATCATCTTCGGGCGATGCTGCCGCGCGAGCTGTTCCATCTGCTCGTAATCGAGCAGCCCGTCGTCCTTCACGCCGTACGAAATGGCCTTGTACGTCTTGCCGGAGAAATTGACCGGCGAGCCGTGCGTGAGATGGCCGCCATTCGAGAGGTCCATCCCGAGGAAAACATCGCCCGGCTCGAGGAAGGCGAAGAACACCGCACCGTTTGCCTGCGCACCGGAGTGCGGCTGCACGTTCGCGTGTTCAGCACCGAACAGCTGCTTTGCGCGATCGATCGCGAGCTGCTCGACACCGTCGACGAACTCGCAACCGCCGTAGTACCGCTTGCCCGGATATCCCTCGGCGTACTTGTTGGTGAGCGGAGATCCCATCGCTTCCATGACGGCAGGCGAGACAAAGTTCTCGCTCGCGATCAACTCGAGACCTTCGTTCTGACGGCCGATTTCCTTGCGCATCAGCGCCGCAATCTCGGGATCCGTTTCGGTGAGTGCACGGCCGGGCGGTGTCCGATCCCAGTCAGACCACTTCATTCGATCTCTCCGTCGGTGTGATCGGGCGTGTCGCCCTTGCGCTCGATTTTCTCGACGCGGCGTTCGTGCCGTCCGCCATCGAACGGCGTTTCGAGAAAGGCCTTGAGGATCTCCTCGGCTTCGGGCTCGGTGAGGAAGCGCGATGGGAGCACGAGGATGTTGGCATCGTTGTGCTGCCGGGCCAGGCGCGCAATTTCTGGCGCCCAGACGACTGCCGCCCGCACGTGCGGATAGCGGTTGGCAACGTACGACATCCCCAGTCCGGTGCCGCAGAGGAGAATGCCGCGCTTCGCCTCGCCCGCGGAGACTTCGTGCGCGAGGGGATGCGCGAAGTCGGGATAGTCGGTGCTCGCCTCGGAGTTGGTGCCAAGGTCCTGCACATCGTAACCCATCTTCTCGAGCACTTTCTCGAGCTTCTGCTTCATCTCGAAGCCGGCATGATCGGCCGCAATCGGGATCCGTTCGCGTGCTGCAGGAGTGGTCATTGAAATAGTACCCCTCGTTACTTATTAGGCCACTGTGGCCATGTCCTCACCATCGTGCCAACGGAACGGAGGCGTCGCTCGGCCAGCCGGTCGGCGGCGCGGTACGTCGGAATGCCTTCCTGCCGGGCGATTTCGAAGACGCCAAGCACCGTGTCGTAGATCTCGTCCGCCTTGCGCAGCGAGCGCACCGAATCCCAGCCAGCGAGCTCGCTGTAAACGTTGATCACGCCGCCAGCATTCGCAACGTAGTCGGGAGCGTAGAGAATTCCCTTCGCTTCCAACACGTCGCCGTGCCGCTCCTCGAGGAGGACGTTGTTCGCACCGCCGGAAATGATTGCCACCTTGAGCTGCGGGATCGTCGTATCGTTGATGATGCCGCCGAGTGCACACGGCGCGAAGATGTCGGCCTTCTGCGCATAAATCGCGTCAGGCGCCACGGCAGTCGCCTTCGTGTCGGCGACGACCATCTTCACCTTGTCGGGATCGATATCGCTGACGATCAACCGCGCACCGGCCGCGTGAAGTTCCTTCGCGAGGTAATAGCCGACGTGGCCACAGCCCTGGATCGTGACGACCTTCCCTTCGAGATCATCCGACCCGTACTTGTGCTGGGCCGAGGCCTGGATCGAGCGGAACACGCCGTGGGCGGTGACAGGCGATGGGTCGCCCGACCGGCCGGCGAGCCCGGCCACGTACTTCGTCTCGTTGAAGACGTAGTCCATGTCGCTCGGGCTCGTACCGACATCCTCGGCGGTCACGTACCGTCCGCCAAGGCTCTCGACGAAGCGCCCGTGCGCGCGGAAGATCATCTCGCGGCTGCGCATCTTGTTGTCGCCGATGATGACCGACTTGCCACCGCCGAGATTGAGGCCGGCGACGGCATTCTTGTACGTCATGCCGCGTGCCAGCCGCAGCGCGTCGACGATGGCATCCTCGTCGCTTGCGTAACTCCAGAAGCGGGTGCCGCCGAGCGCTGGTCCGAGGGTCGTACTGTGGATGGCAATGATGCCGCGATAACCAGCAGAGGGATCGCTGCAGAGCACGAGCTGCTCGTGCCCCATCTCGGCGATCCGGTCGAAGAGCTTCATTGTGGCGAGTCTTGGAAGGTGAGGGAGAACATTGGACAGATCGGTGTGATTGGGGGGGGATGAACGATATAGTCGAAACAGCGATGAACGGGCACGAGGACGAGATCCCGAATGCACGATGAGCGAAACTGCCGGGCGATGCACGGGGCGATGGGCTATGTCATGCATCGAGCATTGTGCCGTTCATCGAGCATCGTGCACCGCCGCCTCGTACCCGTTCATCGCTGTTTCCAGTGCGTCGTGCATCCTCCCCACTGTTACGTGGTGTCGTACAACTCCCGCGCGATCACGAGTCGCTGAATTTCTGATGTGCCTTCGTAAATCTCGGTGACCTTTGCGTCGCGGAACAGCCGTTCGACGGGGAAATCCTTCATGTACCCGTAGCCGCCGAAGATCTGGACGGCTTCGGTGGTCACCCACATCGCGGTTTCGCTTGCGAGCAGCTTGCTCATGCTGCTGAATTGCGTGATGCTCTCGCCGCGATCCTTGGCGGCCGCGGTGGCGTGAAGGAGTGCGCGAGCCGCGGTGACCTTGGTCGACATGTCGGCGAGCTTGAACTGGATCGCCTCGTGCTGGCGGATTGCGATGCCGAACTGCTTGCGCTCACCGGCATACTTGACGGCGTGCTCGAACGCGGCGCGGGCGATGCCGATCGACTGAGCCGCGATCCCGAGGCGGCCGTTATCGAGCGAATGCAGGGCGTAGATGAAGCCGCGGTGGACGTCGCCTAACGCGCGGTCGGCGGGGACGCGCATGTTGTCGAACGAGAGGCCGACGGTCGGCGACGCGCGCATCCCCATCTTGTCCTCCTTTTTGCCGACGGTGAAGCCGGGCAGGTCGGGAGTGACGATGAACGCACCGATCCCCTTCGCGCCCATGCGATGGTCGGGTGTGTCGGTGCGTGCCATGACGATGATGACGTCGGCTTCGTTGCCATGCGAAACCCACGCTTTCGATCCGTTGATCACCCAGCAGTCGCCATCCTTCACGGCCTGCGTTCGCAGTGAGGCTGCATCCGATCCGGACTCGGGTTCGCTGAGCGCGAACGCGCCGAGCAATTCGCCGCGGGCCATCGGTGCGAGAAATCGCTGCTTCTGTGCCGGCGTGCCCCACTTGAGGATCATCTGTGTGGGCAGGGAGTTGTGCACCCCCATCGCGATCGATGACGCGGCGTCCACTGTCGCGATCTCCTCGAGCGCGACGAGATATGTCGCGGTGTCGAGGCCCAGCCCGTCGTACTCGGTGGGAATCATCATGCCGAGGAAGCCCAAGGCGCCCATCTTGTCGACGATGGAGCGTTCGAAGTGGCGATCGCGATCCCACTGCGCGGCGTGCGGCGCGATCTCGCGGTGCGCGAAATCGCGCGCGACGCGCTGGATCTCGTGCTGCTGTTCGTCGAGGTGAAGGAGAAGGCGCGGCGGCAGCATCGGCAGTGATCGAGCGCGCCGTCAGGCGTAGGTGAAGAATCCGCGCCCCGACTTCCGGCCGAGCCACCCCGCGGCCACGTACTTCCGGAGCAGGGGACATGGCCGATACTTCGGATCACCGAGTCCACCCTGCAGCACCTCGAGAATCGCGACGCAGGTATCGAGTCCGATCAGGTCGGCGAGAGCGAGTGGGCCCATCGGGTGATTCATGCCGAGCTTCATTACGGTATCGATCGCTTCGGGCGTGCCGACCCCCTCCATCAGGCAGTAAACCGCCTCGTTGATCATCGGCATCAGGATCCGGTTCGCGACGAACCCCGGATAGTCGGCGACTTCTACCGGCGTCTTCCCGACGGTCGTGGCCAGCGCGACGGTGGTCCGAGTCGTTTCGTCGGACGTCGCCAGCCCGCGGATCACCTCGACGAGCTGCATCACCGGCACCGGATTCATGAAGTGCATGCCGATGACCTTCTCCGGCCGCGTCGTGCGGGCGGCGATTTCGGTGATCGAGATCGAGCTGGTGTTGCTGGCGAGGATCGCGTCAGGGGCGGCCCGATCGAGATCGGCAAAGATCCGAAACTTGAGGTCGCGGTTCTCGGTGGCCGCCTCGACGACGAGTGCGGCATCGGCGGCAGCAGCGAGCGCCGTACTGGTGGCGACGCGGCCGAGGGTCGCGTCGCGCGCCGCGGCATCGATGCTCCCCTTCTTCAGCTGGCGCTCGAGATTCTTCTCGATCGTGCTCCGCCCATGATCGAGCGCCGGCTGCGCAACGTCGATCATCGTCACCGAGTAGCCAGCCTGCGCGAAGACATGCGCGATGCCATTGCCCATCTGGCCAGCGCCGATCACCGCGATCTTCGCGGTCCGATTGCTCTCGTTCATGCGTGAACTCCGTCGTGCCGCGCAGCGGCCGCCGTTCCCCGTGCGTCGACTGGTGTCATGAGTGGCGCCGACTGGCGCCGCGCGATTAAGTACCATGTTGCGACTAATAGCCCGGCCGCCGCCGGGACACCGCCTTCCGGTCCCCAGCTTCCTCCGGTCGCCCAATCGGGGCCGCTGTCGATCGTTCGCCAGCCGGCGAGCGCGATCGTCGTCCCGCTCACCAATGCGTGGAGCAGAACGCCGAGCACGAGGTTCCACGCGAGGTGTGCCGCCCACGCCGCATAGAGACTCGCCGTGGCGAAGCGGAGCGCGCCGAGAAACACTCCCGCGAGGGCGACGACGACCAGCGCACCGGGCGCCATTCCCGGATTCCGCGCGTGCATCAACGCGAACGCGACGCTGGTCGCGACGACGCTCCACCTCCGTCCCACTCCGTCGGCCAGCGCGCTGAGCAGGTAGCCGCGGACGAGCAGCTCTTCGGCGAGGGCCGCCGGAATGAGCACCGCGAGCACCGTCGCCAGCTCGCTCCCGATCTGTGGCGCCGTGTTCGGCGCGCGGACCAGCGCCAGCCAGCCGATCGCGAGCAGGAGGACGCAGGGAAGTCCGATCGCCAGCCCGCCTAACGCGAATCCGGCGGCGACCGGGCGGGGGGACGCGGCACGCCGCGCGAGCCCGACGTACCCCCACCCCGTTCGGTCGACGAACGCCAGCATCACCAGGTGCGCGGCGAGCGCGGCGACGATCAGCGACACCCAGGTGAGCGGAACTTCGCTGGCGACGATGACGCCGGCGTCGCGCGCCGGAAGAACCCAACCGGGGATCGCTGTTATGATCTGGGCAACGGGCGCGAATACGCCGAGGAGCACAATGAACAGCGCAACGCGCCAGCCGGAGCGAAGGCGGCCCTGCGCCGAGACGAACAGGGCCGCCGCTGTCACAACGTGCCGCCCGGTCCCCGCGGCCCGAGCGCAGCCGCCACCAGGCACTTGGCGAGGTCGAGCGCGGCAAACGGCGCCGCGCCGAGCATCGCGACCGTGGCGAAGCTCCCGGTAATCATCGCGAGCTGTGCGAGCCCACCAGCGTAAATGACGGCCATCGCCGCGATCGCCGCAGCGATTCGCTGCGGGGAGGACGAGGCCCGTCGTGACAGCATCGATGCGACCCACGCCGCGACCGGATAGCTCAGCAGGTAGCCGCCCGTCGGCCCGAGCAACCGCGCCAGACCGGGCAATCCGATCGGCGCCCACACCGGGAGCCCGATCGCGCCGGCCGCGAGGTAGAGCACCATGCTCGTCACGGCCGCAGTGGGCGGGAGCCAGAATCCGGCGAGCAGCACGAGCATCGGCTGCAGCGTGATCGGCACCGGGGTGCCGGGGAGCGGAATCGCCACCTGCGCCGCAGCGGCGAGCGCGATCGCGAAACCGATCGTCTTCACCACCGTTAGGCGGTCGCCGCGGTCCATCGCCAGCTCGATCATCGTGCGTCTCTCCCCTCTCATCGAATTGTCATGGCCAGACCTGTGCGGAATGCTCAAACTCGCTCGACGCTGAGCGCGACGGCATCGCCGCCGCCGAGACAGAGGGTGGCGATCCCAGTGCCGACGTTGCGGTCCAGCATCGCGTAGAGAAGCGTGGTCAGCACCCGGGCGCCACTCGCGCCGATCGGATGACCGAGGGCGATCGCGCCGCCATTCACGTTCACGCGATCCCAGTCCCAGCCGAGCTCATTGCCATCGGCGAGTGCCTGCGAAGCAAACGCTTCGTTCGCCTCGATCAGCCCGTAATCGCCGATCTGCGTGCCGTTCCTGCGCATCAGGTTCCGCACCGCAGTGACCGGCGCGAAGAACAGGTCCTGCGGATTTCCTGCGCCAGTCGCATATCCCGTGATCCGTGCGAGAATCGTCAGTCCATGCGCGCGCGCAAACTCCTCGCTCGTCACCACCGTCGCCGCGCCACCGTCATTGAGGCTCGACGCATTGCCGGCGGTGACGCTGAGGTCGTCGCTCTTTTCCTTCCCCGGAAATGCGGGCCGCAACTTGGCGAGTGATTCGGCGCTCGTGTCAGCGCGTGGTCCTTCATCGGTAGCGACCACCGTCGGTCCCTTCTTGCCGGGGATCGTGACCGGAATGATTTCGGCGGTGAACTTCCCCGCTTTCTGCGCGGCGATTGCCCGCTGGTGTGACTGCGCGGCGAATTCATCCTGCTCTTGACGGGTGACATTCGCCTTGCGGGCGGTGTATTCGGCATGCCCGCCCATGTGCACGTCACAGGTCGCGCACCAGAGACCGTCCTTGATCACGCCGTCGACCATTCCCTGGTCGCCGAGCTTGACGCCAGTGCGCATGCCGTAGACATAGTACGGCGCGTTGGACATCGACTCCTGCCCACCGGCCACGATCGCGCGTGCGTCGCCCGCCTTGATCGCCTGAGCAGCGAGCATCACCGCCTTGAGCCCGGAGCCGCACACCTTGTTGATCGTCACCGCCGACACAGTCGCCGGGATCCCGCCGAGCAGTGCGGCCTGGCGGGCCGGCGCCTGCCCGACCCCACCCTGCACGACGTTGCCCATGATGACCTCGTCGATCTCGGTCCCGCTGACCCCCGAGCGCTCCAGTGCAGCCCTGATCGCGATCGCGCCGAGCTCCGGCGCGCGCAGAGTGGAGAGTCCGCCGAGGAATTTGCCGACGGGCGTGCGCGCGGCCGCAACGATGACCGGCGTTCGGGACAGGTCCGGCATGGTCCACCAGGAAAATGCGCTTGCGCGCGAAGTCTCGTCATTGAGCGCACCGGCGCGAAGGGTCGGCGCGGTTGAATCCGCGAAAGGTATCGGGCGCGCCGATCGCAAACAACGGCGCGGCGTTGAAACGAGTCGCCGCCCACGGCGACGCTTGCGCGGGAACGCTGCGCTAGCTTTCTGCCCGTGAATTCCGCGCCGATGGGCCGCCGAAGGGTGATCGTGATCGGCGCTGGTGCGGCCGGCACGATGGCCGCAATTTTTGCCGCGGCCGGTGGCGCGGACACGCTGCTGCTCGAGCGGACGCGCGATGGCGGGCGCAAGATCCTGATCAGCGGTGGCGGCCGCTGCAACGTGCTGCCGATGCGCCTCGACGAATCTCGTTTCGTCACCGACTCCTCGCCTAACGTTCTGCGGAAGATGGTCCGCTCGTGGCCCCTCGCCGAGCAGGTCGCGTTCTTCGAGCACGACCTGGGCATTCCTCTCGTCGACGAACCGGAATCGGCGAAGCGATTCCCCGCCTCGCACCGCGCACGCGACGTCCGCGACGGATTGCTCGCACGCGCCGCCGCACTCGGCGTGACGCTGATTGCCGGGACGACGGTGAGCTCGTTTGCCCCGCACGCGGACGGGTGGCGGGTCGAGCGGGAAGACGCCGCGCCGCTCGACGCAGACGCGGTGATCGTCGCCACGGGCGGGCTTTCAGTGCCGGCCACCGGGAGCGACGGCCTCGGCTTGCGCGAACTGGCCCGGCTCGGTCACGTGATGCATCCGACCTACGCCGCGTTGACGCCCGTCACCGCGGATGCCTCCCCGCTGACCGAATTGAGCGGGGTATCGCTGACCGTCTCCCTAACGGCGCGCGATGGCGCGCGGAGTGCCAGCGCCACGGGAGGCTTCCTCTTCACCCACCGTGGGTACAGCGGTCCGTCCGTGCTCGACGTGTCGCACGTCCTCGTTCGCTCGCGCGTCCAGTCGCAGCGCGACGCGCGCATCGTCGTGCGCTGGACGCCGTTGGGCGATGCGGAGTGGGAGCAGCGGCTGCTGCCGCAGGGTGGACGGACGGTAACGGGTGCACTTCGCGGCGAACTCCCGGACCGGCTCGCGGCGGCGCTGCTCGCCCGGGCCGGGGTGGACGCGGCGCGTTCGCTCTCCGATCTGCGGCGCGAGGAGCGGCAACGTCTGGTCGAGACCCTAACGCGCGGGGAACTGCCCTGGTCAGGCGACGAAGGCTACAAGAAGGCCGAGGTCACTGGGGGTGGTGTCGCGCTCGGCGAAGTCGATCCGCGAACGATGGAGAGCAAGCGGCACCCCGGTCTCTACATCTGCGGCGAGGTCCTCGACGCCTTCGGCCCGATCGGCGGTTACAATTTTCTCTGGGCATGGGCGAGCGGCCGCGCCGCAGGGATCGGCGCGGCCGGTCGCGCGTCTTGACATCCCGCTCCGACGCTCCTAGCGTTGGGCGCATGGAGCCGAGGTGCGGCTGCGCGGCGGTGAACATCGAACTGCGCGCTGCGCGGCGGGTTACCTGGCGAGCACGCGGATCGATGCTGCGCTGTCTGCCCGCCGGGATGGTCCGGCGGGTCTTGTTTTTCGTGATGGGGTGTAGGTCAACTGGCAGACCGCCTGGCTGTTAACCAGGAAGTTGCAGGTTCGAGTCCTGCCGCCCCAGCTTGTTCGTCAGGCCTAACGTTGGTGACGAGCCGTGCCGTCGCCAGAACCCGAACGGAGCCATCGCATGGGAATCATCCCGCCGAATGTGCATCGCATGCTCGATTTCGTCGCCGTGATCGGCTTTGCGCTGGCACCGACGCTGTTCCACCTCCATGGCAACACCGTCATCCTCGCCTACGCACTCGCCGTCATCCATCTGGCGATGACGCTGGCGACGCACTTTCCCGGGTCGGCGCCGCGGCCGATTCCCTACCACGTACACGGGATGATCGAGCTCGTCGTCGGCGTGCTGCTGATCGCGATCCCGTTCGTCCGCCACTGGACCGCCGGTGCGCTGCAGTTCTACCCGGCGATCGGCATCGTGATCGTCGTCATCTGGGCGCTGACGCGTTACCGCGATGCAGCGGTCCCCGGCACCGCGGCGCCGGTCGCCTGACGGTCGCCGTTAGGCGGCGGTGCGCAGCGTCTTTCCGGCCTTCTGCACCGACGACGCGGCGGACTGGCTGCAGCGGCTCCACGCGGCGGACGGGGTGGCGGCGCTCGACCGGGCGCTGCGCAGCGTCGCCGACGCTGCCGACCCGCGGGCCGCGGCGGGCCGCGCCGAGATCGCGCTCGTCGCTGCAGAACTGGTCGCTGCATTGCATGGCCATCCTCATCCCGCGCTGCCGGAACCGGGGCGTCGCTGGGTCGATGCACAGGGCGGCGCACGAGAAGTCGCTGTCGATGCCGACTTCGACGGTCTGGTCCTCGCCACACGCGCACTGGACCTCATCGGGACGAGTTCCCAGCTATCCGACTCACGCGACGAAGCCGCCGCAGACGCGAGCTGGCGCGCGTCGCTGGACGACCTGAGAATGCGTCTGGCTGCGGCTGGCGGAATGCCGCGCGCGCACGGTTCACAAGGTGGAAAGCGCGGAACTTAAGCATTCTCCCGGGTGTTCATCTCGCAGCAACCCACTCACCCAGAGGACTCGCATGTTCCGCTCGCTTGCACCTGTTTCTGCTGCTCTCGTTCTCGCCGTTGGCGCTGTCAGCCTGACAGCGCGCGCTGGCGCCCCGGCAGCGGTGACCCTTCCCGCGCCGGCGACCGACGTTCGCGCGCAGCGCCCGGCCTCGCTCGACACCGCGGTGTTCGCCGGCGGCTGTTTCTGGGGGGTCGAAGCGGTTTTCGAACACACCAAGGGCGTCCGATCGGCCGTCTCCGGTTACACGGGCGGGGCGACGATGTCGCCTTCCTACGAGGACGTGAGCACCGGGACCACCGGCCACGCGGAATCGGTACGCGTCGTCTACGACCCGTCCGTCGTCACGTACGGCCAGCTGCTGCAGGTCTTCTTTTCCGTGGCGCACGATCCGACCGAATTGAATCGGCAGGGGCCGGACCACGGCACGCAGTACCGCTCGGCGATCTTCTACCGGAGCAAGGATCAGCAGCGCGTCGCCGAGAGCTACGTGAAGCAGCTGACCGACGCCAAGGTGTACCGGGCGCCGATTGTGACGCAAATCGTGCCGATGGCCACCTTCTACGTGGCGGAGAACTACCATCAGGATTACATGGTGCACCACCCCGACCAGGCGTACATCGTCTACAATGATGCGCCCAAGGTCGAGCACCTCAAGCAGCAGTTCCCAGCGCTGTATCAGTAGGATTCGAGGCTGCGGGTCGATGCCTAACGGCAGCGACGCCCGCCGGGCACCAGGGGAGCACTTCCCCTGGTGCCTTTTTTTCGTTGCGCGAGGCTCGGTTTATTCTCGCGGCGTCGTGAATGGCGGACTTCGGGCGGCGTCTTCAGAGCGAGCCGGGGCCTGAGTCGCCTGGCATCGGCGGTGCGCCGCGGCGCTGCCGAGGGGTGGGACGATTCGAATCTGGAGAAACCCGATACAGCACTCGGACGTAGAGCGGTCCTCACCTTCAACAAGGACCGACAATGCTTACGTCCCTGCGACGGCTGTTCGAGCTTCGCCCGTTCTACACCACGGCGATCATCGGAATTCCGGTCATCCTGCTGATCGCGATCGGGGTGTTCACCGTCGTCGCGGTGAAATTCTTCGCGTTCGTGGTGCTGCCGATCGCGCTGGTCGTCTGGCTGTTCCGTCGAATCTTCGGGCATTCGCGCGCCGCCTGACGCGGGCGACGTTCGCCGCGTTGGCGGTCTGGGCGCTCGCGGCGATGCCGGCGGGCGCGCAGCTCCGCGAGGGAGAGCCCGGGCGCTTTCGCCAGCGGCTATCTACTGGGCCACCGACCGGATGTCATCGTTGCGTCCGTCCCTCAGCATCACGCACCTGTCGATCTACGATCCAGCGGATGCCGACGTTACGCTGATCAGCGCGAAGCAGTTGTACGCGAGTCACTACTTCATCGGCGCCTTCACGTTGACGACGCTGCTCGATCGGCCCGATGCGCCGCAGGGACGCGGGACGTATTACATGTTCGTGCAGCGAATGCGGTTCGACCACCTGCCCAGCGGTGGGTTCCTCAACATCCGCGGCCGCGTAATTGGAAAGATGAACGACGCGTTGGCCCACGAGCTTCGCCAATGCAAAGCCGATCCGGAAGCGGGGCGCTGAACAGCGGATCGGCCGGCGGTGTAATGAACGGGACGGGCACTGGCACAAAACGGTGCGCACCGCATGATTTCACGAACTGCGGAGCGCATGCCGCGGCCGACCGTTCCCGCCCGGACGTCGGCGCGGACCCACCCTTCGTACTCCCCTCGACGATGCGAGTGTTTCTTGTTGCGGCGCTGCTCGTTGCCCCCACGTTCACGAGGGCACAGGACACGACGACGTTCACTCACGCGGACACAGTTCGCGGTTCAGTGACGCCGGAACGCGCCTGGTGGGACGCCGGCTTCTATGACCTGCACATCCGCGTGTCACCGCGCGACAGCAGCATCAGCGGGTGGAATGGCATCGGCTACCGGGTGGTTGGCGCACCGCGCGCAATGCAGGTCGACCTCCGGCTGCCGCTCGTCGCCGACAGCGTGCTTCAGGACGCGAAGCGCCTCGCCTTTCACCGCGATGGAGATGCACTCCTCATAACGCTCGTCGCGCCGCAAGCGGTCGGCGACGAGAAGACAGTGACCGTGTACTACCATGGGAAGCCGCCGGCAGCGAAGCACGCCCCGTGGGACGGGGGGTTCGTCTGGACGGCTGACAGCATCGGCAACCCATGGTTCGTGACCGCGGCCGAGGGGATCGGCGCCAGCGTCTATTGGCCAATGAAGGACAGCTGGGCAGACGAGCCGGACAGCCAGCGCGTGGCGATCACGGTTCCGAACCCGATGATCGACGTATCGAACGGTCGGCTCCGGCGCACCGTGCCTAACGGCGACGGGACGACGACATACGAATGGTTCGTAGCGAGCCCGATCAACGGCTACGACATCGCCGTCAACGCCGGGAGCTACGCGCATACCAGCGAGACCTACGCCGGTGAGGCGGGGACGCTCTCGCTCGACTTCTATCCGCTGGCGATCCACGCCGATACGGCGCGCGTGCAGTTCCAGCAGGCGCGACCGATGCTGCGCTGCTTCGAGCACTGGTTCGGTCCCTACCCGTGGTACGCCGACGGCTACAAACTCGTCGAGACACCGTACCTCGGCATGGAACACCAGAGTGCCGTCGCCTACGGCAATCATTTCAAGAACGGCTACCTGGGCCGTGATCTGTCGCACACGGGGTTCGGGCTGCAGTGGGACTACATCATCGTCCACGAGAGCGCGCACGAGTGGTGGGGGAACAATATCACGGCGAAGGACCCCGCCGACATTTGGGTGCACGAGAGCTTTGCGAGCTACGCCGAAGGGATCTACACCGAATGCCAGCAGGGGAAGGACGCAGGCGCTGCATACTTGCGCGGGTTGCGGCAGAACATCGCCAACGACAGACCGGTGGTCGGGCACTTCGGCGTGAACAACGAAGGCTCCGGCGACATGTATTCCAAGGGCGCGAACATGCTGCACACGATTCGGCAGATCGTCGGCGACGATGAGAGATGGCGCAACATCCTGCGCGGGCTGAACAAGACGTTCTGGCACCAGACCGTCAGCGGGATGCAGGTGCGCGATTACATCAGCGCGCAGTCAGGCGTTGACCTCAGCAAGGTGTTCGAGCAATACCTGACGACGCCACGAATCCCGGTGCTGCAGTACAAGCTTGCCGGATCGACGCTGAGCTACCGGTGGTCCAATGTGGTCCCGGGCTTCGACATGCCGGTGCGCATCGCGGCGACGTCCACGCAATGGAAAACCGTATTCCCGCGCGAACAGTGGCAGACGATGCACGTTTCCTACACCGCGACCAGCGGCTTCCGGATCGACGACAATTTCTACGTCAGCGTCGAGAACGTGGGGAGCGCACGGCAGCCGCAAGCGGCGGCGAAGTCCGAGCGATAGCAGGCGTGACCGTCGAGTCGGATCTGCCCGGCACGGCCAGCGCGGCGTCATCGTCCGCATCGCCGCATCCCGCGCCCTCACACCCGACGAAGCGGGAGCGTGTCGGGCTCGAGCTGGTGGCGGCGTACTCGTTCGTCAAAGCGGCGGCGCTTGTGGCCGCCGGACTCGCCGCGTTAGGCATGCTCAACGGGCACGTCTCGGTCGCGGCGAACAGCTGGCTCGAGGGACTGGCGCTCCGTTACGAGTCTCGGCTCGCCGGTCGCATGGCCGAACATGCCCTGCCGTACCTCGAACGCGCGACGGGGCGGCACCTGATCGAGATCGCGATCGGCGCCTTCATCTTCGCCGCTGTCTACGTGGTCGAAGGGGTCGGGCTCTGGCGCTGTCGCCGCTGGGCGGAATACCTGACCATTGGTGTCAGTGCGTCGTTCCTCCCCTTCGAACTGCTCGCGATCTTCCGCCGTCCGACGATGCCGCTGCTCGTGACGTTCGTGCTGAACGTCATGGTCGTCGCATTCCTCGCCTGGCAGATCCGGGTGGCCAAGCCGCACCCCGGTCGTGACTGATCGCTCGCCGCAGCGTTCGCGCGCGATGCGCGTGGCTGCCTCGGTGCTTGCCCTGGCCAGCTGCGCCAAGCCGCCGGCGACGGTCGCGTCGGCATGGGGGACGGGAACGACGCTGCCGCATCCCGAGTTGCCGGCGGTCCGCTGCTGCAGCGACCCCCAGGATCCGTACACCTTCATTATCCTCGGCAACGGGATGCTCGTGCGCGGACGCGCTGATAGCGCGGCGGCGGCGTTCTACTGGGCGTCACGCTTCGATCCAACGCTCGCGCAACCGTATTACGGGCGAAGCGTTGCCCTCCTCCTCACCTACGGGCAGCAAGTCAGGCAAGATTTCGGGGATGACGTCTGGGTACCGGTGGCCAGGATCCCGCGGTGGCGCATGGCGGTGGTCGACTCGCTCCGGCTCGAAGCCCTGGCTCGCGATCCGTTCCTCTCCGCCCAGTACGACCACCTGCTCACTGGCCGACCCCCGTTCTTCGCGCTGGCGCACGTACGCGACCCGGCGGTGCGCGGGTACTGGATGTACGACTTTGGACAGACGGCGCTCGCCGACTCCCTCCTCGGCGTCACGTTGACGGCGCAGCCGTCCCGCGCACGGCTTCGCCAATTGCGGGCCCGCGCCGAGTACGATCTGGGCCGTTATGACAGCGCCGCGGTGCAACTGCGGATCCTCCTCGACACGCTGTCGCATCGCGATTCGAGCACTTTGGCGCTGGCGTATGCGTCGAAGGAGATGATCTACTACGCGCTCGGCTACGCGCAGGCGCAGCGTGGTGACACGGCGGGCGCCCGACTCGCCTTCGAGAACGCCGTTACCGAGAACGCGGCGTTCTATCCGGCGCACTCGCGGTTGGCGGCTGTCGCGGTGAAGCGGAGCGACGTCGCGGCGGCGATCCGGGAGCTCGATCTCGCTCTCGAGATCGCGCCTAACGATCCGGCGCTCCTCTTCTTTCACGCCGCGGTGCTGCTCGACGGCGGTGACGCCGGGCGTGCGGCGGTCGAACTCGTCAAGGCAATCGACATCGATCCGTATTTCGCGAAGCCGTATCTCCTGCTCGGCAAGGCGCACGAAGCACGCGGCGATATGGAGCGCGCAGCCGAAGCATACGGGGAATACGCCAGCCACGAGCGGCTGAAGGAACCCCAGCGCGTCTGGGCCGAGGCCTACGCGGACACGCTGCGGCGGCGCCTCGTGAAGCCGCGCTAGCAGTGGCGGCGGCACGGCGGGCGCCGGGAGCGGATCACCGGACGCCGCGGAGAAAAACCTTTTAACGCGTCGATCGCCGGTGACTTGCTTGATCGCGGCACGCAGGCCAATCTACCGTCACCCCGCCCGAGGCACCGTCGGCGCTACGCAGCGGACGAGCCTCATCATTTCCTTCGACTTCATTCTCATGCTGCAACGCTTCCTCCCCGTCGGAGTACTCGCTCTTGTCCTGACGTTGCCCAATCGCGCGTCAGCCCAGCGCCAGACGGCTGATCCCGCACCGCAGGCCGCGGCAACGACAAGCGATCCGACGGCGCTCAAGCCCGGGCGAGATCCAAACCAGCCGATCGATGAGGAGTACACGCGCAAGATCCGCGAGTACACCACCGAGCCATTCTTCCTGTCGCCGCTCGTCGATTACCTCCCCGCCTCGGCGACAGTGCCGACACCGAAGGCGGTACTCGGCGACATCGCCGGCGCGCCGACGAAGCTGCCGTACTCGAAAGAGGTCTACACCTACATGCGCCTGCTCGAGAAGGCGAGCCCGCGCGTCAAGGTGTTTTCGATCGGTACGACGGAGGAAGGGCGTGAGATGATCGCGGTCGCGATCGCGTCGGACGCACTCATCGCGAAGATGGATGCGAACAAGGCACAACTCGCGAAGCTCGCCGATCCGCGCACGATCAACTTCGACGAACGGCAAGCAGAACAGATCGCAACGACGGCGACCCCGGTCTACTACATCACGGGTACGATTCATTCGCCGGAGAGCGGTGCGCCGACCGCGTTGATGGAGCTTGCCTATCGGCTGGCCGTCGACGAGAGCCCGTACGTGAAGAACATTCGCGACCACCTGATCACGCTGATCACGCCGGTCGTCGAGGTCGACGGGCGCGACCGCGAGGTGGACATCTTCAACTGGCACATGGCCCACCCCGGCGAGACGTATCCCAACCTGTTGTACTGGGGCCACTACGTCGCGCACGACAACAATCGCGACGCGATGGGGATGACGTTGAAGCTGTCGCAGAACGTGATGAACACCTTCGTCGAGAACCGCGCGCAGGTGCTGCACGACCTGCATGAATCGGTGCCGTTCCTCTACGACAACACCATCGGCGACGGACCTTACAACGCATGGCTCGATCCACTGCTGACCAACGAGTGGCAGATGATCGGCTGGAACAACGTGCAGGAAATGACGCGCTTCGGGATGCCCGGCGTCTTCGCGCACGGACAGTTCGACACCTGGTCGCCCGGGTACCTGATGTTCATGGCGGCAACGCACAACGGCATCAGCCGGCTCTACGAAACGTTTGGCAATGGTGGCACCGCCGAGACGGTGGAGCGGCAGCTGGCGCCGAGCGAGACGGAACGGACCTGGTGGCGGCAGAATCCGCCGCTTCCGCGCGTGAAGTGGTCACTGCGCAACAACAACAACTATGAACAGACCGGATTGCTCGTTTCGCTCGCATATTTTGCCGACAATCGCCAGCTGTTCCTGCGCAACTTCTGGGAGAAATCCAAGCACTCGGTACGAAAGCCAACCGCGGAAGGGCCCGCGGCCTACGTGCTGACGAGCGACGAACGGCGGAAGGGCGCACAGGCGGAACTACTGAAGGTGATGCAGAAGCAGCATGTCGAGATCTCGCGGGCGACGGCGCCGTTCAGGATCAGCGTGCCGGTACGCAAGAGCAAGGGCGCGGCGACGCCAGAGACGAAGTCCGACTCGGCGACGAAACCGACCGTCGCTGCGAGCGAGCTGCGCTCGTTCCCGGCCGGGAGCTACATCATCCGGATGGACCAGCCGTACTCGCGGATCGCCGACGCACTGCTCGACTACCAGTACTGGTCGCCTAACGATCCGCAGAAGAACCCGTACGACGACACGGGCTGGACATTCCCGGAAGGATTCAACGTCGCGGCGGTCCGCGTGACCGATCCGAAGATCCTCACGGTGAAGATGGAGCCCGTCAGCGGGGAGATCCGGGCGCCCGGTGGCGTCTCCGGCGCGGGGTCGGTGTTCGCAATCAACCATAACGGCGACAACGCCCTGGCAACGCTGCGCTATCGCTTTCCGGCGGCGGACTTCCAGGCGGCGGAAGAAGCATTCACCAGTGGAAAGAGCAGCTTTGGCCGCGGCTCGCTGATCGTGCGCGGCGTCCCGCGCGCCGACTTCGACAAGGCAGCGGCGGCGCTCGGCGTTCCGGTCGTCGCGTTAGGCGCGATGCCCTCGGTCCGGACGCACCCGGCGCGAGCGCCGCGGGTGGCGATCATGCACACCTGGATCTCGACGCAGACCGAGGGCTGGTGGCGAATGGCCTTCGACTTCAACCAGATCCCATTCGACTACATCAGCGTACAGGACGCGGCCGCGACCCCGAACCTGAACGCGAAGTACGACGTGATCATCTTCCCACCCGCCGGGGGGAGCAACGAGCAGATCATCGACGGCCTTCCGATGTGGCGGAACGCGATGCCGTGGAAGAAAACCGAGCTGACGCCCAACCTCGGCGGCACCGACGAAACGGACGACATTCGTCCGGGTCTCGGCTGGAACGGACTGCAGAACCTGCGGAGCTTCGTCGCCAACGGCGGCGTGCTGATCGGCGCGGTGAACAGCGCCGATTTCGCCGTACAGTTCGGGCTGGCGACCGGAGTGAGCGTCAATGAGGTGCCGCGCTTGCGGGTGGTCGGGAGCCTGCTGCGCGCCCGGGTGGTGGACGATGCGAGCCCGATCGTCTACGGAATTGGTGATAACCTCGCGATCTACAGCGACGAGGGATCGAGCTTCAACGTCTCGAGCACGAAAGGCGGTTCGCGAGGCGGCCGCTTCCCCGGCGCGACCAGCCGCGCGACCGGGCGCGGGACAGCCGACGATCCGGATTTCCTGCCGGGACGCGCGCCGCTCGACAGTTCGTTCCGCGCCGTCGAGGCGCAGAAGACCGAGCCGTGGCAGGCGCCGGCGCTGAGCGCCGAACAGCTCCGCAACCCGGTAACCGTGATCCCGTCCGATCAGCGGCCGCGCGTTGCGCTGCGGTTCGCCGACCAGAAGGAGTTGCTCGTCTCCGGGTTGCTGGATGGCGGCGCCGACATTGCCCAGCGGGCGGTGGTGGTCGACGTGCCGCTGGAGAAAGGCCACGTCGTGCTGTTCGCCAACAATCCGATGTGGCGTGGCGAAACGTTAGGCAGCTACGCATTGGTCTTCAACACGCTGCTCAACTGGGACAGCCTGAACGCGGGACGAAAGCTCGACTCGAAGTAGGGTTTCGGAAACGCCGGTTGACATGGGTGGCGACCCGTCCTTGGTCGGCGATGGCGCTTCGCAGTCACGGCAGGCATACTGGAGTGAACGGCCTTGACAAAGCCTGACCTCTGTCGAGGAGGCACCAGATGGCGACCGGTCCACAGTTCGAGATAAAGTGCGGGACGTGCGGGTACTGGATGCCCGCGCCGGCGGTCGCCGGCGCGTCCGGCGATGCGGCCACGCTGATCGGCAGCGTGGTGCAGTGCCGGAAATGCCTGCAGCGCACCACCTGCGGCAGCAACAACTTGCGGCTCCGCGTCGACGGCGGCGCACTCGCCTAACGGCGCGCCGCGCGGCTCCCCGAGGATTTGCATGGCGCAGTGGCAGGTCAACTTTCAGGTCGTTCCCCACCGGGCGATGGCGGGCGCGCCACGCGCGCTCACCGCCGAGACGGTCGCAGGCACCGACTGGTGGGGGGTCGGGGCGGTGCCACCCGACCTGCGCGATCGCCTCGCCGCGATCGCCGGCCCGACGGCGGGAAGCGGAGCGGGTGTCGAGCGCTGGGGAAAGCGCGACGGGAATTGCGTCGAGGTCTACACCGTCGGCGGTCGCATCTCGCGCATCACCGTGCACGTCGACGTCCGCAAGCTCGACTCGAAGTTCGGTGCCGCGCTGCTCGGGTTTGTGCGGTCCGCGCAGAGCGTACTGGTGCGGACCGACGGCTGGGTAGCGGAGCCGACCGTCGGAGCATTCAGCGGCGCGCTGCGCGGTGACCCGGCGTGGCAATTTGCCACAGGGCCGGCCGCAGCACCGCCCGGACGCACGATCGATGCGGAGGATCCGGACGAGTGATCCCGTCCGCTACCGCGTCTCACCCGCCTAACGGGGGGCCGGCGACGGCGTCTCTTCTCCGCGCGGCCGTTGCCGAAGCGCTTCCGATGCTGCGGTCGATCTCCGCAGATGACAGCCAGCGGCGACGCCAGCGGCGACGCCAGCGGCGACGCCAGCCGACGGCGTGGTCGCCGCGCGAGATCATCGGCCACCTGATCGACTCGGCGTCGAACAACCACGGCCGTTTCGTTCGCGCGGCGCTCGAGGACAGCCTCGTGTTTCCGCCGTACGATCAGGAAGCATGGGTTGCGCTGCACGGATACCACGACCAGCCCTGGCACAGCCTGCTCGATCGCTGGACAGCGTTCAACGAGCAAGTTGCCGGGGTGATCGAGCGGATCCCGCGAGCGGCCCTGACGCGCCAGCGGACGACGCACAACCTGCACCGCATCGCCTGGCGGACCGTGCCCGAGAGCGTCGCGACATCGCTCGAGTATTTTGTGCACGATTACATCGGGCACCTGCGCCACCACCTCGCGCAAATCGCGTCGACCGTCGATGTCGACACGACCGTGCACACACGGCACGGCGCCTAACGGCTGGCAACCGGCCGGCGACGGCGCCTCCCGTCCGCCCGGTCCAACCGCAGTCGCGCGCTTCACCCCCCGCGCGGCCAGCGATTGTTCGAACGATCGATGTCAGGAAGCGCCTGCGTGGGATCGACGACGGCGTGAGTCACCCGGCGGGTTGCGGGGACCCGGTACATGAACCGCGGTCCGAGATTCCACATCTGTACGGGCAGCGCAGTCGACGTCGTTGATCCGTCGTCGAATGTCAGCGCGAGCCGGGCCGGCATCACCATCGTGGCCCGGTTCCCGAGCCAGACACTGGAGCCACCATCGGGGCGGGCCGTCACCGAATCGACGGACTGGTCGAGTCGCGCCGTCGTGAAAACCCAGCCGCGCCAGAACCAGTCGAGATCCATCCCCGTGTCATCGCGCATGACACGCATGAAGTCGGACGGCGTCGGATGCCGGAACGCCCAACTGCGGATGTAATCGCGAAATGCACCGTCGAAGCGCTCGCGGCCGAGCACCTCGTCGCGCAGCAGTGACATCATCAGCGCAGGCTTCTGGTAGCCACCCCAGAACAGGTCACGCACCTCCGTCGGGTTCTCGATCAGCGGCTGCTCATTGCCCGGCCGCGCATGGTCGGCGTAGAGATGCAGCGGGTGCGCCTGAATCGAATCGCCATATGCAGTCCCCGTGAAATAATCCGCGGCGTTCTCGAGATCGATGAAGGTGTTGAAGCCCTCGTCCATCCAGGGATAGAGGCGCTCGTTCGAGCCGACGATCATCGGGAACCACTCGTGCCCGAATTCGTGCGCGAGGGCCCACTGGGTATCCTCGCGCGTCGGACCGTTAGGCACGAAGGTGAGCATTGGATATTCCATTCCTTCGATCGGGCCCTCGATCGTGGTCGCATGCGAATACGGATACATGAACCAGCGTTCGCTGAACGAGCGGATGACGCCGTGCGCCATCGCCTGCGCTTCCTCCCACTTGTCGGCGGTGGTGCGGTACAACGTCTCGATCAGGATGCCCTTGTACCCGCTCGCATCCCAGCGGAACGCCGGCCCGGCGGCAAAGGCGAAATCGCGGACGCTGTCGGCGGTGAAGTGCCAGGCGATTGTGCCGCTCGTCCGCGGCCGTGTCTTTCCCGGGTCGCCGGCTTCAGCACGCGTTATGATCGCAACGGTGGTATCGGATCGACGCGCGGACGCGAGGCGGCGACGCTGCGTCGCCGTCAGCGTCTGCGCGGCATTCACCAGTTCTCCAGTTGCCGACACGATGTATGTCGCGGGTACGGTGAGCATCACGTCGAAACGGCCATACTCGAGATAGAACTCGCCGGCGCCGATGTACGGCTCATGGTTCCAGCCGTGCACGTCGTCGTAGACCGCCATCCGCGGATACCACTGCGCCATCTCGTACAACGGGCCGTCGTGCCCCATCCGGCCCGAACCTGATGCGGGCACCTTGAATGACCAGCCGAGCACGAGGTCGAGTGAATCGCCCGCAGCAACCGAGCGCGCGAGGTCGACCCGCATCGTCGTGCCGAATATCGTCGCCGCCACCGCGCGCCCACCGATGCGAATGGTGTCGAGCGTCAACCCGCCGACGAAACCACCACAGGAGAAATCGAACGCCGAGCCGAGGAAGACGAGTGGCGGCTGGTTCAGCTGATTGGTGATGCTCCCCGGCGCGCAGATATTCTGCTCGACGAACATCCAGAGATATGGCAGCGCATCGGGTGAGTGATTGACATAGTGGATGACCTCGCGGCCGCGGAGCTCGTTCGCTGCCGGGTCGAGCGTCGCCGTGATGCGATAGTCGACGCGCTGCTGCCAGTATCGCGGACCGGGGCGACCCGAGGCGCTGCGATAGACGTTAGGCGCGGGGAGTGCGAGGGGGCGGAAGGGCGAGCTGTCGGCGACGCTCGGCGCTGCCTGCGCTCCGGCGCGCTGGCCGAATGCGCCCACGGCGGCGAGCATCACGAAGAAGAAAACTGCGGAACGGGGGCGTTGGTCTGGCATTCGGCTCTCGGCACGGGAAGTCAGCGTGGCTCGTGCTATCTGCGCCGCACTCCGTTCGCAGTCAAGGCGCCCCGTCCGCGGCGACCCTTCCCGATTCGGCAGGCGCCACTCCCCGACGACGGTGCGGCCCCCTATCGTTCGCCCATGTTCGACGCCCTTCCCGAGCGCCGCGCCCAACCGAGGCCGCTGACGCGCATGCCCTTACGCACGATCAGATGCGCTGCGCTACTGCTCCTGATCGCCGCCCGAGCGGCCAGCGCACAAGCGCCGGCGCGCTACGACGGTCGCTCGCACCAGATCGACGTCAGCATTCCTCGACTCGATGGCGAGATACGCGTTGACGGTCTGCTCGATGAGCCACTCTGGTCGCAGGCCGCGCGGCTCTCCGGCTTCTCGCAGTACCGGCCCGTGGACGGGCGGCCGGCCGACGACTCGACCGAGGTGCTCGTCTTCTACACCGCGACGGCGATCCATTTCGGGATCCGGGCGTACGAGGCACATGGCAACGTCGTCCGCGCCACGCTGGCCGATCGCGATAACATCGCCGCCGACGATCGCATCCAGATCCTGCTCGACACCTACGACGACACGCGGCGCGCCCTGCTCTTCGCGGTCAACCCGTTAGGCGTGCAGCAGGACGGCGTGCAGTCGGAAGGTTTCGATCCATCGCAGTCGGCCGGTGGACGCTTCGACGGCATCGTCGACATCAGCCCCGATTTCAACTTCGAGTCGCGCGGGCATGTCACGCCGTGGGGGTGGGAGGCCGAGGTCCGCATTCCCTTCAAGAGTCTTCGCTACCAGTCCGCGGATCCCCAGCGCTGGGGACTGCAGATTACGCGCATCACGCAGCATTCGGGGCACGAGGATACGTGGGCGCCCGCCGTCCGCGGCAATGCGAGCTTTCTCGTCCAGTCAGGGCACCTCAGCGGCTTGACTGGATTGCACCGCGGCCTGGTGGTCGATCTCGACCCGGAGTTCACGACGTCGGTGGCTGGCGCGCCGGGCCCGACCGGCTGGGACTACTCGAACCCTAACGTTCGCGTCGGCGGCAACGTGCGTTGGGGGATCACCCCGAACTACACGCTGAATGCGACGATCCGCCCCGATTTTTCGCAGGTCGAGAGTGACGTCGGGCAGGTGACGGTGAACGAGCGATTCGCGCTCTTTTTCCCCGAGAAGCGACCATTCTTCCTCGATGGGCTGGAGCAGTACGATACGCCGAATCGCCTGATCTACACCCGGCGTATCGGTGCGCCGCTCGCCGGCATCAAGCTCACCGGGAAGCAGGGCGGCACCGCGATCGCCTATCTCGGCGCGGTCGATGACAAGCGACTCTCGCTCAGCAGCGGCAACTCGCCGGTGTTCAATCTGCTCCGGGTCCGCCGTGATATCGGGACCGGCTCGACGTTAGGCCTCGTCCACACCGACCGGATTGACGGCAGCGACTACAATCGCGTGTCCGGCATCGACGGCCGCGTCCTCTGGCGGAAGCTCTGGTTCTCGCAGGCGCAGATCGCCGCGTCGCACACCGCTGACGCAGCCGGACGCCGGAACGGATTGCTCTGGGATGCGATCCTCGCCGACCGGACCGGGCGCTCATATGGCAACCACTACTCGCTGCAGGGCATCAGCCGGGATTTCGAGACGCAGAGTGGCTTCGTCCCGCGGACCGGCATCGTGTCCGGACGCGCCGCCAACCGATTCAGCATCTACGGGCAACCGGGGGCCCGCGTCGAGCAGATCACGACATTCATCGTCGCGAGTCCAGTCTGGCTCTACGACGAGTTCCCGCGCACCGGCACCTTCGAAGGCGAGTTCACGCAGTTTGCCTCGGCCAACCTGCGCGGCGGCTGGTCGCTGCGTGCGAACATCACCGATTCCCACCAGCGCTTCGACCAACAGTCATTCGCTGGCTATCGCTACGTGCGGGGTGTGGACACGCTCGCGCTGACCCAGCCGCATGGTGTGTACGGATTGTGGAGCGGCTCAGCGGGTGGATCGACGCCCAACCGGGCATTGACGCTGAGTTTCGACGCGGGCTACGGCGGCGCGGTGATTTTTGCCGAGGCGGCGCGCGGACGCGCGAGCTTCGGCAACCTGACGGCGGTGTGGCACCCTAACGCTGCGCTCCGTGTCGCGACGAGCGTCGTGCACCAGCGGATCGCCCGCGACCGCGACGGGAGCCGCTTCTCCACAGCAACCATCCCGCGGATCAAGGCGGAGTATCAACTGACGCGCGCGATTTTTCTTCGCTACATCGGCCAGTATCGCGCCCAGGATCGAACGGCGCTCGTCGACGGTCGGACGGGGTTGCCGCTGCTGGCGTCGCCGGCGGGGATCGCCCGGTTCGGACCGTCGACCGCGCTCCTGGCGAACGACTTCCGGAACGACTTTCTCTTTTCCTACAAGCCGACGCCGGGCACCGTGTTCTTCTTCGGCTACGGCGCGTCGCTCACCGAGCCAACTGCGTTTGCGCTGCGACCCGATGCGTTGCGGCGGATCTCGGATGGCTTCTTCCTCAAGGCCAGCTACCGCTATCGGCTGTAGCGGCGACGGGCGGTCAGGCGGGGGCACGAGGGGGCGGCACGACGTGCTGCCCCCTCGCGCACCGTGCGGTGCGACTACTTCTTCGCGGCCTTTTTCGTCGTGATCCGGATGACGCCGTTCTTCGCCTCGGGCGCTGCGTAGAGCTCCGCGGCGGATGGGCCCTTGATCACCTCGACGCTGACGATATTCGCCGGCGGAATCGCCTGCATCGCCGCTGCCGTCACGCGCCGGCCGTCAACGAGGATGACGCCGGCGAAGTTGTCGAACTGACGCGGCGCCACCCCTTCGCCTTCAACGGTCGTCGAGCTTCCGTTGGGCGTGGTGATGATGCGAATCCGCTGTTCACCCTGCGGCGCGGCTACAGCCCCCGGCTGGCGCGTGGTGATCGCGACGAGTCCCTTGCCGTTAGGCGCGGACGGTCCCTTCGTCACCTCGATCGATGCGATCTGCTCGGGGGCGATCGCGTTCGCCTCGGCGGCCGACACCGCGGCGCCATTCACGGTGTACTGCGCGTCCGCGGTGTCCTGCGAGAGGAGTGCGGACTGGCGCGCGACCGTCGCTGCACTCGCCGCGGTCATGTCGTTGACCTGCGTCTGGGTGGGGAGCTTCGCCTCGCACGCGGCGAGCAATGCAACGCCGGTGATGGCCGCGGCGAGCGCGATCCGGGCGGGCGACATGCGTGAAGTGCGGAGTGTCATGGCAACGAGCCTTTGCTGGAGGTGAGACGATTCGTCGGCGAGCGCGGGCGCGCCGATACGGAGGCCGGAACAGCGGCCGGAGAGGTCGATCAGGAGCAGCCCATACGACTTGGCCCCAATGCCGCGGCGCAACACCCGCCGATCGCAATCCAGTTCGACGGCGAGGCGGAGGCGCGACAACATCCACCAGACAGCGGGATGCCAGGGGACGATCACCGCCGCGATGCAGGCCGCGGCGAGCAGGAGGGGGTCGCGAGCGACGACGTGCTCGCGCTCGTGCACGAGGATGATACGCTGCTCGTCGTTCGACCGCTCGAGCACCCAGTCGGGTACTATGATCTCGGGCCGTACCAGCCCGACGACAGCGGGGCCGGCACCCGGCGTGACGCGAACGAGCGTCCCGTGCAAGCGAGTCTGCGGCCACCCGGCACGAGCCCGTGCGAATCGCGCGTAGACGAGGCCGAAGAGCAGGCACAGCGCAGCACTGGCACCGATCCACGCGACAACCAGCCAGCGGTCCACGCGCGCCGGGAGCGCGCGTCCGGCTCGCGACACCATCCAGCGAAGCGGCTCGCCAAGGGCGCGCGCGACTGCCGCGGCGTCGGCCATCGCGCGATCGCGCCAGGCGAGCGCCGGCGCGGGCGCGTTCAGGCCCACCGATGCGACGCCGAATGACGCCGTGAGCCCGACCTGGCGCTCGACGCGCTGCGGTGCGGTGACGACGAGGGCCACCGTGAGGCCTAACGCCAGAGCCCAGACCCAGCGCACCGGGCGCCCGCCGGCGCGAAGGATCGGCTCGCCGATCGCCGCGACCGCGGCAAGCAGCAGACCGACGACCAGCCCATAGGCGATCCACGCCGCCATCGGGCTCATTTCTCCTCCTCGAGCCGGCGGGCGAGTAATCGGCGCATTCGCTCGAGCTCGCCCCGCCCAAGCCCGCGATCGGACACCATCTGCGCGAACATTTTCTCCGCCGAGCCGTGGAAGATCGCATCGCGAATGCGGGCGAGCGCGCTGCCCCCCGCCCGCTCGGCTTTCACCGTCGGGTGGTAGCGGTACGCACGCCCCTCAGCCTCGTGCCGCACATAGCCCTTTTCCTCGAGGGTCTGGAGGGCCGAGAGCACCGACGTGTAGGCGAGATCCTCGGGCAGTGCCTCGCGCACGTCGGTGACGGTCGCCGAGCCGAGGCGCCAGAGGATACTCATGACTTCGAGTTCGCGCGGCGGAAAGTAGATGTCGCTCATCTGAGTGGCGTGGCGGTGTGACTACTGCTCTTTCCGTAGTATGTATTGCGGCGCTGGGGCTGTCAACTGCTTTTTCCGTAGGTCGGGACGCGGAGGGCGTGGAAGGCGACCAACAGCGCCGCGGGCCCTCGGTGCGTCGCGCCGAGCCCCGTTCAGCTGCTGACGGCGCGCGTCTCCTTCTCGCGCACGACCCGGGCGATGAAGTCGCTCAGCGAAACGATGTCCTGTTTCTTCCCCGCCGCACCACGCGCCCGGACCGCAACCATCCCCTGCTCCGCCTCACGCTTTCCGATCACTGCCATGTACGGCACCTTCATCACCTCGCCGTCGCGCACGCGATAGTTGAGCGTTTCATTCCGCGCATCGAGGTGGGCGCGAAGCCCAGCCGCTTTCATCATGTCCGCCGCCGCCGCGGCATGGTCGCGCACATCATCGCTGATCGGGATCACGCGCACCTGCTCCGGCGCGAGCCAGACGGGAAACGCGCCGGCGTAGTGCTCGATCAGCCCGCCGACGAAGCGCTCCATGCTGCCGACCAGCACGCGGTGCAGCATGTACGGGCGATGACGCGTGTTGTCGTCGCCGATGTACTCGAGCTTGAACCGCTCGGGCAGGTTGAAGTCGAGCTGCACCGTTGGCCCCTGCCACTTCCGGCCGATCGCATCGATCAGCTTGAAGTCGAGCTTCGGCCCGTAGAACGCGCCGCCGCCTTCGTCCACCGTGTATTCCTGCCCGCGACCCTTCAGCACCGCGGCCAGCGTCTCCTCCGCCCAGCTCCACTGTTCCGGCTCGCCTAACGCTTTCTCGGGACGGGTCGACAGCTCGATGGTGTATGGATAGCCGAAGGTCTTCAGCATCTCGTCCACGAGGTCGAGCAGGCGGGCGATCTCGTTGTCGATCTGCTCCTTCGTGCAGAAGACGTGCGCATCGTCCTGGGTAAAGCCACGGACGCGCAACATCCCGTGCAGCACCCCGCTCCGCTCGTAGCGATACACCGTCCCGAACTCAGCGTAGCGGATCGGCAGGTCGCGATACGAGCGCTGATGGCTCTCGTAGATGCAGATGTGCCCCGGGCAGTTCATCGGCTTCGGACGGTATGCCGCGCCCTCGACCTCCATCGCCCCGAACATGTTCTCCTTGAAGTTGACCAGATGGCCGGAGATCTCGAACAGCTTCTCGCTGACGACGTGCGGCGTGTAGACCAGCTCGTAGCCATGGCGAAGGATCAGCTCCTTCTCGTACGTCTCGATCTCGTTGCGGACGATCGCCCCCTTCGGGTGCCAGAGAATCAGCCCGGGTCCCACCCGCTGGTCGGTGCTGAACAAGTCGAGCGCCGCGCCTAACGTGCGATGATCACGCC
>JBKJQR010000161.1:0-4097 GCA_046593895.1 Gemmatimonadaceae bacterium | reverse complement strand
CGCGTCGTGGACAACCACATGATGAACCTGCGCCGGAAGCTCGAGGACGTCCCCGGCGAGCCGCGCTTCCTGGTGAGCGTGCGGGGTCTCGGCTATCGCTTCGACAATCCAGATGACAACCAGACCAATTGCTGACCGTACCCTCGCAGGAATCAGAACGCCGCACCCTACGCTCGTCGGTGGAGGAGCAGCCATGATACGACGACTGGTGGTGGTGAGTGCGGGATGCCTGATGCTGGGGTTGGCGTCGCTGCACGCGGATGAGCGGCAGGCGCGCGTGCTGATGCAGGCCGCCGATGCCAAGGCGACCGTGCAAGGCGATCTGAGAGCGGCGATCGCGATGTATGAACAGGCGGCGAAGGAGGCTGGCGCGAATCGCGCGCTCACCGCGCAGGCGCTGCTGCGGATGGCCGCGTGTTACGACAAGCTGAACGACTCGACCTCACGTGCCGTCTACGAGCGACTGGTCCGAGAATTCGCCGATCAGCCGGATATTGCCGGCGCCGCTCGCGCGCATCTTGCCGCCGCAGGTGATTCGATCACGCTGCGGACGCTGCCGCGCAGCAGCGTGTTGCCAGGCAACATCACGCCGGACGGCCGCTACTTCGCCTACTACAACTGGGACGACGGGGGAGTCTACGTTCGAGACCTGCAGAGCGGAATCGACCGGCTGCTGATCAAGCACAGCGGCTTCAACGGCGGCATTCCTGCGATTTCTTCCGATGGGAAACACGTCGCCTATCAAGTGTTCTCCAGCGGTTGCGGTGTCACCCGTGGCGAAGGCGCCGCCCTGTGCATGATCGACATCATGGGCGACAAAGTGTCGGCGCCACGAGTGCTCGTCAGCGGCAAGGAAGTGCTGGAGGTGGCGCCGCTCGAGTGGAGCCCGAACGGGCGCACGATGGCGATCACCATTCGACGACAGGACCGAAGCGCGCAGGTCGCTCTTCTCGACGTGGCGTCTGGTGCGGTCAGGACCATCAAGACGTCGGACTGGCGCGGACCAACGCGTGGGTTCTTCTCGCCGGATGGCCGCAGCCTGGTGTTTGACATTCCGGCCGGTGACACCACAGACGACCGGACGATCCTGCTGGTCGATCTGGCCAGTGTCCGCGGGATGCCGATCGTGGAACACGGTAGCCAGAACATTCCGATGGGATGGGTGCCGGACGGCTCCGGTGTTCTGTTCGCGAGCGATCGCAACGGGGCGATGTCACTGTGGCTGCAGCCGATTGATCGCGGGATGCCGAATAGCCCGCCAAAGCTGTTGCGGACGAACATCGGAGGGGCCTGGTCTCTCGGCGTGTCACGAACTGGCGCGCTGGCGTTCGCCGTTAGTACCTACGATCGGGACATTGCGGTCGCGTCCGTCGATCTCGAAAGCGGCAAGCAAGTGGGCGATGCCACCCGACCGATCCGTCGCTACGTTGGCACGAACAGTTACGGAAGCTGGTCGCCGGATGGGCGCCTTCTCGCATACGTCTCGCAACCCGGCTTCGACCCGACGAGCAACACCGGCCGATTAATCGGCATCCACGACATGATCTCCGGCGAGGAGCGCGAGCTTCGTCCCCAGCTGTTGTACTTCGCCCGGCCTGAGTGGAGCCCCGACGGCCGCACACTGCTCCTGGCGGGAACGGACACCAAAGGGCGAGACGGCGTCTTCACCGTTGACGTGCAGACGGCGGCGGTACGGCTGGTCGTCGAGACGCCGCGCGGCACTGTTGCCTCGTGGTCCGACGACGGTCGTCGCGTGGTGTATCTGAGGTGGACCGACAATGCCTATAGCGATGGGTCGATTGTCGAGCGCACTGTGGCCACCGGTGCCGAGCGCGTGATTGTGCCATCGCGCGAACGTCCACGATATTTCAGTGTGTCGCCGGACGGACGACTCATGGTGTTCCGGTCGGAGCGTGACGGGAGCGATGGTGGCGGTGCACTCAGCGCACTGACGTTGCTGGATCTCGTCAGCGGTGACATCAGAGAACTGTTGCGGCCCGTGCCGCCCAATCGCGTCGCTCAAGCCATCACGCCGGAGTGGACCGCCGACAGCACCGCTCTGCTGGCGCGCATGATTGTTCCGAATCAGCTGTGGCTCGTGCCGGTCGGCGGAGGCGCTCCTCGCCCAATGGATATCGATGTCCGCGGATGGTCGCTCGGCGGGATCGGACAGATCGCGCTGGACCGTGCCCACAGCCGTATCGCGTTTCTGACCGGCCAACTCTCAATGGAGGTCGTCGTCCTCGAGCACTTCCTGCCCAGGAAGTAGCCACATCAGCCGCCACGGCCGTGACCAAATCGTGACGAACTCCAGGCGAAATCATGACGCGGTCCTCGCGTGACCGACACGCGAGGATCCTAGAGTGTGCCTACCGGTGGGACACGCACAAGAACAGGCCATGCGCATACTTCGCCGAATTGTCTGGATACTGATGGTGGTCACCCTGACCGTGCTGGCGTCGGCGGTGGACGCCCGGCTCATGCGCAGCACGGGCCGTACGGCTGCACCGGCCAGGACCGACCGGGTCATCACCATCCCGCTCGGACTGGACCTGTATATGCCGGTGCCCGAAAGCCATCCGCTCCGTAAAGAGCAGATCGCTCTGGGCCGCCGGCTGTTTCACGACAACAGACTCTCGCGCGATCGCTCGATCGCCTGCGCATCGTGTCACGATCCCAATCGCGCGTTTTCAACGCCGAAGCCGCTCTCGGTCGGCATCTTCGGACGCCAGGGTCGCCGCAACGTGCCGGTGCTCGTGAACCGCGGCTACGGTCGGGCTTTCTTCTGGGACGGCCGCATCGCGACGCTCGAGGAGCAGGTGCTTCGCCCGATTCAGGATCCGGCGGAAATGGACCTGACGCTCGAGGAGGCGGCACGTCGCGTCCGGCTCCCGGTCGATGCGATCTCGCGCGCGCTGGCGGCGTATGTACGCTCGATCCTGTCCGGCGACTCTCCCTACGACCGCTACGTCAATGGCGACCGGCGGGCGCTGTCCGTGGACCAGATGGCCGGACTGCAGATTTTTCGTGGCAAGGGCAACTGCACGGCGTGCCACGTCGGGCCAAATTTTTCAGACGAGCGGCTCCACAACACCGGCATCGCCTGGCAGAACGGCCGTCTGCAGGACGACGGGCGGTTCATCGTGACGGGGAAGCACGAAGATCGTGGAGCATTCAAAACGCCAACGCTTCGCGAAGTCGCGCGCACGAGCCCCTACATGCACGACGGCAGCCTGCCGACGCTCGACGCTGTGATCAAGTTCTATGACGAAGGCGGACGGCCGAACCCGACCATCGATCCAGAGATCCATCCGCTCGAGTTGACGACGGACGAGAAACGTCAGCTGATCGCCTTTCTGTCCTCACTCACCGGTCACCTGCGCGAGGGTGCCTGATCGCAGATCGGGCGCATCTGACACAAAACTGACGCTTCTCTGACGACGACCATGAGCGTCCCCTCTAGAATGAGCCGAGGCTCACGTGCTTCGGACACCCTCCCCACTCCTGACCGGCCTCGTGGCGACCTCGCTCGTCGTCTCGACGGCGCTCGCCTGGTCTGGCTGGCGCCTGCTCGAACAGCAGCGGGACCTCGACCGGCGTCTCGCGCAGGAACAGGTCGAGGCTGAAGCCAACGCCTTTGCCGCCGGCATTCGCGAGCGGCTGGCCGATCTCGGCGAGCGGCTGAGCGCGCGTCTCACGCCCTCGACGACGGTCGCGCGCCTCTCCGGACCGGCACCTCTCCAGGGTTTCGCGGTCGTCGTCGTCCGTCCAGGCTCGATTGGCAGCGATCCGGAAACCCGACTGCCGTTTCTTCCGGTCGTGCCGGCGCCTCCGCCAGCCGCGGCGCCGCTCCTTGAAGGTGAGGCTGCCGAATTCGCGCTGAACAGACTGCCGCAGGCGACGGCGATTTACGAGCGACTGAGTCGGAACACTGAGACATCCGTCCGAGCCGGCGCACTGCTTCGCTTTGGCCGCGCGCTTCGGAAGAGCGGCCGCGCGAATGCATCGATCACGGCGTACCAGAAGCTGGCGGCGATGGGACACGAGCCAACCGACACCACCGGCGTCCCGGCGTCGCTCCTCGGGCTCGATGGTCA
>JBKJQR010000108.1:0-6861 GCA_046593895.1 Gemmatimonadaceae bacterium | reverse complement strand
CTGAAACGATTTGCGCAATTCCCCGAGTGGCTCCAGATCTGGCCCGGCCACGGCGCAGGCTCGGCATGTGGCAAGGGCCTGAGCGCGGTCCCGCACAGTACGGTCGGGTACGAGCGCCGCTTCAACTGGGCGTTTGGTGCTCCTGACGAATCGGATTTCGTCCAGATGGTGCTCGCGGGCCAGCCCGAACCGCCGAAATACTTCGCCGAGATGAAGCGCATCAACAAGATGGGGCCGGCGATACTTGGCGGGATCGCGCGTCCGGCCAGGATGCCCGACGCGCGCCTTGCCCCGCTGCTGGCTGAGGGTGCGCTCGTCGTCGACATCAGGAGCGCGGCCGACCACGCGGCGCGCGGGGCGGTTGGCACGGTCAACATTCCCCTCGACAAGAGCTTCAACACCTGGGCGGGATGGCTCGTGCCGTACGGCCGCGAGTTCTACCTGCTCGTCGACGAATCATGTGCGCGATGTCTCGATGACGCGACGCACGACCTGGCGATGATCGGGCTGGACCGGGTGGGCGGCTACTTCGGCGCAACCGCGCTCGATGCCGCTCTCGCGAGCGGCGTCGACGTCGCGGCGGTCCCGCAGCTCGATGTCGCCGCCCTCGCCAGCCGCCTGCAGGCCGGCGATGTCACGGTGATCGATGTCCGCGGCCGCGCCGAGTGGGAGGCGGGGCATCTGCCTAACGTCAGGAACATCCCCGTCGGCTACCTCGCCGATCGTCTCGGAGACATCCCGAACGATCGGCCGGTGGTGGTTCACTGCCAGGCCGGTGCGCGTTCGGCGATCGCGGCCAGCGTCCTCCGCGCGCATGGCGTGCGGAACGTGATCAACCTCAAAGGCGGGTTCGCTGCATGGGCCGCGGCGGGAAATCCGGTGGTGGCGGAGAGCACCACCGAGGAGGTCACGGCAAGCCGATGACGATTGCCCTTGGCCTTCGCGAGAACGCGCGGCAGTTCGCGCTGCTTGTCCTCGTGAATGCGTTCGTCGGGGCGGTGGTCGGCGTGGAGCGGTCGGTACTCCCGCTGGTGGCGCGCGATCGGTTCGGCATCGCGTCGGCCACGGTTCTCCTCGGCTTCATCGCCGCGTTCGGCAGTGCGAAGGCGGTGGCGAACTACGCGGCGGGTTACCTGGCGGAACGCGCCGGCCGCCGGCGAGTGCTGATCGCCGGGTGGCTGCTGGCGATTCCGGTGCCGATCGTCCTGATCTGGGCGCCGAGCTGGAATTGGGTCGTCGCCGCCAACGTGCTTCTTGGGGCGAGTCAGGGGCTGACCTGGTCGGCGACGGTGATCATGAAGATCGACCTGGTGGGACCGCGACAGCGCGGGCTGGCAATGGGACTGAACGAGGCAGCCGGATACGGCGCCGTTGCGCTGGCGGCGGCCGGGGCCGGGCTGGTGGCTGCGGCCTACGGTCCCGAGCGCGCCCCGTTCCTGATCGCGCTCGGCGCCGCCGCGTGTGGCCTAACGGTTTCGGTCGTCTGGATCCGTGACACGGCTGCCCACGTGCGACTGGAGACGGCCATTCATGCCGCGGCGAGCGGCCCGACTGCGGCCACCGCTCCCGCGGGTTGGCTGCGCCGGCTTCGGTACTTCTCGACGGCGAGCCGGCCGCTGATCGGGTCACACCAGGCGGGATTGGTGAACAACCTGAACGACGGCGTGGCCTGGGCGCTGCTGCCGTTGCTGTTCGCCTCCGGCGGATTGTCGCTGCGGAAGATCGGTCTGCTCGCGGGCCTCTATCCGGCAACGTGGGGCGTGACGCAGATCGCGACCGGTGCACTCTCGGACCGAAGCGCCGCGCGCGGTGGACGTCGCGCGTGGATCGCCGGCGGGATGATGGTGCAGGCGGCGGCGCTCGTGCTGTTCGCCGTCGCGCACGGCTTCGGGCCGTGGGCGGCGGCGGCGATCCTGCTCGGATTGGGTACCGCCGCCGTCTATCCGACGCTGCTGGCTGAAGTCGCGGCGGCGGTTGGGCCCGGGGACCGGGCGGTTGCACTCGGAACCTACCGGCTCTGGCGCGACTTGGGTTATGTGGCCGGCGCGCTGGCGGCCGGGGTGCTCGCCGACCGGCTCGGCATCCCGGCCGCGGTGATTGCCGTGGCGGTGGTGACCGGGCTGTCCGGCTTCGGCGCACTCGCGCTGCTTCGTTAGGCAGGAAACTGGCGCGCCGGCGGTTGCCTCGACCGATATGATCAACTATATTACCACACAGCAATGAATATGGATCACCAACTCGACGCCGCCTTCTGTGCGTAAACTCGCGCTGACCCCTGCCGTGCTCGCGCTGATCGCCGAACGCTTCAAGGCGCTCGGCGAGCCGGCCCGGCTCCAGATTCTCGACTGCCTCCGCCGCGGCGAGATGACCGTCGGCGACCTCGTCGAGGCGACCGGGTTCGGGCAGGCCAACGTCTCGAAGCACCTCCAGCTCCTCCACACGCTCGGATTCGTCGTCCGGCGGAAGGAGGGACTGTTCGTGCACTACGCGATCGGCGACGAGCGCATCTTCCAGCTCTGCGACATCATGTGCGGGCGCCTCGAATCGGAAGTGAAGTCGCGGCGAAAGCTGCTCGCAGTCTGACCGCGACCAGTCAGTGTCCGCTGACGACGCACCGTTAGGCAGTTGAACGACCACCTCCTGCGCGACTTTATGCAGACACTCACCGCTTCCTGGCCCTGGTACGTCGCTGGCCCGATGATCGGGCTGTTCGTGCCGGCGCTGCTCCTCGCCGGCAACAAGATGTTCGGGATCTCGAGCAACCTGCGCCACGTCTGCGCCGCGGCCCTGCCGGGGCGGGTGGATTTCTTCCGCTACGACTGGCGCGGCGCGGGAGGATGGAACCTCGCCTTCGCGCTTGGCATCGTTGCCGGCGGAGCGATCGCCGGACACTGGTTGTCGAGCGGCGCGGCTATTGGGCTCGCGCCAGCCGCGCACGAGAGCCTTGCCGCGCTCGGGATTCACGACTTCAGCGGGTTGGTGCCGCGCGAACTTTTCAGCTGGGCGGCACTCGGGAGCCGGCAGGGGCTGGTGATGATCGTCGGCGGCGGCTTTCTCGTCGGCTTCGGCACCGCGTATGCCGGCGGATGCACATCGGGCCATGCGATCAGCGGACTCGCCGATCTCCAGCTGCCGTCACTCGTCGCAGTGATCGGGTTTTTCGCCGGCGGATTGATCTCGACGTGGGTCATTCTCCCTCACCTGCTCGGGAGCTGATCGCATGCGCTCGGCGCGCTCGCTGCTCATCTATCTCGTCCTCGGCGCACTCTTCGGCGTGGTGCTCACGAAGTCCGAGGTCGTCTCCTGGTTCCGCATCCAGGAGATGTTCCGGTTCCAGGCGTTCCACATGTACGGCATCATCGGGTCGGCGGTGATCGTCGCGGCGCTCGGACTGCAATTGATCCGACGACTCGGCATTCACTCACTCGATGGGAAGCCGATCGTCATCGAGCCGAAGGTCATGGGACGCGGGACGCGATACTGGCTGGGCGGGGCGATCTTCGGACTTGGCTGGGGGCTCGTTGGCGCGTGTCCGGGTCCGCTGTTCGCGCTGCTCGGCAATGGCATCGGGGTCATCGCGATCGCGCTGCTCAGCGCGATCGCCGGGACGTGGAGCTATGGCGCGCTCCGTACGCGGCTCCCGCACTAGGCAGCGCTGAGTGCGACCCGTCGCGATCTCGCCGCTGCTGCTGCTGCTGCTGCTGATTGCGGTTACGGTCGGCGCGCCGATCGGCTGCACGCCGCTGCCCCGGGTGGGCGCGAAGGCATCGCCCGGCGTGGTCGCCGGTCAGCCGCCGTTGACGTTCACGATCCTTCACACCAACGACGTCCATGGTGACATCCGCGAGTTCATCGTCGACACCGGCGACGCGACCTCGCAGACCGGCGATCCGGGGCGAAGCATGCAGCAGTACGCGCGGCGCGGGGTGATCGGCGGCTTCGCGCGGGTGGCAACGGCAGTCGCACAGATCCGGACGGCGCGGGGGGAGGGGAACGTGCTGCTCGTGGACGCTGGCGACACATTCGGCGACCAGTTGCTGGCGAACCTGACTCACGGCGAGGCGACGATTCGCCTGATGAATGCGCTCGGCTATGACTTCATGGCGTTAGGCAACCATGACTACGAGTATGGGACGGAAAACACGCGCCGGCTGCAGGCGCTGGCCACTTTCCCGATGCGCGCGGCGAACGCCACCGTCCGGGCAACGGGGGCGCCCTTCCTCGGCGACCCGACGCGGGTGATCACGGTCGGCGGTGTGCGGGTCGGATTGCTCGCGCTCACCTATCACAACACCAGCCAGACGGGGAACCGGGAGAACACACGCGACCTCCAATTCGAGACAGGCGTCGACGCAGTGCGGCGCTACCTGCCCGCACTCCGCGCGCAGGCGAACGTCGTGGTGGTCGTGTCGCATCAGGGCACCGCCGTGGACAGCGTGCTCGCCGCGACCGTGCCGGGCATCGACATCATCGTCGGCGGACATTCGCACGACCGGATCGAGCCGCCGCGCCGCGTGGGCAGCGCGTGGATCGTCCAGGCCCTCTCCGACGCGTCAGCGTTAGGCGACGTCGTCGTCACGGTCGAGCGGGGGCATGTCTCGGGCGTTGCCGGCGTCGTGCACGAACTGTATGCCACCGACTACGCCGCTGACGGGCGCATCGCGCAAATGATCGACAGCATGCGAGCCCCGTTTCGCGACACGCTCGACGCGGTGATTGCCACTGCGGCCGATCGGATCGGCCGGCAGTACAAATCGGAGAGTCCAATCGATGCACTGGCAGCGGAGCTCCTGCGCGACTTTGGCCGGGCCGAGGTCGCGTTCCTGCCGGGGCTCGGATTCGGGGTGACCGTGCAGCCGGGGCCGATCACACGCGAGATGGTCGTCGGGCTCTTCCCGCATCCGACCAGCGTCGTCCACGAGACACTCACCGGTCGCCAGATTCTCAGCGTGCTCGAACAGAGCGCCACCAACCTGCGGCCGGCCGACGCGATGGATCGGGTCGGCGGACTCGTACAGACGTCGGGGATGCAGTGGACGATCGACCTCAGGCAGCCGTCAGGCAGGCGGATCAGCGCGGTGACGATCGCTGGCGCGCCGCTCGACAGCGCGCGCGCGTATCGCGTCATGACGAACGGCGGATTGCTGCAGGGCACACATCGGTATGCGGCGTTTGCCGAAGGCACTGATATCCGACGCGACGCGAGCTCGTTCGGAGCGATGCTCGAGGCTGGGTTGCGGGCCCGCGGTACGGTACGCGCGCCGCCTCTCGGCGCGGTCACCCTGATCCGCTGATTGACGGCGGCTGGCAACTCACCGTGCGATGACGGAGGACTCACATGCGGGACAGGGAGCGGATCGTCACGAAGGCAGCGCCCGAGGCCGTTAGGCAGGCAATCGGCGGGCGACGGATCGGTGCGCCGATGCCTCGTTGCGGCATCGGGCTCGTCGCCGCGTTGCTCGTCGCCGCGTGTGGGGGGTCCGGTGATCACGCCGCGGCAACGACGCGGCGGGACGGGGCACCGGGAAGCGCGTCGGGCGCTGTGGCGGCGCCGTCGGCCACTGCGTCGGGGCGAACGACGGGTGCACCACTGGACTACACGCCGCCGCCCGATTCGCTGATCCCGCACGACGAACTGGGCGCATCGATTCGTCGCGGCCTGGCGCTGGTCACGCACACCACCGACAGCCTCCCCGCGTACGCGACCGGCACCATGCAGTGCGCGAGCTGTCACATCGACGGCGGCCGGCGTCGCGATGCCGCCGGATTGCTCGGCGTCTACTCGCGCTTCCCGAAGTACATGGATCGCACCGGTGCAGTCATCCCGATCGAGGATCGCATCAACTACTGTTTTACGCGCAGCCTCGCGGGAAACAAGATTCCAACGGACAGTCGCGAGATGCAGGACATCGTCGCCTACCTCGCCTGGATCTCGAGCGGTGTTCCCGTCGGACGGCATGTGCTCGGCGAGGGAATGCCAAAGATGCCCAAGCTGACGGGCGACAGCGTGCGCGGCGCGCAGATCTTTGCGACGACCTGCGCGATGTGTCACGGCGCCCAGGGCCAAGGCAATCCACCGGCGATCCCCGCACTCTGGGGCGCGAAGTCGTTCAGCATCGGCGCATCGATGGCGCGCGAGGAGCGCGCAGCCACGTTCATCAGGCACTTCATGCCGCAGAACAACCCGGGGTCGCTCACCGACCAGCAGGCGTACGACGTTGCCGCATATGTGAACTCGCACCCGCGTCCGGATTCTCCCGGGAAGGAAGGGGACTGGCCGAAGGGTGGCGCGCCGGAAGACGTCCCGTACAACACGAAGGGGCACGCCGCCCACCGTCCGCCAACCGGGCGCCTCTTTCCCCGGCGGAATCCGGCAGCGAGCATCGTTGCCCCGCCCGCGTCGATTCTCAAATCGAGCGCGCGATGAACCGTCGCGACGCGCTCGGCGTCACCGCGGGTATGGTCGGCGGCGCGGTGCTCGGCGCGGCCGGCGTTCTCGGAGCGGCGGAGCAGGCGGGATCGGCGAATGCCCCAGCGCCCGTTCTGCTGGTCGGCGATGGCGCCCGCTCGGTCGCGGATACGATCGCGCCGAGAGTGCCGGCCGATGCGTCGCTGGTGCCCGGCCTTCCGTCCGGCCCATTGAGCGTTAGGTCGCCGTTCGAAACACCAACGCTCACGCCGTCGGGAGTGACGACCGGGTCCTCGCTCACGCCGCTGCAAGCGACGATGGGCACCATCACGCCGTCCGACCTCCACTTCCAGCGGCATCATAACGGGATCGCCGTGATCGATCCGGAACGTTATGCATTGACGATCCATGGACTGGTCGATCGTCCGCTCGTGTTCTCGCTCGACGAGCTG
>JBKJQR010000112.1:0-21216 GCA_046593895.1 Gemmatimonadaceae bacterium | reverse complement strand
GTCGGCAGACCGTGGAGCCGCGAACGCCGATGACGCGCTCTGCTCCGAGTCGTCGCAACGTGCGAGCGCCGGTCCCGCCTGGGAACCGCCGCGTCCCTCGCGCGCGGTCGCTGCACTCGCCTCGGTTCTCTTCGATGATCTTGGCGATGACGATCGACTTCTCCTCGTCTGGGTAAGTCATCACGTGCCGTATCGCGAGATCGCGAGCTGGCTCGGTATCGGATACGCCGCCGTTGGCAAGCGAGTCGAGCGACTGCGCGCTCGGCTTCGCGCGCGCGCCGACCAGCACCTCGAATCGTGCAACGACGCGGAGCGGCGCGTGCTCGCGACGTTGTTCACTCGCGCCGGACCCCTCGCCGCGCGGATGCCGCCCGTCCGCGCTGATTCATCTGCCGCGCGCGCTCACGCCCACGAAGGCCACCGCGGTTTCTCCTCCGGATCGGACCAATGATTGACCAGCCACCAGACTCAATCTCCCATCCTCCGCGCGACGACGCGCGCGAGCACGAGACCGACACACTCATCGCGCTCGCCGGCGCTCTCGCCGAACGCGTGCTCGATCCCGATCCCCGATTCCTCGAATGGCAGGCTGCCGAGCTCCGATCGCGCCGGCGTCCAACAGCTGCCGCCGAGCTGCGCACCGATGCCCGCGCCCGGCGCCTCGGTGCCGGAACGTTAGGCGCTCGCTTCGGTGTGCGCTGCCTGACGGCAAGCCCGGCCACCTGCTCGCCACGCGTCGTCGGCGCGCTCTCTCATGTGCTCACCGCCGCCTCCGACGCCGGCTTCGCTCCTCGGCTCGAGCTCGGGATCGCCGCTGGAGTTGGTCGCGCGCTCTGGGACGAACCGTGCGACAGCTGGATCGCGATTCCCGACGATCTTCCGCGCGGCCGCTACGTCGCGTTGACGGTCAAGGGTGACAGCATGCTCCCGCTACTCCACTCCGACGATGTCGTCCTCGTCCGTATCGGTTCCGAGATCGCCCGCGACGCGATCGTCGTCGCCCGCCGTCCCGATGACGGTTACGTCGTCAAGCGCGTTGGCCGCGTCAGCCCTGCATCGATCGAGTTACTCTCCCTCAACCCGGAGTTCGAGCCGCTGTTGATTGAACGCAGCGAGGGAACGGTCGCTGGCACCGTCGTTCTGCGCTGGTGCGCACATGCTCGGTGAACCACCGAGAACCGCCGCGACGGTGAGGCTCGGGACGCCTGGCCGATCACGGCTGTGGGGCACGCGTGGCGAGAAGGTCACTCCACGCGCGCCGCTAAAAAAGCTCGTTGCCTGCGCCCGATCGCGACCCGTCGAACGCCACGGTAGTTCTCGGGGGTTCAATCAACACGTGATTCATTATCACTCTTGCAACAGCGTATCAACCACCGAGAACCGCCTCGACGGTGAGGCTCGGGACGCCCGGCCGATCACGGCTGTGGGACACGCGTGGCGAGAAGGTCACTCCACGCGCGCCCCTAAAAAGCTCCTAGCCTGCGCGCGATCGTGACCCGTCGAACGCCACGGTAGTTCTCGGTGGTTCAATCAACGCGTGATTCATTATCACTCTTGCAACAGCGTATCAACCACCGAGAACCGCCGCGCCGGTGAGGCTCGGGACGGCCGGCCGATCACGGCGGTGGGGCATGCGTGGAGAGAATGTCTCTCCACGCGCGCCCCTAAAAAGCTCGTTGCCTGCGTGCGATCGCGACCTGTCGAACGCCACGGTAGTTCTCGGTGGTTCAATCACTACTTGGCCCTGCATCCCGCCGCTGCCATCGCGCTGCTCCGCCGCCGCTTCCATCAATCGAGAAAGAGCCGCCGCGACGATTGTCGCGGCGGCTCTTCTCTGCGGTGCCACGTTCAGTCGCGACCGCCTAACGCATCAGTGAGAGCTCCGAGCGCACGTACACATATCGTCCGTTGTACCCGTACGGCGACGAACCGGGATAGATGAACGTTCCGTTGTTCGTGTTCGCCTCGAGCTTCGTCTTGTCGGGGAAGGTGTTGAAGATGTTGTTCGACCCGAGCGAGACCGCGATCCCGTTGAAGCGATAACCGATCTCCGCGTCAAACAGGCGCTTGGGTCCGAACCGTTCGATGCCATCCGAGCTGCCGTCGCGGAAGTCGCCGTAGTCCGACCCGCGGGCCAACGCGCGGAAACGACCCGCGGTGTAGTTCGCCGTCAGCGATGACCGGCGGTTTGGCCGATTACGCTCGATCGCGTTGATGGTCAGCTCGTCGAGCGCACTGGTCAGCGTCGTGCCGGTCCCATTGAGAATCGCCGGCAGTGGATCGATTCGCGTCACCGTGTTCTTCGTGTAGTTGAGCGCCCCGATGAAATCGAGCGTTCCCCGGTATGCCGGCACCTGCCAGTTAGCCGAGACGTCGATCCCGTTCGTCCGCGTATCGAGCGCGTTGGTCGGGAACTGCACGCCGGCGATCTGCGTCAGGCCTGAATCGTTGAGGATCTTCGCGATCGCCGGATCCGTCGAACCGTCGAAAGTGGCGCCAAGCAGGATCCGATCCTTGATCGCGATGCGATAGTAGTCCACCGTCAGGTTGAACGTCCGAGTCGGCGAGTACGCAACGCCGGCGCTCAGGTTCGTCGACGTCTCTTCCTTGAGTGGTTTCGCACCGAAGATGCGCGACGCCCGATTGGCCACCGGGAAGTTTCCGATCTCGACCAGCGTGCCGTTCTGGATCGCGGTGGTCGTGTGGCTGTACCAGCTCTGCGCGAGACCGGGCGCCCGGAATCCGGTGCTGACCGCACCGCGTAGCACGAGCTGCGATGTTGCCTGATACCGCGTCGCGAGCTTGCCGGTGATGCGCCGGCCGAAGTCGCTATAGCTCTCGATCCGCCCCGCCGCGTTGGCGAGCAGCTGTGACGTCAGGTTCGTCTCGAGATCGACGTAACCACCGATGTTCGTGCGGTCGTGCACACTCGCATCACTCGGCGCAAATCCCTGGAACACCGACGAGCCGCCCTGGGCGATCGCCGAACTATCCGCGGTCTTGTGATAGCCATTGATGTACGACGCACGCTCGCCGGCGAGAACTTCGTACGACTCTCGCCGGAAGGCGGCGCCGACCGCGACGTTGAGGTCCTGGAACAGTCCGACGTCAACCAGCTTCGAGATGTTCGCCGTGGCGTTGAACTCGCCTCGTCGCAGCCCGCCGGCGTTAAATGAGGTCTGGTTCGGAATCCCCGGATCGTCCGCGGTCCCCAGTCGTCCATCCGGGCCCGGTGCCGTCGGTACCGACAGGCTCGGTCCGAGCGAAGAGTTCAGGGTGTTCCTCAGGTTGAAATCGAAGCTGTTGAACCCGTACGACGCGCCGACATCAGTCGCCCACCCGTTGAAGTTGGAGCGAATTCCGCCCGCCGCCGAATAGTCGATGACCTTCGGCCGGAATTCCGGGAGGAAGCCCAGCGGGTAGATCTCCGCCCAGTTGCGCCGGTTCCTCGGTTTGCGGAAGAACCCGTTGCCAGTGCCCTTGCGATCCGAGTAGCCGCCGAAGCCGTAGATCTCCGTCGTCCCTTCGGCGTTGAGCGGCACCTTGAGGTTGGCGAAGGTGTGCACGTCGTGCTCGAGGCCATCGCCCCAGTGAACGTTAGGCTGCGGTACGCCAGTCCGTTTGATGATCACCCGGCAGTTGGCGACCGAGTCGCGCTGTCCCTGCAGGTCGGGGAAACTTCCATCAGGGCACGCCCGGTTCGTTGACTTGCGGTCGAGCACCTGACCGAAGAGCGCCAGTGAGCCGCGGCCTAACGGCAAGCCGACGCCGCCATTCACGTCGACCGACGTTCCATCGTTATGATAAGCACCACCTGGACGATACTGGCCGACGCTCGTGTTGACGAACGGCGTGAAGACGCCCTCCTTGAGCACCAGGTTCACGACGCCGGCGATCGCATCCGAGCCGTATTGCGTCGACGCGCCGTCGCGCAGGACCTCGATCCGATCGACGGCACTCGACGGAAATGCATTGAGGTCTACTCCGCTCGATCCCGGCGCCGATCCGTTCGAGAAGACGTTGAGCAGTGCCGTCTGGTGGCGCCGTACGCCGTTGATCAGCACCAGCGAGTGGTCAGGCGACAAACCGCGAAGTGTGAACGGACGCACGATCTCGGTCGCGTCAGTCACTGCCTGCTTCGGGAAGTTGACCGACGGCGACAACGTCGCCAGCACCTGCGACGTCTCCGTTGTCCCCGTCCGCGTGATGTCTTCGGCAGTAAAGACGTCGACCGGAACCGCCAGCTCCTCAGCCGCCGAGTGCCGAGCGCGCGAGCCGACGACGACGTTGACCGAGGCGAGCGTCGTCGTCGTCCGGCGCAGCGTGACGTCGAAGTTCGCGGTCTGGCCGGCCACCACGTTGACGGCGATCGATTCGGGCGCGAACCCCAGTGAGCGAACGCGCACCACGCGCGATCCCGCCGGGACGCCGACGATCAGGTACGTGCCGCGGCCCGCCGGCGTCGCCCGAAGCGAGGTGCGATCGACCGTGACTACCGCACCGACAACGACGGTGCCGCTCGAGTCGGCGACTCTCCCCTGCACCGTGCCTGTCTGCGCGGAGAGAGGCTGTGTGAACGCGACCGCAAACAGTAATGCAACGGCGAGTAGACCATCTCGACTCCACGATAGGACGCGCATGCGGTGTACCTGGGTGGGGGGAAGAGATTCGCGACCGCGGGTTTACCGGGCGGTCGTCGACGAGTCTCGGCCCCTACAATACACCTCCTTGGACATTACACCAGAGGATCCCCATATGCGCATTCCGCACTATTGTCCAGTTCTGGCGTCGAGCTGGCCCACGGCGAATGCGTGACGACCCGTCGACCGCACCGTCCCCACGGCGGCAGCCTGCCGGATTCAGCTTCCCTTCGATCGCCGCGCCGACGGCTTTCGTGATGTCACCGATACAGCGTTAGGCAGCGGCGCTGCGGGCGCCGCGATCACCGCAGGGGGAACCGGATAGCCGCTCGCCGCCCGGATGTGCGACGCGATCAGTCGTTGCTGATCGTCGACTGCGCCTGTGTCGAGCGCGATCCGATTCGCCCGGAACCGCAACCCTGCCTGGACGCAAAACACCTCGCACAGCGCAAGTGATCGCGCGACGAGCACGTCGTCGGCGACACTCGTTTCGATGATCCGCTGTGTTCGCGACATCGCGCACGCCGTCGCGAACAGGTCGATCGCCATGTTCGCCAATCGCTCGAGAATCATCTGCTTCTCGACGATCGCCTTGCGATGCGTCGTGATCGCCTTCTCGGTCGCCGTCGACAGCTCGCCGACATGCTTCTCCAGCTTTTCCTTGTGCCGCGCCAGTCGCTCGTCGAGTGTCGCATCGAGTGATGCCGTTGCACCGAAACGCTGCATCAGGCGCTCCGCGGCGTACCCGCCGAGCAGGCCGACGTTACGCAGCGGCCGCTTCATCGCCGACCCCAGTCCGGCGAGCCGTTGCGCCGGCTCGGCGATTCCATTGAGCGCGATGAATAGCCGGAGGATTTCGTTTGTCCCTTCGAAGATGCGGTTGATGCGCGCATCGCGCAGCAATCGCTCGTACGGGTACGGCTTCACGAACCCGCGCCCGCCGGCGATCTGCACCATCTCGTCGGCGGCGCGCCAGAGCAGGTCGCTCGCGAAGACCTTGCAGCACGCGGCTTCGAGCGACTGGTCGGCCTCGGCGTCATCGGCCAGCCTGCCTAACACTCCGAGCATCGCGTCGGCCGCGTAGATCTCGGCCGCGGTCGTCGAGAGCTTGCGCTGAGTGATTTCGAAGTTTGCGATCGGCTGCCCGAACTGCACGCGATGCTCGGCGTAGTCCGTCATCGCGCCGAGGAGTCCCTTCGATCCGGCGACGCAGGCGGCCGCGAGCGAATGCCGGCCTCCGTTGAGCACGTTCACCGCGACCGTAAATCCCTTCCCGACTTCACCGAGCACGTGGTCGGCCGGTACACGGAGATTTGTGTACTCCAACTCTGCCTGCGTCGATCCTCGAATGCCGAGCTTGTGAACGGTGCCTATGACCTTGAATCCATCAGCTGGCGGCGTGATGATGAATGCCGTCGGCCGCTGCACCCGCTCGCCCCGTCGCTCGACCCAGGTCTGCGCGAACGTTGCGATCACGCCAGCGCGCTGACCGTTACCGATCCAGATCTTGCGGCCATTGAGCAGCCACGACCCATCTGCTGCCTGCTCCGCAGTGGTCCGGATGTTCTGCGCGTCAGAGCCGGTCTCGGGCTCGGTCAGCGCGTAGGCGGCCAGCGTCTCGCCACGCGCGAGCTTCGGTAGATACCGCGCTTTCTGCTCCTCGGTCCCGAACAGCACGATCGCCTTCGAACCAAGCCCGCAGTGCACGCCGACCAGCACGCCGGCCGACGCGTCAACCGAGGCGATGACGCCGAGCATGTGGGCGTACCCCGTCGCCGACAGTCCGAGTCCGCCGTACTCCGTCGGGATCGTCAGCGCGAGCAGGCCGCGCTCCGCGCACGCGCTGATGGTCTCCTCGCGGATCGTCTCCTCCTCATCCGAGCGGGCCGCGTCGAGCAGCCCCTGCGCAGCGAGGTCGCGCACCTCACCTTCGAGCCGGCGAATGATCTTCGATTCATCCGGCGACCGCTCGTCGAGCGGAAGCGGGAAGGGAAAGACGAGGTCATCGTGGATAGCGCGGGCAAACAACCCACGCGTGAACGATGCGGGTATCGCGGTCGCGGCCGGGTTGCTCACTGGGTCTGCTCGCCGTGTGATTGGGAATCTGTCGCGCCTGCCTGAGTCGATCAGTGCACAGTCTGTCGAGCGACGCCTGACGTTATGGACGTTCGGCGCGCCGCGACACGCGGTCGAGCTGTGCGCCAAACGACCGCGAATCGGTTACCGGTTCGTCACAGCTGTAGTTGCGGCAGACGTATGCGGTCGGCGCACCACCGCGCGCATCCCGCTGATCGAGCAATCCGATGCCCGCGCTTTCCGTTCCCGGATTACCGCCGGCGAGCGCGAGGGCCGGTAGATAGCGCGCGCTCAGCTCCTCGGTCAGGGCGACGAACCGGGCGTCGGAGGGGTCGCCGACGATCGCCAGCTCGACTGCACCGTGGGCGATCGTGTCGGCAACACCGAGCAAGTGACCGAACGCCTGTGGATGCTGCGCCATCGCCTCGGCGAGGGTCCCGACGATCCACTGTCCCCGACGCGTCAGCTCTGCGTCGTGCATGATCTCGCCGAGTCGCACCAGCAACTCGGCGGTGAGCGAGGTTCCCGAGGGAATCGCGTTGTCGGTGACCTCGCGCGGCCGCGTGACCAGCGCCTCGTGATCGCTCGCCGTGTCGAAGAATGCACCAGTCTCCTCGCGCCAGAACCACTGCACGATCGCCGACGCCAGCTGATGGGCGCGATCCAGCCAGACTCGGTCGAATGTCAGCTCGTAGAGTGCTAGCGCAGCGAGGGCGACCGCGGCGTGATCTTCCAGGTATCCGGCGAGCCGCGTCGAGCCGGCGGTGCGCGTGCGCGCGACCCGACCGTCGCGCACGATCTCACGAAACAGCAGCTCGCCGTTGCGGAGTGCGAGCGCGCGGTAATCGTCACGCGCAAACACCCGCGCCGCCTCGGCGATGCTCCGCAGCATCAGACCGTTCCAGCCGGCGAGTACTTTCTCGTCGCGCCCCGGCCAGACGCGTCGCGCGCGCACGTCGTAAAGCTTGCGGCGCGCCCGTGCGATCGCGTCGCCTAACGCTACGTCGCTGACCGCGGCTCGCCGCGCTGCGAGCTGCGGCGGCTGTGCAAGGTGGAGGATGTTCGCGCCCTCGAAGTTTCCTCCGCTGGATACGTCCCAGTACCGCGCGAGCAATGCGGCATCGTCTCCGACGATCGCGCTGAATTCGTCGAGGCTCCACACATAAAACTTGCCCTCGTGCCCCTCGCTGTCGGCGTCGAGCGACGAGTAGAATCCACCCTCAGCGGACGTCATCTCCCGCGCAACCCAGTCGATCGTTTCCTCGACGCTGCGGCGGATCTCGTTGTCTCCCGTCGCCTGCCAGAGATGCAGCCCGAGGCGCGCCAGCAGCGCGTTGTCGTAAAGCATCTTCTCGAAGTGCGGCGTCAGCCACGTCGCGTCCACGGTGTAGCGGTGAAATCCGCCGCCGAGCTGGTCGTAGATCCCGCCGCGCATCATCTGGAGGTAGCTGTCGCGCGCCACCTGCAGTGCGTGCTCGGTGCCGGTGCGCGACCAGTAGCGCAGCAGGAAGTCGAGCGCCATTGACTGTGGGAACTTCGGCGCCCCACCGAAACCGCCGTGCTCCTCGTCGTAGTTGCGCGTCAGCGCGCGATACGCGCGCTCGAGGAGGGCAGCAGTCGCGCTCCCGGTCGGCCGCGCCGCTTCGCCAGCCACCGAGTAGAGCTCGCGCATCGACGCGACCGTGCGCACGATCTGCTCCTGCTTGTTCGCCCACGCGTCGGAAAGCACCGTCAGCACCTTGGTGAACGACGGCATTCCACGACCATCGTTAGGCGGAAAGTACGTGCCGCCGAAGAAGGGCACGAGCTCCGGCGTCAGCATGACGGTCATCGGCCAGCCGCCGTGACCGGTCATCGCCTGCACCGCCTGCATGTAGATGCCGTCGATGTCCGGCCGTTCCTCGCGATCGACCTTCACGTTGATGAAGTGCTCGTTCATCAGCCGCGCCGTCGCCTCGTTCTCGAACGACTCGTGCGCCATCACGTGACACCAGTGACACGCCGCGTACCCGATGCTGAGCAGAATCGGCTTGTTCTCGTCGCGCGATCGCGCGAGCGCCTCCTCGCCCCAGGGAAACCAGTCCACCGGATTGTCGGCGTGCTGCAGCAGATACGGACTGGTCTCACCCGCGAGTCGATTCGCCATTCGCGGAATCTAGGCGGGCGCTGCGATCGCTAGTAGCGAGAAGCGGAGAACGCAGGCTGCTGACCGCTGTCCGCTGACTGCTGACCGCTTACTGCTGACCGCTGACTGCTGACCGCTGACTGCTGACCGCTTACTGCTGACCGCCAGCCACCACCGCTCCGCCAGCGGACTTCTGCTCGATCCGCCTCGTCAGGAAGTCCAGCGTCTCCTGCTCGTTCCGGCGCAGCTTGTTCGGCTGCGGAGTGCGCTCCCGCCATTCCTTTCCACCCGACGTCGGCATCACGTCCCCCTCGAGGTACGCCTCGATCAGCGCGGGGTGGATGTAATACTTGCGGCAGACGCTGCGTGTGTTGCCAAGCTTCACCTTCGTGCGGTCCACCGCTGCGATCACGTTCCGCTCTGCCTCGCGCCGCGACTCGGCAGGGCCCATCTCGCGCAGCGCCTCGGCGGCCAACATCGTCCCCGCCCATGTCCGGAAATCCTTCGCCGTCACGTCGCGGCCCGTGATCTCGCGGAGGTATGCGTTGATGTCGCCCGCGTCCACGCTCTGGCGGCGACCGTCGTCATCGAGGTACTGGAACAGCTCCTGACCGGGGAGCTCCTGACAGCGCTGCACCACCCGCGCAATCCGTCGGTCCGTCACCGCGACAGAGTGCACGATCCCGCTCTTTCCGCGGAAGTCGAAGCGCAGCTTCCAGCCCTCCACTTCGACATGGCGGCGGCGCAGCGTCGTCAGTCCGAAGGAGTTGTTCTCCTTCGCGTACTCGTCGGTGCCGATCCGGATCAGCGTACGCTCGAGTAGCCAGACCACTGTCGCCATGATCTTGTCGCGCGCGTGCCCGGGCATCGCGATGTCGTGCTCGACTCGCTCGCGGACCTTCCAGAGCACGTCGCTCAGCGCGAGGATGCGGTCGAACTTCGACTCGTCGCGGCGCGCGCGAAAACCCTCGTGGTAACGGTACTGCTTGCGACCTCGCCCATCGCGCGCCGTTACCTGCAGGTGTCCGCCGGGATCCGCACAGATCCAGACATCCGTCCATGCCGGGGGGATCACCAGCGCCCGGAATCGCCGCAGCTGCTCGCGGTCGCGAATCACCTGGCCCTCAGCGTCCACGTAGGAAAAGCCGCGGCCGTGCCGGCGGCGCCGGATTCCCGGCGTCGCATCGGTCACGTATCGCAGCCCCGCAGCCTCTGCGGCGCCTACGTACTCCCGAGCGAGTGACTGTCCCACACGTCCTCCGCGAGCGTCTGCTGCGCCTTCACCGCGTGTGCTTCCGGGGCTGCCGGCACGCCGGCACCCTGTAGCCAAGACGGTGCGAGACCGGGCGCGGCAACTTCCGGCCCGGTTGCGCCCCCGCAGGTCGCCGCCGCTAGGCTGAACGCGCACTCGCGGATATGTTCAGCGCATGCTCTTCGCCCTCGCCATCGCGGCCGGCGGCGCCGCGGGGACCCTCGCCCGATTCGGCATCTCCGCATGGATGGCTCCTGTCACCATCCGCTTCCCCTTCGCGACGCTGCTCATCAACGTCGTCGGGAGCTTCCTCCTCGGATGGCTGAGTGGTGAGTGGTCGCCGGTGAAGGACATCACCATGCGCGCCGCCCTCACCATCGGATTTTGCGGCGGCTTCACCACCTTTTCGACGTTCAGCATCGAGACCGTTCGCATGGTCCACGGCGGTGACGCTCGCCGCGCCGCGACCTACGTCCTCGCCAGCGTCGTCCTCTCGGTCAGCGCGGCCGCACTCGGCGTCCTCGCCGCCCGTGCCTTCGCGCGCGCCGCCTGACGCGCGCCCTTCGTACCCGGATCGCTTCCGCCTAACGCTCGCCGTCCATCGCCATCCCCACCATGTCAGATCTCGAGACCTACCTCGCCGCCAACGACGCGCGCATCCACGATGAGCTCTTCGAGTTCCTCCGGATCCCCAGCGTCAGTGCGCGTTCCGAGCACACCAAGGATGTCGCCCACAGCGCCGAGTGGGTTGCAACCTCGCTGCGCCACGCCGGCCTCGACGCGACGGTTCATCGGACCGATGGCCACCCGGTGGTTGTCGGCGAGTGGCGGAAGGCCGGCGCCGGTGCCCCGACGATCCTCGTCTATGGCCATTACGACGTCCAGCCCGCCGAGCCGCTCGATCTCTGGCATTCGCCTCCCTTCGAGCCGACGGTACGCGACGGACGCATCTACGCCCGCGGCTCGGTCGACGACAAGGGCCAGCTCTTCCTCCACATCAAGGCACTCGAAGCACACCTGAAGACGCGCGGCACGCTGCCGGTCAACGTCATCGTGCTCGCTGAAGGCGAAGAAGAGGTCGGCAGCGAACATCTCGCGCCCTTCATCGAAACGCACAAGGACACGCTGCGCTGCGACGGCGTCATCATCTCCGACTCGGCGATGTTCGCGCCCGGGTTGCCGAGCATTCTCTCCTCGCTGCGGGGGCTCGCCTACTTCCAGATCGACGTTCGCGGACCGAGTGGTGACCTGCACTCGGGCAGCTACGGCGGCGCGGTCGTGAACCCGGCGATGGCGCTCGCCCGGATTCTCGCGACGCTGCACGATGCAAACGGTCATGTCGCGATTCCCGGCTTCTACGACAGCGTGCGTGAGTGGCCGGAGAACGTGCGCAGCCAGATGCGCTCGCTGCCATTCACCGACGCCGGCTTCCTCCACGAAGTCGGCGCCCCCGCGTTAGGCGGCGAGCACGGTTACTCGACCCTCGAGCGGATCTGGACCCGCCCGACGTGCGAGGTGAACGGCTTGCTGAGCGGCTATACCGGCGAAGGCGCGAAGACTGTATTGCCCGCGATCGCGATGGCCAAGGTGAGCTGCCGTCTCGTCCCCGACCAGGATCCCGCACAGATCGAACGCGCGATGAAGCAGCACGTCGAGCGCGTCGCGCCTGCCGGTGTCACCGTCTCGGTCACTCACCTCCACGGTGGCCGCCCCTGGCGCGCCGACCTCGACGGTCCGCTGTTCGACGCCGCCAAGCGAGCGCTCAAGGCCGCGTTCGGGAAGGATCCGGTCATCACCGGCGAAGGCGGCTCGATCCCAGTCGTCGGCGATTTTCAACGAATTCTCGGCGCGCCCGTACTTCTCGTTGGATTCGGACTGCCCGGAGAGAACGCCCATGCGCCTAACGAATGGATGAGCGACGAGAATTTCGTGAAGGGGATGCGAGCAATCGCCGCACTCTGGGACGAGATCGGGAGCGGAGTGGGGAAGTGATGCTAACGGCAATCAGACGACTCTGGCGCGACGTGGTCGCGGGAAGAATTCAGCTCGCGCTCATCCCGATCGCGCCGATCATCCTGCTGCCATTCATCATCATCGGCTTCGTCCTCGTCTTCCCGCTCTGGGTCGTCGGCATGCTGGTCCTTGGCATTCTTCGCCTGCTCGCCTGGCCGATCGACCGCGGCATCGAAGCAGCGGGCGGCACCTTTCGATTCGGTCCGCCCCTCGCCCGCGGCTTCGAGTGGGTGAAGACCTTCGGTGGTCTCGCCCGAACGCTCACCGCGCCGAAGCCGCCGGAAAATTGACGGTCAAACAAAAAGGGCGCGACCGGTGCGTGGTCGCGCCCTCTTTATTTGTTCGCTCGGCCAGCTTCAGAATCGCCACTCGCGAACGATGAACGCGCCGAACACTGGCAGTGGCTTGACGTCGCTCCGGTTTGGCTCGAGTGTCGGGATCTGCACCTGGTATCGCGGCTCCATCGTCACCTCGTAGCTGAATCCCTTCGCCGTCCGCTGCCGCAGCCGAACGCCGGGAATTCCATAGCGACCCTGCACCGAGAGGTACGTCCGCGGATCGACGTACTTGCCAAGCTCCACCTGGGTGCCCTTGAGGAAGACACTAACGCCGTCAGGCGTGTAGACCTCGGTTGGCACGTCGGCCGGTGTGATGTTGAAGACGTCAGCGCCCAACGATCGCGACGCCTCGCCCTCGAACTGGTCGGCGACCACCCCGACCGCCACCGCCGTCAGCCGCTGGTATGCAACCGCGGCCCCCGTCCCGACGATGTTGCCGCTCGCGTTCCCACTCGATGCGCTCGATCCCTCGCTCTGCAGCAGCGAAGACGACGACTTGCCGAACGCGAGATAGCTCAGCAGGTCCGACTGCGGGATCGGCGGCTGCGCATCGCTCTGCAGCGTGAGCTTCGGGCGCATCAGCGTGCCCCCGATCAGCACCTGGATGTTCAGTGCCTCACGCTGCGGCAGGTGCACCTCGTATTCGCCGGTCACTTGCAGTGTCGGATTCAGCGGCTCCCCGGTGCCCGCGTTCGACCCGATGAACATCGCCGAACCGCGTTTGATGATGAAGCGCTTGGTCAGGAAGGTGTACTGGCCGTTGTCGGTGCTCACCACGCCGTCGAGCGAGAGCGTCTGCTTCGCGCGGTCCACGTGGAGGCTCAGGCCCTCGTCCGCCGTGTAGATCTCGACGTTCGCCTCGCGCGATCGCACCCAGGTGTTGCGCGACACGTTGAGCGTGACGTCCATGCGCAGCCCGGAGAGCAGTGGCGACTGCGTCGGCAGCAGTTCGCGATCGGTCACCACTGACGTGTCGATGACGTCGAACAGTGCGGGGTCGCCGGCACTGATCACTGACTTGTTGCTCGACTCGGGAATGTAGATCACGCCGCTGCGCACCCGCGCCCGCCCGCTGATGTACGCCGCCGACAACGGACCAGCCATCGCCAACTCGGCGTCCGCGCGCAATGTGCCGCGCTCGCTGTCGAGCACGCGCGCGTTCTGCGTGAAGAAGTGCAGGTCGAAATCGGGATTGCTGAACGTGGCGACGCCGATCGTTCCCGAGAGCCGGATCGGTCCCGACGAGCGTCCGGCGATCGAATCGACGAACACGGTATCATCGCGCATTCGGACGAAGCCGGCGACGTTCCGCACCTGCATCCCCGTCGCGACGATCCGGAAGTAGCCACGGTCGAGCGCCAGTGCGCCCGACAGCTGCGGCTTCGACATCGTCCCTCGCACCGCGATCTTCCCCGCCGCGCGCCCGGTGACCCCGGCCACTGCGTCGGTGAACCTCGGGATCAGTTCGAGCGGCAAGCTGTCGGCGACGAGGTCCAGCGAGACCGCTCCCCGTCCCAGTCGGCTGCCGGTGTCGGTCCGCTGCAGCGCGAGATCGATTGGGAGCTGGCCACTCAGCATCGCCATCGGTGCGCCCCCCGCTCGCGTCGCATCGATCCGTGTCGTCAGCAGCCGCGCCTTGTAGTCGAGCGTACCGTGCAGCTCGGGGACCTTCGTGCCGTGGAACGACGCCTGCGCCACGCCTAACGCGACACGGAATCGCGGGTCAGCCAGCGTCCCCTCAACCCGCCCGTTGAGCGAGAGCACACCGTTGAACGGGAGATTGCTCTCGAGCAGGCCGGCAATATCGTCGATGTGGAAATTGTCGATCGCGAATTGCAGCGACGCATCACCCTTCGTCGGCAACAGGCCGTTGGCGTAGATCCGCCCGTTTCCACTGTTGCGCAAGTCGAGATCGCGAATCTCGATGCCACGTGCTCCCCAGCGGATAGCCGCCTCCCGCGTCCCCCGCCAGACCGTCGTATCGAAGCGGAGCTGCGTCCGCGCCAGGTGCAGCTCCTTCTCGTCGAGGTGCAGCAGGTAGTCTCCGGCCAGCGAGTATTCGCGGATGTGATCCTGCCAGAGCGTGAAGTCGACCCGCCCCGCGCTGTTCGAGTACGACAGACGCGTGTCGACGCTGTCGAGATCGAACCCCTTTACAGTCGCCGCATCGAGCTGCACGCCGACGGCGATCGTCGACTGCGGCGTTCGCGCGTTCGTCCAGGCGATATCGGCCCGCGCCGCGTGCACCGTGCTGCCAAAGCCGGCGAAATTCTCCCCCGCCATCCGCGCCCGCACGTTGAAGCGCGGTATGCCGCCGGTGACCGTGCCCGCCAGCTGCAGCTTGCCCGACACGGAATCCCGTCGCACCGACGGTGGGAGCTTGGCCTTGACCGTCGGCATCGGGGCGCCGGTCACCGCGCGCTCCACCTCCGTCGCCTTCGCCAGCTGCGTCGAATCCGACCGCGCCTGCGCGACCGCTTTCGCGACACGTGCCGGCCGCGGTGCAACCACGCCGGTGTCGTGCGGGAAGTAGCGCGCGAAGCGTTGCAGCGAGTCGAGCTGGCCACGCACCGTCAGCACACCACTGCGCCCCTCGACGAGGCCAAACGTCCCCGACGCATTGATCACCGCGCGCGAACCGCTCAGCACGAGCTTCTCTGCGCTCAGCAGCCCGTTGGCGATCCCCACCCGCACCGACGCGCTGTCGATCGCCAGGCTGTCGTACTGCGACGCCGCGACGTCGGCTGACGCGGTCATCGTCATCGTCGCCGGCGTGAAACCGCGGCCGCGCACTGACATCTTCGCCGTCAGCGACGTGCTCGGCAGACGGGCAACCACCAGGTTCGCGTTGAACAGGCGCATCGCAGCCGAGAGGTCGTACCCCTTCTGCGCGCTGGCCAGGTCGAGCGTCCCCCGCACATCGAGCTCACCCCCCTCGACGAGGCGCAGCGACGAGACGACCGCAAGATTGCCCAGCGTCCCCGTTAGGCGGATCGGTCCCGACGCCACGCCACGCAGCTCCAGCGCGGGAACGAAGCGTCCCACCGTATAGAGCGAGAGGGGACGAGCCCGCGCGTCGACATCCATCCACAGTCCGCCCGCAGTCCGGATCAACGCGCGACCGCTCACCCGCGAGCGCGCACCGTTTTCGACGTGCGTCAGGTCGCCATTCGCCACCAGTCGCGTTGTCGTCGCGCCATCCACCGTCGCCGTACCGACGATGATGCCGCCCACCGGCAGCGCCGGCAGCCACGGCTTCACCAGCGCGACCTGCACCGGATCGGCGTGAACCTCGAGCGACCGCGCCCTGAACCCGCCGCCGGGAATCAGGCCGACCTCCCCGACCGCCGAGACTTCGCTCCGCCCCGACTGGACATCGGCGAACGTCACGTCGCTGTTGACCCGCAGCCCATGAATCCCGCCGCTCAGCGCCAGTCGCCCGCCTAACGTGCCGCGCCGCGGCGCCGTGAAGTTCGGGACCATCTGCTCGATCGTCCGCGTATCGAGCGACGTGACGCGGAGGTTGGTGTCGTGGAACGCCAGTGAATCGCCCATCGTCAGGCCAAACGCTCCGGTCGCGTGCGCGCCGTCGAGCGTAATGTCGGCGTTGGTCGCCAGGTAGTCCTGCGAACGCCCCGCCCACGTCAGCGCAAAATCGAGCGATCCCCCGCCATTCGCCGGGAGCCGCGGATAGAGCCAGCGCAGGTCGCCCGTCGCCACCGGCGCCCCGTGCAGCCGGAGCGTCATGTCCGACGTCGCGTACACGTAGCGCCCCGGACCGCTGATGCGCGAACCGGGCAGCTTCGCGTCAGCCTTCGTCCACCAGGCCGAATCGCCGGTGAACTCGAAGGTGCCCTGCAGGTCGCGCACCTCGACCACCGGCGGGAGGAAGGGCGCCGCAGTCATCTGCAGCGACGCAACCTCGAGCAGCTTCGCCTCGCTGGCCGGATCGGCCCAGCGCACCCGCGGCAGCCTGGCGTTGATGCGGTCGAACGTCATGATCTTCTGGAATCCACCAGCGACGCGCTCGACGCGGTTTCGTGACTGGCCGCCGACGGCCAGCACGATTGCGCTGTCCTTGCCGGCCGCCGACAGCGTCGAGTCCGGACTCCACGGCGTGCGCACGATCATGTTGCCGTTGACGATCGTCAGGTTCGTCAGCGACACCCAGCTGCCAAAACCATGCGTCGTATCCGACGCGTTGCGCGGAGCCGACGCGAACAGGCGCATGAAGTTCCACTCGCCGTTAGGCGGCCGGTTCATCACGACCATCGGGCGCGTCACCGTGACGTCGTTCAGCACGAGCTTCTTCGCCAGCAGGCCGGCCAGCGAGTACTTCGCCGTCACGACGTCGGCAACGAGGAATGGCGCGCCACTGCTGTCGGTGATCGAGATGTCGTGGATCGTCGTCCCGGTCAACAGGTTTCCGTCCATCCGGCCGATCGACAGCTTGCCGTGGATGTTCGACTGCAGCGCGTTGTAGACGAAGCGCCGCACGCGCTCGTGCCCGTAGCTCGACCCGGTCAGCACCCAGACACCGATGCCGACGATCGCAATCAGCACGATGACGATCCCGGCGATGATCTTCAGTGCGCGCCGCATCAGAACGCCTCGCCGATCGAGAAGTGGAAGGTCAGGCGGTCGAGCAGCGACCTCGCCGGATCGTAGCGGTATTGCTTGTTCAGTCGCACGATCTCGCTCGCCCCCTGCGCGTTGATCCGCTCGGTGTACACCGTCAGGTCCTCGGCGATTGACGGGTTGTACGCGATGTCCACCCGGATCGGTCCGACCGGCGACTTGTAGCGCACGCCGAATCCCGGCGTCACCGCCCCGTTACCCCGCGCCAGGTCGCCAAGGCGCGACGCGCCGACCACACCGGCGTCCACGAACGCGGCGCCGGCGATCTGCCGCCACACCGGGAACCGCAACTCGACGCTGCCCTCGAGCACCGACGCCCCGCCTAACGGCCGAGCGGTGAAGTCACGGGCCTGCAGCGTCGCGAGGCCGGTCGGTTTGCCCGACGCGTCCCGCGTCACCGTCTTGCCATTCGGGTCGCAACCGACGATGGTCGCGTACGATGGATCGCAGCCGAGCAGCGTCGCGATCTTGTTCCGCGGAATCGTCAACGCCCGCGGCCCGAGTTGGTTCTCGCCGTACCCGCGCACCGATTGTGACCCGCCGCTATAGAACCGCTTTCGCGGGTGCAGCACGTCGCGCGCGTCGTCCACGCCTAACGCTGCGCCGCTGCTGCCGAGCGCCCGGACAATGCCGGCGCGCCCGTGCAGGGCGAGCACGCTCGCCCGGCCGATCTGTTTGTAGGTCGCGAGATCGAAGGTCGCCCGATTGTACCGGTAGTCCGAGGCGGTGAACTGCGATGCGTGCTCGATCTCGAACCGTCCGAGCACGCCTTTCGTCGGCGAGAACGCCTGGTCGGTGCGGTCGATCTGCGCAGTCAGCGCGACCGGCGACAGTCGCTGCGGCTTTCGCTGCGCACCGATCGTCCCGCTGTCACAGACCCCGTAATAGACGCAGAAATAGAGATCGCCCGCCTCGATCCGCGTGAACTCGAAGCGATAGGTCGCACTCGCCGGCGCGCGAATCGCAACCTCGCGGGTGAACGTCGCCTGCGTCCCTTCGCCGCGATCGATGAACACCCCCGGCGTCGCGCGCCGGTGCGCGAAGACGCCAAGCCCGATCGTGTTCCGCGCGTTCTGGAACCATGGCTGCCTGACGTCCGCACTCAGCTGCCAGGTCGGCTTCTCGAACGGCGCGCGGTCGGCACCGGCTTTACCAAGCGGATTGCGAAAGATCGCGGTGTTGTTCAGCTGTGCGGCGAGCAGGTTGCCAACCGCACCCTGCACGTCGAGCTGCCGTGCCCCGCCGAAGAAGTTGAAGTGCTGAAAGCGACCTTCAACCTGCACGAATTCCACGGTGTTGAACCCGGTCGAGATCCGCGCTTCGCGCAGGGGCGCCTCGCGCACCGCAATCTCGAGAATCTTGACGCTGTCCCCCTGCGGCGGCACGACGATCGCCGCATGCCGGAATAGCTGCGATTCGTAGAGATTGCGCTGGCTCTCGATGACATCCGACTTCTTGAACACTTCGCCCTCGTGCAGCGCCAGCGAGTGGCGAATAGTCTGCTCGGAAATCTCCTCGTTCCCGGAGATCCGGATCTCGCCGATCCGCGCCAGCCAGCGTGGTTCCACCGATATCGAAACGGCCGCCGAGCGCGATGAATCGGAGAGCGCAACCGTATCGACCTTCACGATCGCATCGGCGTAGCCGCGATTCCAGAGCTTGTCGCTCAGGTTCACGATCGTCGTGTCGAGTGCAAGGAGGTTCAACGGCTTCCCCACCCTGAGCCGCACCGCGCCGCGAATGTCCTTCGCCGATAATGCCGGTGTCGCCGGTCCAACCGCGATCTTCCGCACCACTGTCGGGGCTCCCTCCCTCACCCGGAAGGTGACGGCGACACCCCCGGCCTGCGGCGTCACCACCGTATCCACCTCCGCTTCTCGATAGCCGCGCTTCCAGTAGAACACCCGGATGCGCAGCACGTCGCGTGCGAGCTCGGTGCGATTCAGGTACAGCCGTTGATACACTGCCTTCGCCTTCGTAATCCAGCAGAAGGGCGTGAGGATCAGGCCCCGACAATGCGAGGCCTCGGTCGAGATGTTCTGCTGGATGTCCGATGGCGTGAATGCCTTCACCCCTCGGATCGTCAGGCGAACGACCTCGGGATCCTCCCGGTCAGCGCTGCTCGCAGTCTGCGCGGAGACCGAAAAAGGGCCGGCAAGCAGCAGCACTGCCCCGAGCGCCCAGAAGGCGGCGTGGATCGTTTTCACAGCGTACCCAAGTGCAAGCGATGGGCCGCTTTGACACGTGAAATCCACCCCATTTCCCGCCGTCGTCCCCCGCCGCCCCTCGCGATCCCCTATCCGAAGGCACCGCTCTCATCGCGCATCGCTCGATCGCCGCCTCGCTCGTCCCGCATCGCAGTGTCTGAGCCTGCGACGCGCGACAGCCTACAGCCCCGTCAGCAGCGAATCGTTGTTGAGCGTTCCGGCGATTCGCTTGATCAGCCACTCCATCCCCGCTTGAGGTGGCATCTGGCTCAATCCGCGCCGCAGCGTGAACACCGCATCCAGCTGATCGGGACGGAAGAGCTTCTCTTCGCGACGGGTTCCGCTCGTCGCGATGTCGATCGCCGGATAGATCCGCTTCTCCGCGAGCGAGCGATCGAGCTTGATCTCCGAGTTGCCGGTGCCCTTGAACTCCTCGAAGATCACGTCGTCCATTCGCGAGCCCGTCTCGACCAGCGCGGTCGCGATGATCGTCAGCGAGCCACCACCCGATGTCGACGGGATCGCGCGCGCTGATCCGAAGAATGCCTTCGGCTTCGCCATCGCCTGCGCATCGAGGCCGCCCGACAGCGTGCGACCCGTTCCCCGTTCGGCGGTGTTGTGCGCTCGCGCCATGCGGGTGAGCGAGTCGAGAACGATCACGACATCCTTTCCCGTCTCCACCAGCCGGCGCGCGCGCTCGAGCACGATGTCCGTCACCTCGACATGGCGCAACGCTGGCTGGTCGAAGCTCGACGCGATCACTTCGCCGACGCCCCAGGAGATGGCTTCGCTCACCTCCTCCGGCCGTTCGTCGACGAGGAGGATCAGGAGTGCAGCGTTAGGGTGATTGAGCGCGACACCCTCGGTGATTGCGTGCAGCAGCGTCGTCTTGCCGGCACGCGCCGGTGCGACGATCAATGCCCGCTGCCCGAATCCGATCGGCGCGATCAGGTCGATCGCTCGGCGAATGAGCTCGTTCCCACCCTTCGCCGCGCGGCCCGTCTCGAGCCACAGCTTCCGCTCAGGATACGATGCGGTGAGCGTTGCGAACTCGGGACGCCGCGCCGCGTTCGCCGCGTCGTCTCCGTTCACCGATTTGATCTCGGCGACGACTGTCCGCCCGCGCGGGTCGCGACCTACGGTCGCATCGACGAGGTCTCCGCGACGGAGGCCGATCTGCCTGACGATCGGCAGCGGGACGAATGCGTCGCCCGCCTCGGCGAGGTAACTCCCCGCGGCGCGGCGGACGTACCCGCCGTCGCGCCCGAGGTCGAACCATCCCGTTGTCTCACCATCTGCGACGACGGGCAGCACCGGACCGCGCTCGACCTGTTCACCACCACGCCGGGGTCCACGCCCGCGATTCCGCCGTCCCCGCCGCCCGCCGTCGCGATTTCCATCGCGATCACCCTGCGCATTACCATCGCGATTACCATCGCGATTGCCATTGCTCGCGTGGTTCCCGCCGGCGTTTCCTCCACCGCCTCCCTGCTGTCCTCGGCCCCGCGGATGCTGGTGTCGCCCACGTCCACTCTGCTGGCGTCCAGTGCCACCGCCGGCGCTTCCCCCGGCGCCAGCATCTCCGCCCACGTTTTCGTCGCGCGATTGCTGCAGCCGTGGCGGTTGATCGTCGCGCGACTGCGGGGGCTGCCCACCACGGTCGTCGGGTGATCCGTCGTCACGCGTTGCCGCGCCGTCGCGATCACCGGTGTCCGGTCGCTCCGCCTGTTCGGGCGGGGTATAGGATTCACCGAGATCGGCCTCGGCTCGCGCTGTTCCCGGCGTCCCGCCGCTACCGCTGTCTCCACTATCGGCATCACGGTACGGGTTCGGCTCCGCGAGATCACCGCCAACGTTAGGGTTGGGGCGGCGCGGGCCGCGGCCGCGGCGAGAGGGACGGCGAGGTTCGTTCATGCAGCGATCATGG
>JBKJQR010000055.1:0-3312 GCA_046593895.1 Gemmatimonadaceae bacterium | reverse complement strand
TCGGTGTCGGTGCGACGCACCGCTTGTCGGCTGTGCGCTGGGGGATCGCCGGCCGAATCGTCTGGGCGTGGGTGCTGACAATCCCCGCGGCGGCGGTAATGGCGGCGCTGAGCTATTACGTGCTCCGTTTCACGATCGCACCGTGACCGATCTGTTACTCCGGCACTGATCTCGCCACATAGTTTTCAGCAACGCGCCCGCAACGCCGGGTTTTTCTGGATATTGCGCCGCTGTACCTCAATCGCGAGCTGAGCTGGCTCGATTTCAACGCTCGAGTGCTGCACGAGGCAACCGACTCGCGCAACGTGCTGCTCGAGCGGTTGAAATTTCTCGCGATCTTCGCGACCAACCTCGACGAGTTCTACATGGTGCGAGTTGGCGGACTGCGCCGCCGCATCGCCGCAGGAATCATCGAGCCGTTCGCCGACGGGTTGCGTCCGCAGGAGGTCCTCGACCGGCTCGACGACCGCGTGCGGGAGCTGTGCGCGGCCGCGCGTCGCTGCCTTCACGAGGAACTGATTCCCGCCCTCGCGCACGCCGGCATCCGCCTGCTCGACGCCGACGAATTATCGGCGGCCGAGACGACACAGCTCGACGAGTACTTCGAAGCGCGGGTCTATCCGGTACTGACGCCACTCGCGGTCGATCCGGGCCATCCCTTCCCGTACCTGTCGAATCTGTCGCTGTCGCTCGCGGTCGCGCTGCGCGAGCCGTTAGGCGGCACCGAGCATTTCGCGCGCGTGAAGGTGCCGAAGAGCCTGCCGCGATGGGTGCCGGTCGGGCGCCCGAATCACTTCATCCCGATCGAGCGCGTGATCGAGCGGAACCTGCACGTGCTCTTTCCGGGGATGGAGGTCATTGGCGCGCACCTGTTCAGGGTGACGCGCTTCTCCGACCTCGAACTCGCCACCGGCGAAGAGTCCGACGACTTGCTGGCGACGATCGAGGAACACCTCTTCCAGCGCCGATTCGGGGAAGTTGTCAGGCTCGAAACCCAGGAGGGGATGCCGGCGCACGTCAGGCAGCTGATCCTCGAGGAGCTCGAGGATCATAACGAGCTGGGAGCGCCGCGGCTCGGCGATCGCGACTTGCATCAAACCGGACCGTTGCTCGATCTCGGCGACCTGATGACCATCGCCTCGCTGGAGATTCCCGAGTTGCGCGATCCGCCCTTCGTGCCGGTGGTGCCGCGCGAATTACGCGGCGAGGTCAACATTCTCGACGCGATCCGCGAGCATGACCTCCTGGTGCACCACCCGTTCGAGTCGTTCGGTGCGACCGTCGAGGAATTCGTCGCGGCGGCGGCGCGCGATGCCGACGTGATGGCGATCAAGATGACGCTGTACCGAACATCGGGCGACACCGCGATCGTGCGCGCGTTGCTCGACGCGGCGCAGCGCGGGAAGGAAGTCGTCGTATTGGTCGAGCTGAAGGCCCGTTTCGACGAAGCGAACAACATCGAGTGGGCGAGAACGCTCGAGTCGCATGGGATTCACGTCGTCTACGGGTCGGCGAACCTGAAGACGCACGCGAAGACTGCGCTCGTCGTCCGTCGCGAAGGCGAGGGATTCCGCCTCTACGCGCACATCGGATCGGGGAATTACAACACGCGGAGTGCGCGCGTGTACACCGACGTCGGGCTGTTCACGGCAAGCCCGGCAATCGGCGCCGACCTGCGCGATCTTTTCAATTCACTCACCGGCTTCGACGGCGACCGGCCATACCGCGAGTTGCTCGTCGCGCCGCGGGGACTGCGCAAGGGATTTCTCGCATTGATCGATCGTGAGGCCGCGCACGCGCGCGCCGGGCGACCGGGGCGAATGATCGCCAAGATGAACGCCGTCGTGGATGACGAGATCATTCGCGCACTCTACGCGGCGTCGATGGCCGGAGTGCAGATCGACCTGATCGCCCGCGGGATCTGTTGCCTGCGCCCGGGAATTCCCGGCGTGAGCGAGAACATCCGCGTGATCAGCATCGTCGGGCGTTTCCTCGAGCATTCGCGCCTCTGGTACTTCGGGAACGGTGGCGTCGGCGAATACTATCTCGGTTCGGCGGACTGGATGCAGCGCAACTTCGACCGGCGAGTGGAAGCGGTCACGCCAGTGGGTGACAGGACGCTGCACCCGCGTCTCGGTTCATTATTCGAGACATGCCTGCGGGACAACCGTCAGGCATGGGAGCTCTCGTCCGATGGACGCTGGCACCAGCGCCAGCCTGGCGACGCCATCGAGCGCGCAACACATCGCACGCTGCTCGGCGATCCCTGGGGAATGGTGCGAAGCCCGACGCCGCGCGGGAACCCCCCGATCGAAACGCCGGTCTGATCGTCAGGCGAGTGCGATGGCCCGGTGAGTGAAGTCGTCCTCATCGGCGGAGCCAATGACTTCGCCGGAGGCATCGCACAGGTAGACGGGGATGCCGGTCACGCGCTCGAGCAACCCCGTCTTGCGGCTGGCGCCCCACGTCTCGAGCCGGAGCGACGACGCTGGGTCAGCGCCGCTCACCGTGAGGCGGATGTCGGACTGCGACCAGCGCGTCTTCACGCCGGCGACGACCCCCGAGTGCCCGCGATCGAGTCCGTCGGCAACGCGGAGGATCGCCGCCAGCCGTTCGATCCGCTTCCGCGCCGGCTTGTCGAGTGAGGCGATGTTGCGATGGGCGCGCTTCGGCCGTGCGCCGCGATGGTACCGCGCCACGTTGGCGATGACGACCTGCTCCTCGGGATCGACGCCGAGCAGCCCGGCGTGGAGGATGAGATGATACGAGTGCTTGTGATGGCCCTCGTAGCTGATGTGGTACCCGATGTCGTGGAGCAGCGCCGCATCGGCCAGCGTCTGCCGGTCGGCTTTCTCGCAGCCGAGGCGCGTGCCTAACGCGTCGAAGAGCTGGAGCGACAGCATCCGGACGTGGCTGGCGTGGGGCTCGTCGAAGTGGCAACGCTCGCCGAGCTCACGGACCGAGCGCTCACGCGCGTCACCGGGATCGGCAGCGGCCGGCCGCACACGGGCGGCGTCGAGCAGCAGCCCTTCGCGAATTCCGTAGCGGGAGACGACCAGTTCGCGCGCGTCGAGTCGGGCAACGACTTCAGCAGCCACGCAGAGACCGGCGAGGATGATGTCGGCACGCTCACGATTTAGTCCCGCCATCTTCAGGCGCTCGCCCGGCGACATGGCCACCAACGCGTCAATGATCTGCTCGAGTTCCGCGCGACTGACCTTGGTTGCGTGCACGGTGCGCGCCGCGACGACGTCGTTCCGGGCAAGATGCATCCCGGCGAGGTTGGTGAAAGTGCCACCCGATCCGATGACC
>JBKJQR010000248.1:0-16509 GCA_046593895.1 Gemmatimonadaceae bacterium | reverse complement strand
GACCGACGCGCGTCCGAACATGTGCACGTCGAGCGCGACATTCGTATTCCAGAGGCTCGCAAAACCCTGCTTCGACTGACCCGTCGCAACATCGTATGACGGCAAGTTCTTCCCGCTGATCGCGAACCACGCATCAAACGAGGTGGGCGAAACCCACGCGACGGGAATCGTCACCAAGCCCGTTCCCTGATACAGTGTCGCGTGGTATGGATCGGACTGCTGCGCGTCTACGCGGTCGGCGGCGAAAAATGTCGCGGCCAGCGCGCACGTGAGCATCCCGATCCCGCATCGCATGATGCGCATGAAACCTCCACTCCGAATTGATGTGCAGTCGCGGCCCTCGCGTGGCGCTCTCCACGTTGGAGAGGCGGACCAATCGAGTGCCGAGGGCGCGTTCGGCAGTCACGCCGGCGCAAATGAACAGTTGAATAGGTGCAAGAGATATGCCCCTTGCGCCCGCCGCTGAACCGTCTGGCGTCGACTCCGCGACGGCCCTCTGAGTAGTAATATAGCAGCATTCGCGCCGAGAGTCTCCTACTCGCGCTCCAACCGAGCGGTATCTAGTTTCCTAGCACTGAAATCGTCGGACAAACTCCGCACACCACGTGACTTGATTTCTTCACACACGCTCTTGATCGCGGCCACGTTAGCCGCATGCTCAACGCCCGAACCTCACGCGCGTCCAGGCAACGAGTCGCCCAAAATATCGGCGGCTGCGGCCACCCCACTGTTGTCCGAAAAGGACTCCACGACGATGCTCGCGAAGGCGGATCGCGGTCGGATCCGCGGTGATAGCGCGGCGAAACTTTGGGTTGTGATGGTCAGCGACTTTCAGTGCCCCTACTGCCGACAGTGGCATGACGAGGTGTTCGCCACGGTCGTGAGGGACTATGTCGAACAAGGGAAGATCAGAATCGCGTTCTTGAACTTCCCGTTGTCCGGTCATGCGAACGCAATGCCGGCGGCGGAAGCCGCAATGTGTGCGGCCGTCCAGGGCAGGTTCTGGGAAATGCACGACGCGATCTTCCGCACGCAGAGCCATTGGGCAGCTCTCGGCGATCCCAAATCAGTACTTGACTCGCTTGCCCTGAGCGTTGGTGTCTCTGCCCAACCGTATCGTGCGTGCATACAATCAGGGTCGACGCGCGCAATGATTGCGGCAGACGAGCAGCGCGCAAGCGCCGCTGGCGTGAAAGCCACGCCGACATTTTTCATCGGCGCTGAGACAATAGAGGGGGCGGTGCCGCTCGCGGATTTTCGGTCCGCGCTCGACAAAGCGCTCGGCCAAAGTCGCTGAGCGCTCCGCCGAACGAGCCTCTCTGACGGCTCGTGCACCCCTTCATCCGCCCCGCCTACGCCATTGCTGGGCGTCTCGCTGAAGCAGCCGCGGCGTCTGTCTCCGTTGGGCCGGGCAAGCTACGACGCTCGATCGTCGCGCGAAAAGACGTTGTCCGCCGGTTCGAGAGTTGGGCGCGGACATTTCGCGACAGGTCGCAACCGCTCATCTGGCTCCACGCCCCGTCCGTCGGCGAAGGGCTTCAGGCGCGTCCTGTACTCGATGCCCTGAAAGCGGTACATCCTCGATGCCAATTCGCCTACACGTTCTTTTCACCTTCGGCCGAGTTGTTTGCGGCGACGCTGGACGTCGATTTCCGTGACGTGCTTCCATTCGATACCGCGCATGCCGGGCGCGCGGTCATCGACGCGCTCCGCCCGGCGGTGATCATCTTCAGCAAGTTGGACGTCTGGCCAAACCTCGTCGACGAGGCGCACGCTCGTCGTGTACCGACTGCATTGATCAGCGCGACGCTTGCGGCACGCTCCTCCCGAAACTCCAAGGTCGCTTCCTTGGTATTGCGCGATAGCTATTCCATGCTCTCCGCGGTCGGCGCGATCAGCGCAGACGATGGCGCGCGCCTTGTCGCGTTAGGCTGTCGCAATGATGCTGTTCACGTAACCGGGGACACGCGCTTCGACCAGGTCGCCAGTCGCGCGTTGAGAATCGGCCAAGCGAGTGCGCTGCTCGATCCTCTTCGGTCGGATCGCCTAACGCTGGTCGCCGGTTCCACCTGGCCCGCGGACGAAAGGGTGCTCCTTGCGGCGGTCGCCGATCCGCGCGTCCGCGAAACTGGGCTGCGATTGATCATCGCACCTCACGAGCCGACGCCATCCCATCTCGCGCCGATTGAGCAATGGGCCGCCCAGACCGGGCTTCGGCACGCTCGCATCACCGAGTCGGACGCTGGCGGGGCGGACGTCCTCGTTGTGGACCGCCTCGGCGTCCTCGGCGACATCTATGCGCTCGGTGATATCGCGTTCGTCGGCGGAGGCTTTCATATGGCCGGGCTTCACTCGGTCCTCGAACCAGCCTCGTACGGCGTGCCAGTGCTCTTTGGGCACCAACACTTGAGCAGCCGCGACGCTGCGTTGCTCATCGATGCGGGCGGTGCTCTTGAGGCACGCGACGCTGAAGGCATAGTGGGGGCGCTTTGTGAATGGCTCCGTGACCAAGGCGCGCGACGAACTGCAGGCCGGTCAGCTCAGCAGGTGATAACGGACAATACCGGCGCTACCGCGCGAACCGTCACATTGATCGAGTCGATCATCCGTGGAGTGTCTGGCTCCCCGGACGGCCGTTAGGCGCCAGGCGATACCGCGATCACGCCGCTTTTTGGCGCCGTTATCGGACGGTGCAGGAAAAACCCCTGTACGAGGTGCACGCCGAGGGCCTTGACGGTCTCGAATTCTTCCGAGCGCTCGACACCTTCAGCTATGACCTGTGCGCCGTGATCGTTGGCGAACTTCACCATCGACTCGACAAGATTCTGCTTGATGAAATTCGAGTCAATCGCATTGATCAACGAGATGTCGAGCTTGATGAAGTCAGGCTCGAGATTGGCGATTGAACCGAGGCCGGCATAGCCGCTTCCCGCGTCGTCGACCGCAAAGCGATAGCCCAGTGCACGAAACGCCTTCAGCCGCTCACGGAATTTTGGGTAGTCCTTGATGGCAGTTCGCTCGGTGATCTCGATGACCACGCGCGAGGGATCCTTCACCTCGGCTTCCGTGAACGCCGGGTCGGCGAAATCGTGCGGATCAACGTTGATGAACAGGAGCTCTCCGGGGCCGAGCCGCGTCTCGATGCCCTCGATCGCACGACTCCGGCACAAGCGACTCAATTCCCAGATCATGTCCGCTTCAGCGGCGACATCGAACATCACCTCCGGGCTTCGCAGGCTGCGCATGACCCCGCGCGCGAGCGCCTCGTAGCCGAAGATCTGCTGGGTCGTCGCAACGACGATCGGGTGATAGTCGACGTACACCGCGCGATCCCGCAGGCTCGTCCGGAGGTCGTCGACGCGTCGCGCGCGCTCGCGCTCCTCGACGCTCTTCGCGGCGGTTGCTGCTTCGCGAATCCCGCGATAAATCAGCCGTTCGATGCGGAGCTTCGGGTTGTAATAGACGCGCGCCAGCCCGACGTAAATTTCGAAGAGCGCAGCGATGTCTTCGCCGTGCGCGACCTCGATTCGCTGCGCGACATGCTCCTGCAATCGACCGACGAGCGTCGTGATCTGCTGCTCGGACGCCCGCGCCTCCCCTGCCGGAGGAACATGGAAGAAGATGAAGTCGTCATCATTCGTGTAGCTGACCATCACACGCGACGCCTGCATGGAATGTCCGTCGAGGAACTCCTTGACACCGGCGGCGGTGGTTTCGAGGACGGCGTCGAGCTTCTCCCACCCGTATATCTCTTCGATCTTCGAGTAGCGAACGAAGTTGAAGTAGACCACTACCAGCTCACCGCGCTCCTTGATCTGCGGCCGCATTCGCTCGATCATCACCGGGAGGGTCGGCAAGCCGGTCATGAAGTCGTAGAGCATCTGCGCCTGTTCGGCACGCTCGGCCCGATCACCGTTAGGCGCGTCGCCAGGCAGCTGTCGCATGACCGCTGACCGCACGCGACCGGCGATCTCCTCCGCGTCGGTCGGGAGGCGCAGCCACTCTTCTGCGCGAAGCTCGATCGCCCGTCGCCGCGCTGCGTCGTCCTTGCAACCGACGATCACCGGGAGCCCTTTTGCATGCGCGCATTCGACAATTTCGCGCAGCGTGGGCGGACTTTCCGCGGTCACATAAACTGCACGGAGTCCGCGTTCATGGCCAATCGCCCGTGCGATCTCCCGGGATGGGACGACAATGGCCCGCCACGAATCGAGTTGCGCGACGGCTTCAACGACCAGCGGATCGTTGGTATCTGTGATGAGGGTGCTGTGGTTCACGGGCGCGGCGAGCCGCTAGGAGGTCGCCGTCAGCATCGCCAGGTTTCGTTGCACCGTCAACGCGAGCTTGGGCAGATCGAATGGCTTCTCCACGTAATCATCGGCGCCCGTCTGAAGCGCTTCGCGCTTGTCTGACCATTCGTCGAGCGCGGTGACCATCACGATGCGGATCTTGCGACCAAGGGTCGGATGCTGCTTCATCAAGCGACACGTTTCCCAGCCATCGCGCCCCGGCATCATCACGTCGAGCAACACGAGGGCGGGCTTCACTTGCTCGAAGACCGCTAGTGCCTCATCCCCGCTGTAGGCGACGGTGATCGGGTACCCGCGTACTTCGAGATATTGCCGGATGATTTCTGCGTTGTCGTGGTTGTCGTCGACGACGAGTATTGCGGGGAGCGTGTCCATCAGCACATCCGGTATGGAAGGAATATCAGCATGGCGGCGCAAGAAGCTTGCCCTGAGCTGTAGCGCCGCGGCGAGCGAAGGCTTCGCTACTGCCGATGGAGGGCGTATGAAATTCCTACGCCGAAGATGCCCCCGATTGGGCCGGGGTGACGATCGGCCGCTGTCGCACCCGCTTCATAGCCCAGCGTCAAGCCAATCTGCGGGGCGATCGTCGCATCGACCCCTAGCGACGCGCGAATGGACCCACTAGTCGGCTGAGCGAGTGAATCGCCCGTCTGTCTCGAGATCAGGTAGAACGGAGACACGTACACGCTTACGCCACGCGTCGAACCGAGTGAATGGCGAAAGCCAAACCCAACTCCAATTGGGAATGACGAAAGCGTAACGCGCTGGGTGGCCGAGGCCTGATGAATCAATCGCGACGTGACACCTACTCCACCAAATATCGCGGCTCCGATGCTGCCGGAGGCGAAGCTTCGTACGGGGATTGCCAGCCTGGCGCCATAGCCAGCCCGCGAGCCGCCGGAGTCAGAGCGTACGATCCCGGCGCCCGCGCTCAGTTGAAAACGTGATTGCACCGGCGACCACGCGAGCGCTCCAGCGACTGCCGTTGCGTCTTTCGCATTGCCATAATCACCCGCGACCGTGATTCCCGAGTTTGCCCAAGCGTTCTGGAGGACGGGCGTGGCCGGCATCTGTGCTAAACAAGGCACGGCTGAAGATACGGTCAGTGCCACAAACGCTGTGCTCAGGTATTTGTATCGCATCGCATGATCGTGGAATGGGAAGCGACGACCGCCGCAGTCCAAATCATGCATTGCAACCGCCGCACCGTTTGCTCGGGATTCTCCGATCCACTTCATATTCTTCAAAAACGCCGTGGGCGCTGCGTCGCTCGCCGCGCCAACCGCCGCCCTAGGCATGCCCTGCGGGCACCCACGATAACGACAGTTCAGCCGGTACTCTTGTCGCAAGCCGCGCTGCGATAGTTCGGATTGATGCTCTCCGACGTTGGAATCGGGAGGGTGACACTCAGCGGGGCTCGGCTTTCTCCGTCACGATGCGCACTCGATCGTCAGCGACCTCGAGGAAGCCACCGAAGACGTCGAACCTGCGCTCGCCACCCGCGACGTTCAGGCGCAACTCGCCGGAGCCGAGGAGCGTGAGCATCGGCGCGTGCATCGACAGGATGCCGACCTGTCCGTCGAACGCAGGTGCGACGAGCGAGTCGGCCGCGCCCTCGAAGAGCGTTCGTTCCGGCGAAACCAGCGAAACGTTCAGCACGCGTTAGGCCTTCGCCATGCGCTCGGCGTTCGCGACGACGTCATCGATGGCGCCCGCCATGAAAAACGCTTGCTCGGGGAGCTGGTCGAATTCGCCGGCAACAAGCCGCTCGAACGACGACATGGTCTCTTCGAGCTCCGCGTACGTGCCCGGGATGCCGGTGAACTGCTGGGCGACCTTGAACGGCTGCGACATGAAGCGCTGCAGCCGGCGCGCACGACCGACGATCTTCTTGTCGTCTTCCGACAATTCGTCCATCCCGAGGATCGCGATGATGTCCTGCAGCTCCTTGTAACGCTGCAAGATCCGCTGTACACTCGTCGCCGCCTTGTAGTGGCGATCTCCGACGAACTGCGGATCAAGAATGCGGCTGCTCGAGGCGAGCGGATCAACCGCGGGATAGATGCCCAATTCGGTGATCGCGCGCGAAAGCACGACCGTCGCGTCGAGGTGCGCGAACGCCGTCGCCGGCGCCGGGTCGGTGATGTCGTCGGCAGGAACGTAGATCGCCTGCACCGACGTAATCGAGCCGTTCTTTGTCGATGTGATCCGCTCCTGCAGATCGCCCATCTCGGTCGCGAGCGTCGGCTGATAACCGACGGCACTCGGCATCCGCCCGAGCAGCGCCGAAACCTCGGAGCCCGCCTGGGTGAAGCGGAAGATGTTGTCGATGAAGACGAGTACGTCGGCGTTCTCCTGGTCGCGGAAGTATTCGGCAACCGTTAGGCCTGACAGCCCGACGCGGAGGCGAGCTCCTGGCGGCTCGTTCATCTGTCCGTAGATGAGTGCAACCTTGTCGAGGATCCCGGCTTCCTTGAACTCGAGATAGAGATCGTTCCCCTCGCGCGTCCGCTCACCGACGCCGCAGAACACCGAGCGACCGCCGTGGCCCGTCGCGACGTTGTTGATCAGCTCCTGGATGACCACCGTCTTGCCGACGCCCGCGCCGCCGAATAATCCGATCTTTCCGCCCCTCACGAACGGTGCGATCAGGTCGACGACCTTGATGCCTGTCTCGAAGATCTCGGTCTTCGGTTCGAGATCGACAAAGTCGGGGCGCTTGCGGTGAATCGGCCAACGCTCCGCACTCGCAGGAATCGGCGCGCCATTGTCGATCGGGTCACCGAGCACGTTCAGGATGCGACCGAGCGCCGCCTCCCCCACCGGCACGGTGATCGCGGAACCCGTGTCGATCACTTCCATCCCGCGCTCGACACCGTCCGTGGACGACATCGCCACGGCGCGAACCTGGTTGCGGCCGATATGCTGCTGCACCTCGACGACAACGCGCAGCGTCTCGCCGCTCGCCGACGTGCCGCGGATCTCGAGTGCGTTGTAGATCTCGGGCAGGTGTTCGGATTCGAACTCGACGTCGAGCACGGGTCCGATGACTTGGATGATCTTGCCGACGTGAGTACTGGGTGCAGCGGTGGTAGCCATATCGATCACTCGGTGAGAGTCTGTTGCGGTCTGACTTATTCGAGGGCCGCGGCGCCGCCGACGATCTCGGCGATTTCCTGCGTGATCTGCGCCTGACGCGCCCGGTTATACGTGCGACGGAGGTTCGTCAGGATATCGCCAGCGTTGTCTGTCGCATTCTTCATCGCCGTCCGCTGTGCGCTCTGGAAGCTCGCTTCGTTCTCGACGAGCGCACGATACACCGCGTTGCGAACGTAAAGCGGGAGGAGCTCGGTCAGCAGGCGCTCGGCGGACGGGAACAGCAGGTAATCACGGCGCGCGCCCTTCGCCTCGGGAGGCGTTACCGGCAACACGCGCTCGGTATGCGGTGGCGTCGAGAGTACGGAGTTAAACCGGGAACTGATGACGTAGACAGCATCGAGCGATCGGTTAATGAATCCTTCCATCAACGCGTCGACGAGGGATGTCGCGTCCTGCGCCGAGGGACGATCGGTGATGTCCGTGCGGCTGGTCGCCAGTGTACGGCCGAGGTATCTGAAGAACCCGATTCCCTTGCGGCCGACCACGTGAAGCTCGATCTCAGCGCCCTCGCGCTCGAGCCGGGCGATCGTCGCACGGGTTTCCTTCAGGAGATTTGCGTTGAACGCCCCGGCCAGTCCGCGATTCGATGTAAGCAGCAGCACCGCTGCGCGCTTCACCGTAGCGGGCTGGCGCAACAGGGGAAATCGCTCGGCCAGCTCGGCGGAATAAAGGCTGGCGATCGTTTCTGCGATCGCCGTCGCGTACGGGCGCGCTGCGGCCACGCGATCGGTCGCGCGCTTCAGCTTCGACGTCGCGACCATTTCCATGGTGCGCGTGATCTTTCGCGTATTCTCGACGGACTTGATGCGTCCCTTGAGTTCGCGTCCCTTGGCCATGCGGAGTGCGTCCCGGTGAGTGTGTGCCTAACGCCGAGCGCTACTTCGCAACCTCGACCTTCGCGACCTTGGCGTACGCCTCGATCGCCTCGCGCAGCTTGGCCTCGGTGTCCTTCGAGATCGCCTTTTCCTTGCGGATCGCTTCGCCGAGCTGCGGGTACTGCGTCTGCGCGAACTCGTGAAAGCCGCGCTCCCATTCGCGGACCTGCGCGACCGGGACTTCATCGAGGAATCCGTTCGTCACCGCGAAGATGATCATGACCTGCTGCTCGACGGCCATCGGCTGATACTGTCCCTGCTTGAGCATTTCGACGGTGCGCGCCCCCCGTTCGAGCTGCTTTTTCGTCGTGGCGTCGAGGTCGGACGCGAACGACGCGAATGCCTCGAGCTCACGATATTGTGCGAGGTCGAGCCGGAGCCGGCCAGCGACGCCTTTCATGGCCTTGATCTGCGCTGACCCGCCGACGCGCGAAACTGAAATGCCGACGTTTACGGCAGGGCGGACGCCGGCATAGAACAAATCTGCCTCGAGAAAGATCTGGCCGTCGGTGATCGAGATGACGTTAGTCGGAATGTACGCCGACACGTCGCCTGCCTGAGTCTCGATGATGGGGAGCGCGGTGAGCGATCCACCCGGCTTGAGGATGGTCTTGCCGTCGACGACGTCGTTGTCTTCGCGCAGCTTCGCGGCGCGCTCAAGGAGGCGGGAGTGCAGATAGAAGACGTCGCCGGGATATGCTTCGCGGCCGGGGGGGCGCCGCAGCACGAGCGAGATTTGACGATAAGCTGCAGCCTGCTTCGAGAGATCGTCGTAGACGCAGAGCGTAGGCTTGCCTTCGTTGTACATGAAGAACTCAGCCATCGCGCATCCCGAGTACGGCGCGATGTATTGCATCGGCGCCGGGTCAGATGCTGAAGCGACGACAACGATCGTGTACTCCATCGCACCCGTCCGAGTCAGCCTTTCAACGACCGACGCCACGGTCGACGCTTTCTGGCCGATTGCGACGTACACGCAGACGACGCCCTGCCCCTTCTGGTTGATGATCGTATCGATCGCGATCGCAGTCTTTCCCGTCCCGCGATCTCCGATGATCAGCTCGCGCTGTCCGCGACCGATGGGGATCATCGCATCGATGCTCTTGATTCCGGTCTGCAGCGGCTCCTTGACCGGCTGCCTGACGATAATGCCAGGGGCTACGCTTTCGACCTTTCTCGTAGTCGTCGTCCGAATATCTCCCTTCCCGTCAATTGGACGTCCGAGCGCGTCGACAACTCGCCCGACGAGCGCCTGGCCCACCGGCACCTCGAGCACACGTTTGGTGCGTCGAACCTCGTCGCCCTCACGCAGCTGGAGATAATCGCCAAGGATCACGGCGCCGATGTTGTCTTCCTCGAGATTGAGGCAGAGCGCGGTGATCGCGGCACCCGTCTCACTCGAAGTCACCTCGAGCATCTCGCCGGACATTGCGCGGCTAAGGCCATAGATGCGCGCGATGCCATCCTTGACCTCGAGAACAGTTCCCACCTCTTCGACATCGAGCGATCGGAGATCGGCGGCTTCAATCTCGCGAAGCAGAATGTCCTTGATCTCGCCGGGGCGGAGTGACGTGTCAGAAGCCATAACGTGAGTCGGGGAAAACGTACGACGAGCGGCGTTCGGCCGAGGCTGGCCTATAGCTTGTGAAAATTATCACAAGCCTGCGCGGCGTGCAAGCGTTCAGAGATTCCATCTTGCGAGCGCGGCAATGCTGGCGTCTGCTGGACGCGCGGCAACGCTGGCCCCTGCGTGTCGGCGATGACGGCGCGGCGGCCGGGGTCGCGAGATTCCTGCCATGCCATCAAACGTGCGTGAATTGCGAGTCTGGCAGGAGGCGGTCGGCACAGCTGGCGAGATTGCCAAGCTCGCGAGGAAGACTCGACCCGAAGGGAGAGCGCTGGTTGACGTGCTCCTCCGCTGCAGCGCCGAGGTCGCGCTAGCAATCGCCCGTGCGCACGCGAAGGACAGCGCGCTGGCGCAACGCGATGGGTTCCGTCTTGCTCGCGATGCGATCGTTTCTTTCGAGACCGGGCTCGCGATCGCGCGTCACGCCGAATTGTTTCCGCTCCCGTCCTGCGCTGACCTCGGACTGCGCGCATCGCACACTGCACGCCTCGTCGCCGGCTACATCACCTATCTCGACCGGCTCGTTGAAGCCGATGCGGACGCGGCGCGCACCGTGACCGCGTGACGGATCACCGCGGAACGGCTACACCGCTGGCGCTCGGCTCCGTCCTCGACCCTGCCCGAAACGATCTACAATGTCCACGGCGCGCAGCCTCGTCAGTGATGCTGCCTTGGTTCCAACCACGCGCTGCGTCGTACTCGAAAGATGAGAGGCCGATGCGAATCCAAGCACACGCGCGACGTCGCGAACATCGTATCCGGGATTCTTGCTCAGTTCAGCCGCTGCGAGCAGCCTGACGAGATCGATGACCCGTTTCAGATTCGGTGAGCCATCTGCTGCGAACGAGCGGCTGAGGTGTTCGCGGGTCACGCCTAACGATCCGGCGAGGTCGCCGGTGCGCACCGGACGGCCTCCGCGTCCGATCACCGCCCGCCACGCTGACTGCTGCAACGGTGCGTCGAGGTGCAGGGCGTGCGGAGGGTGCCATAACGCGTTGGCAAAGCGCGCGGAAAATCCGATCGGCGCAACGAGTGCCCTCAATACGGAATCGTCGATCCCTTCGATGACGACGTCGGCGAAGTCTCTCATCGCGGCGGTCGCGAGAGCCGGGCCATCGGCTCCTCGCAGCGGTGCGATCCCGATGAACGGCAAGCTGGGAAATTCGCGTGCAAGCGCAACGGCGCGATCTGTTTCGTGACCAGTGGTGCCGAGGTCGATGATCACCGCATCGGCAAGCGTCGTCCGGAGGATCGTCGCCAGTTCGTCGGCCGAGCGGGCGGCGATCACGCGCGCGCGGCGTCTGGGAAACGCGAGGCGGATTGCAGCACGCGACCGCTCGCGACCGACAAAAACCGCAATGGAAGGAACCACGGCCGTTGACTGAGCCGCGGCAGACGATGTCGGAGCAGCCGAATCGACGGCGGTCCCGCCGTCGACGGACCGACCCTTCGATCGCGCGGCCATCAGCTATCGGCGCGGAAGCGCCCCGCCCACCATATCGCCGGCGCGCTGCAAAACCGCTTTCGCGTTCGCATAAGAAATCGTCTGCAATGCCTCGGCAATTGCCATCCACTTGCAGGCGGTAATTCCTTCGGCGCGCTGAGGACAGGTAACCGTCGACGAAGTCTCCATCAAGTAGAAATGGCACACCTTGTGGATCAATCGGCCTCGAAAGCGGAAGAACCAGTCGATCGTCTCGATCTCTCCGCGCAGTTCAAGGGCCGCAAGACCAGTCTCTTCGCGCACCTCCCGCAGCGCGGCAGCGTCAGGCAGTTCGCTGTCCTCAAGGTGCCCCTTCGGAAAGCCCCAATTGCGATAGCTGTCGCGAATGAGAAGGAACACTGGCTCACCGCTCGGCTCCAAGCGGTACACGACACCGCCAGCCGACGTTTCCTGCGTCGCGCGGGCTCGCGCCGTCACCGTTTCCCCGCGAACGGCGCGTCACTCTCGAGGTGCGCGCGACCCTCGATGAATTGCCTGACGACCGGGTCGCTCGTTTGCTGGATCTCGGCGACCGTCCCGACCTGGCGCACGCGGCCCTGGTACAACATTGCGATTCGTGTCCCGACCGTGTAAGCACTGCGCATGTCGTGCGTGATGACAATGCTGGTCACACCAAGCTTGTCCCGCATGCGGACCATGAGGTTGTCGATGACCGCACTCGTGACCGGGTCGAGGCCAGTAGTTGGCTCGTCGTACAACATGTATTTCGGCCGCAACGCGACAGATCTGGCGATTCCGACCCGTTTGCGCATCCCCCCGGATAGCTCCGCGGGAAACTTCGTTTGGACCCCTGGCAGATCGACGAGGTCGAGCGCCTCGTCGACCCGCTGACTGATTTCCGATTCGTCGAGTTCAGCCTGCTTGCGGAGACCCATCGCCAAGTTCTCTCCGATGCTCAGCGAGTCAAAAAGCGCGGCGAATTGAAAAACGTAACCGATGCGCGCGCGAAGCTTGTACAATTCTCGCCGGGGGAGCAACGGCACTTCGAGGTCATCGACGATGACATCGCCCGTGTCCGGCTCGAGCAATCCGACGATGTGCTTGATGGCGACGGACTTTCCGGTCCCCGAGTAACCGATGATCACCATCGTTTCACCCTCGAGGACATCCAGGCTGAATCCGTTGAGCACCTGCTTCGGCCCGAAAGCCTTATGAACGTTGACGAGCCGAATCATTGAGTCAATTTGTGATCTTGTCGGCCAGTGCGGCAAGGACGGATGTTGAACCGCTGCGTTCTACCTGCGAGAGAACTGATGAGTTGATCAATGCGTGCCAAAAAAACGAGGGGCCGCTTCCGAATTGGAAGCGGCCCCTCGTTCGCGACGACTCGCTCAGGCTGCGAAGCTGCCCAATGCGCGCCCGACGTCGCCCTCGCGAAGGCGCTTCAACGCGCGATCGCGTAGCTGGCGGACGCGCTCGCGCGTTACGCCGAGCATCGAACCGATTTCCTCGAGCGTGTGCTCACGCCCACCCTCGAGTCCAAAGTAGAGCCTGAGAACCTTCGCGTCTCGCGGCGGAAGCGTCCCGAGCGCCTGCTCGATTTCATCGGTAAGGAAGCGATTCATCGCTTCCTCTTCCGTATCCGGCATCTCGTCAGCGACGAATCGCTCGATCAACGAACGATCGCCATCGGGATCCATCGGCGCGTCGAGTCTTACGTCGCTGGTGTTAAGCGCCGCGAGAGACTGGACAACCTCGGTAGATAGCCCGGTCAGCTGCGACAATTCCTCCGGTGTCGGCTCACGATTGAGCTTCTGCCTGAGGATTTCGCTTGCCTTGATGATTCTCGAAAGGTCCGCCGTGCGATTCAATGGAACGCGAACCGTGCGACCCTGGCGCGCGAGCGCCGAGAGGATCGCCTGGCGGATCCACCACACTGCATACGAGATGAACTTTACGCCCTGGTCAGGATCGAACTTCCGGGCGGCAGTCAGCAATCCGACATTCCCTTCACCGATCAGGTCGATGAGCGGCAGGCCGCGGTTCTGGTATTTCTTCGCGACAGAAATGACAAAGCGCAGGTTTCGCTTCACCAATTCCTGGAGCGCATCGGGATCGCCGGCGCGGATCTTCTTCGCGAGCTCGATCTCCTCCATTCCCTTCAGGAGAGGATACGTGCTGACCTCGTACAAATACTGATCGAGGATATCACGCTCGGGCTCGTTTGGGGCGATGCCTGCCGGTGCGGACCGGCGGCGCCGCTTCACTTCGGTCATTGTTTGGCCCTCAACAGTGCTACGCGTGAATTGATGTATGGGAGCGGCGCGGTTCCGCCGTTGGTGCGTCATCGGTGCTACAACCCGATTGGACTCGCAGATTTTCAGATGTTTTGAAACGCTACGTCCTTTCAGATTCGAGAGCGCTGCAAAATACTGGCCGAACCGTTTTGCGCCAGCCTTCTTTTCTTGACTTCATTCATACCCGCGACTACACTTCGCGTTTCCTGGCGGAACAGTTATCTCCGCTCGGCCGAGGGGGCGTAGCTCAGTTGGGAGAGCGCTTGAATGGCATTCAAGAGGTCAGGGGTTCGATTCCCCTCGCCTCCACCTCCCGACGATGCGACTTGTCGTCGGCCGGTCCTCCCGGAGTTCGAGTATCGGCTGAAGACGCCGGCAACTGGAGCTCCGGAATCGGGCCTACGCGGGAATAGCTCAGTTGGTAGAGCACAACCTTGCCAAGGTTGGGGTCGCGGGTTCGAGTCCCGTTTCCCGCTCTGCACGTCAGATTGCGGCAACATTCTGTGCCGCTTTCACGAGCGGGTGCGGCCTGCCGCATAGAACGCGCCGGGCAAGTGTCAAGTTCCATGCGCCGAGGCGTTGGTTTGCGCGGTTAGCTCAGTTGGTTAGAGCGCCACGTTGACATCGTGGAGGTCACAAGTTCGAGTCTTGTACCGCGCACTGCCCCGTGGCTCGCAGCCACGGGGCAGTTTTTTTTGGGCGGAGCGCAGTGGGCGGCGCGCTGCTTGCCATTGTCGGAGCTATGTCAACGCGCCGGCGCGAGCCGATGGCACACCGTGAGGCTTGCGGATGATCGGGAAGAGCTCGCCGCTTCCCGAAGAGCTGAGGCGCGGTCTTGCTGGCCCAATCAGGTGGCGCCTCCTGCTCGCGCTCATCGTGCTCAGTGCGATCGCGTTGCTGCATCGTATCGACGCCCTTCTCCAGCGGGACTATCAGCGTGAGGTCATGGCGCAGGCAGTCCAGGCTGACGCGCTCATTGAGGGCACAGTGTGGCAACGCGCCCAGTTGCTCACGACACTCGCTGTGCTCACGGCCTCGGCCCACGGGGCTCGCGACGAAATCGAGCGATTCAACGTGCTGGCGAGTGAAATTCGGCGCGACATGCCGGATATCGCGACCATATACCTGCTGGATTCACGAGGCGCGGTGAGAATCGCTTTTGGCGAGACGGTGCTACCCGGCGGTCGGGTGGCGCATCGCGCCTTCCCGCTGCGGGCGCCAGCAATGCGAAAAGCTGCTGAGGAACACGCGGTTGCGGCGACTGCTCCGCTGACGCTGGGCGACGGCCGGCCGGGGACCTTGATGTACGTACCGATCATGGACGGCGACCGCCTAACGGGATACGTCGCCGGAGCGTTCGCATATGAACGGCTCTTCACTCGCGCGCTTGCTGGTCAGCTGCGCGGCCGTTTTTCGTGGCGCGTGCTCGACGAGCGCAATGACGTAATTGCCACATCCGCAACGCGACCCGCGCGCATCGCGCGCAACGTGCACCGCGAGTTGGCGTTGCCCGGCGGCCATGGGTGGACGCTCGAGGTGGCGGTCGAGAGCATGCAACCATTCATGGCGCGCGCGCTGAACTGGACGACCGGTGCGATCGTCGTCGTCCTTCTCGGATTTCTCGCGCTGCGTGAAGAATTTCGGTCGCGCCGATTCGCCGCGTACTCTCGAGATCTCGAACTCCTCTCCCGAGACCTCCTCGATGCCAACATGAGACTCGAAGAGCGCGCGCAGCAGATCGCGGAAGCCAATCGCGCAAAGTCGCGATTCCTCGCAAACGTAAGCCACGAGCTTCGCACGCCGCTCAACGCGATCGTCGGCTACAATGCGCTCGCGTTGGACGGAATGTACGGTGAGGTCCCGCAGCCCCTGCGAGCTTCGCACAAACGCGTACAGGCCGCTGCTGACCATCTGCTCGGCTTGGTCAACGATGTGCTCGACCTCTCGAAGATTGAAGTTGGCAGAATGGATGTGGAACTCGAGGCGGTGGACCTTGGGAGTGTTCTCGACAGCGTCGCGACGGTCGTCGAACCGGCTGCCGATGCGAAGGGTCTCCGCGTCGATGTAGTAATTCCGCGCGAGCTTCCGAAACTCGAAACTGACGCGCGCCATCTTCGCCAGATCCTGCTCAACCTCATCGCGAATGCGATCAAGTTCACTGAACGTGGTGCAGTAACGATCGTTGCAAAAATAACGGGCGGAAGCCTGACGATCGCCGTTGAAGACACCGGCGTCGGGATTGCCGAGAGCGACCTCGAACGAATCTTCGAGGAGTTCGAGCAAGTGCGCCCGAGCGGACGCGGAGACTCGATGCAGCGCGGAACCGGACTTGGACTCGCAATCGCGCGCAAAATGTCGAGACTTCTTGGTGGCGATGTCGCGGTGTCGAGCCAGCTGGGCAGAGGCTCGAGATTCACGCTGACGCTCCCACTGCCTGCCGCTGACCGGGCAGGGAACCGCGGCTCGTTAAACTCCGAGCCATCGAAGGCGAATGCTGGGCGTGGCGTCGCGAATGCAACAGCGCTCGCCGAAGGCGGTGTCAGCCGCGATTCGCAAACGGATCAACAAGTCACGAGTGCCGTTGACGCGGCCGCAACCACGCCGGCGTCGCATGACCTGCGGGGTTGACTGGTCCCTCGACGAGTATCGTCCGAAGCAGGGGAAACGTAGTCCTCGCCGAGGGACCAGTCAACCCCGCGCGTCATGCGACGCCGGCGTGGGCGCGGCAGCGTCAATGGGACTCGTGACTTCTTGATGCGTTCGCAAATCGGCGCTGGCATCGCCTTCTGCGAGCGCC
>JBKJQR010000069.1:0-13704 GCA_046593895.1 Gemmatimonadaceae bacterium | reverse complement strand
GTGAAACACCGTGTACGCCGCGATGTAGGTGAACGCGCCCTCACCTCCCGCCGGACCGAGCACGCTGACCAGCGCGCGGCCGAGCAGCTCGGGGGTGCGGAACGGGTGTCCGGCGATGACGTCGACGCCGAGGAACCAGATGGCGACTACCGTCGCGCCGAGCACGCCCGCAATCGCTCCCTCACGGATGGCGCTCGCGTGGACTGTGCGGGATGATGCGATGGATTCTGCGCGAGCTCCTGTTGTCATGCGAGCCTCCGAAGTTTTGCGTCGGTCGTGCGTGACGTGCAGCGCCGACGGGGCGTCGATGGCTTGAAGTCGAGTTTCGAAGCGATCGCTCACACTCGACAAGCAGGGACGTCTCCATCAGCTTGTAACTCATGAAGCAATTCGTCCAGCCCCAGTTCCCGGCCGTGGCGGCCGTGACATTCGCCGCCGCCCTGATTCTGGCCCTCGGCTGCTCCGGCGGCGATGGCAGGAAGACCAGCAGCGGCGCCGTATGCAAGCAGTCGGCGGACAGCGCCACCTGGCGCGCGGTCATCGCCTACACCAAGGGAGCGAACCCCTATCCGCAGCGTTTCCTGACCGCGGCGCTGAGCGATTCGGCGCTGCCCGACGTCGGCGTCGAGGCGCTGCAGGATCGCGGGCCGACCTGGTTCTTCCCCCCCGACACGGCCGGCCGCACGAAGGTCCGCAACCGGATGGAGGAAGGCGTCACGTACACGACGCTGCTCGTCGCCTGGCATGGGCTGACGCGCGAGGCGGATACCGCGGTCGTCGTGCGGCTCGGTGGTCGCTACATCGGCGGACAGTTCGAGGGGAAGGTGGGCCGCGCGATGGCTTACCGCTTCGAGTGTCCGGAAGGCCGCTGGGTGATCACCGACTCGACGGAAGACAAGAAGTCGTGACGACGTCTGCGCCGCGCGCCGCTTCGCGAGGTGGGTCCGGGCTCGACCCGCTGAACGCCGACATCGCGAGCGCGGACGCGCCCGGCCCGCCGCCGGCGCGCGAGCGGCTGCTCTCGCTCGACGTCTTTCGCGGCCTCACAGTGGCCGGGATGCTGCTCGTCAACGATCCCGGCTCGTGGGCGGCGATCTATCCGCCACTGGAGCACGCTGAGTGGAACGGCTGGACGCCGACCGACCTGATCTTCCCGTTCTTCCTCTTCATCGTCGGGATCACCACCGAGCTGTCGTTAGGCGCGCGGCGGGCCCGCGGCGCGAACGATCGCGACCTCGCGCGAGCCATCGTCCGCCGCGGCGGAGTGATCTTCCTGCTCGGCTTCCTCATCTCGTGGTTCCCCTTCTTCCAGTGGGGCCACGTCGATGGAATGGCGGATCCGTCGTTCTGGGACCGCGTCGTCTACCGGGTCGATCACGTTCGCGTCTTCGGTGTGCTCCAGCGGATCGGCATCTGCTACGCGTTAGGCGGTCTGATCACGCTGCGGACGACGCTCAGGCAGCAGGTGATCATCCTCGCCGCACTGCTCTACGGCTACTGGTTTGCGATGACGCTGCTCCCGGTGCCGGACAGCGGAGCGTTAGGCGCGCTGATGCTGGACAGCCACGGCGGCAACCTCGCCGCGTGGGTCGACCGCGCCATCCTCGGCACGAAGCACATCTGGATCGGCGGCGTCGTGTTCGATCCGGAAGGACCGCTGTCGACGATCCCGGCGATCGGGACGGTGATCATCGGCGTGATCGCCGGCCGCTGGATTGCCTCGGCGCGACCCCTGGTCGATCGCGTCGCGGGATTGTTCGCCGCGGGCGCACTGGCGACGATGGTCGGCATGATGTGGCACTGGTCGTTCCCGATCAACAAGTCGCTCTGGACCTCGAGCTACGTGGTGTTCGCCGCCGGGATGGCCTGCCTGACGCTGGCAACGTGCATGTGGTTGATCGACGTCAACCGCGTCACCGGGTGGACGAAGCCGTTCGTCGTCTTCGGGGTGAATCCGATCGTCGCCTTCGTTGGATCGGCCTTTTTGGCGCGGCTGATCTACTCGATCTTCAAGGCGACCGTGGACGGGAAGGAGGTCTCGCTCCAGGCGGCGATTCATCACTACCTGTTCGAAGGCTGGCTGCCCCCGCGCCTCGCGTCGTTGTGCTTCGCCGTCACGTTCGTCCTCTTCTGGTACGTGATCCTCTCGGTACTGCACCGGAAAAAGATCTACGTTCGGGTCTGAAAAACGGACGGTTAGCCCGCTTGTTGACGGGCTAACGCAGCCATTCGGCGGTCGTGCGCCGTACAACGCTGAATGGCCCACGAGTTGCCTTTTCCAGCCATATGAAGATGTCATTCCCCGGGCGGGGACTCCCCAGTTCCCGCCGTCGCATAGCTGTCGTCCTCAGCGCCGCGATCGGCGTCGCGCTCTCTGCCGCGCTGCCATCCACGGCGGAGGCGCAAGCCGCGGTGTCGCCCGATTTTGCCGTCACGAGCACCGTGCCGGCGACGGCTGCCGCGGCGGAGGCGCAGCGTCGCACGCGCCGGCGCTCGACGAAACGGCGACACTCCCGGCGCGTCGCCAGCGAGCCGGCGATCCCGCGCTACACGGCGCCCCGCACCGCAAGCGCGCTGGCGAGCGACGTCAACGTCATGATCGGCGGCGGGGCACGCAGCGGACGCTGGGGCGTGCTGATCGTGTCGCTCACGCGGCGCGATACGCTCTTCTCGCGCAACGCCGACGAGCTGCTGCAGCCCGCGTCGACGATGAAGCTGATGACGTCCGCGCTGTCGCTCGAACGGTTCGGTCCCGATCACCAGTTCAGCACCGATGTGCTGCGCGACGGTGCGATCGGCGCCGACGGCACGCTCCGCGGCAATCTCTACCTGCGCGGCGACGGCGATCCAGGATTCTCGAATCGCTTCCTTCGCGGTGAACCTGATGCGCCGGTCGAGATGCTGGCCCGCTTTGTTGCCGGCACCGGCGTGAAGCATGTCGCCGGCGATCTCGTCGCTGACGCATCGGCATTCGAGCCGAGAAAGATTCCCGAGGGTTGGCAGTCGCGCTACCTCGGGCTGAGCTACGCCGCACCGGTCTCCGCGCTCTCGCTCAATGAAAACACGGTGTGGGTGGTCGTCGAGCCCGACGAGAGTGGCGGCGCGGCGACGGTGCGCTTCGAGCCGTCATCGAGCGGCATCGTTCTCGGCAGCACGGTACGCACGATCAAGGGATCGCGCGGTGCGTCGCTCTCGATTCGCCGCACCGGCCAGGGCGTCGTCGACGCCCGCGGGTGGATCGGCTCACGGTCCGGTCCGCGCCGTTATGAACTCGTCGTCGACGAGCCGGCGATGTTCACCGCCGGCGCGTTGCGCGATGCGCTGGCCGCGCAGGGCATCAAGGTCGACGGGAGCATCCGGCTCGGGGCGACGCCGCCTAACGCGACCCGGCTGACGGGATTCCCCTCGCCGCCGCTGGCGCGGCTGATCGCGGTGATGAACCGCGAGAGCGTGAACCACTACGCCGAGCTCCTCTTCCGCGACGTCGCACACTCGGAGCGCGGCGTCGGCTCGGCCGAGAATGGGAACACCCTCCTCCGCCAGTTCGCGCACGACAAGTTGGGGATCGACTCGACTGAGGTCTACGCCGCCGACGGCAGCGGACTCTCGGTACTCGATCGCGTCTCACCGCGGGCGATGGTGCACCTGCTGAGTTACGCGCATAGCGCCCCGTGGGGTGCGAGCTTCCATGCGTCGCTCCCCGTCGCTGGCGAGAGCGAATTGCTCCGTCACCGCATGCGCGCGACGCCGGCGCAGGGGAACCTGCACGCAAAGACGGGGACGACCAACACCGTGATCTCGCTCGCTGGCTACGTGACCGCGCTCGACGGCGAAGTGCTCGCGTTCTCGTTCATCTACAACGGCAACGATCGCTGGCGCGCGAAAAGCACGATCGATCAGGTCGGCGCGACGCTGGCGAACTTCGTCCGCGAATAACTCAGCCCGTTGTTCCCGCTATATTCCTATCAGCAGCACACGCAAACAACGCCCCCGGAGGGGATGATGGTAAAGCGCACCGTGAAGGACATCGAAGGCCGCACGTGGGTCTGCACCACCGACAGCGCCAGCGCGACCGGCGCGACGCCATCCGCGCAGGGCAAGGACGTGAAGCTGAGCTGCACCACCGAGTCTGTCGACAAGCCGGTGATCGTGACTGTCGGCTGGGGATGGGAGAAGACCTCGGAGAACGGGCTCGCGCGAATGATCGCGCTCGCGTCGCCAGTAGCGAAACAATAGCCGTTAGCCGTTAGCAGCAAGGAACGACGGTAACAGACAGCGGGGGCCGAGACTATGTCTCGGCCCCCGCTGTCTTTTGCGCAGTCGCTCAACGCTAATGGCTAACGGCTGGTTGTCGTCAGGACACCGTCTCCCGAATGACCACTCCCCGCTTCGCGAGTTCCTCGATGTAGCGCTTCGCCGGGATGCATTCGTCCGGCGTGTAGACGCCGGCCGCTCCCACCTCGCGACGGGCCTGCATCTGGCCGGTGATGCTCAGCGAGTAGCCGGTCGTCCGCATCATCGCGCTGATTCCAGTCTTCTCGTCATAACGGTCGACGAGCTCGAACGAGATCGTCTGCGCCTTGCCGGCTTTCTTTCCCTCGACCGTCACTCGCAGTGCGACGAGGTCGCGGCTCTTTGGCTTGGTGAGCTTCGGCCCGACGGTGGCGATGAATGCGTCGCGGGGGATGATCTTCTGGCCCTTCACGTCGACCGGATCGAGGTCGAGCAGCCCCATGTCGCGCACCGCTTCCATCAGCGCGGCATGACCCGGATAGCGCAGCGTCTTGTACTCCATCGTCGGAATCTTGCCCTCATAACGCCAGGCCATCGTCGACAGGCCACCGGCGGTATGAAACGCCTCGAGCGTCCCGACCGGCGACGGGAACTCGACCGGGACGCGCTCCGACAGCGCCTTCACCTGCAGCGGCTTACCGTCGCGGACGACCCACGAGAGTGTCGTGTAGTAGTCGAGCACACCCTCGAGCGAGTAGACGATCTGATAGTTGAGCGGCGGCTCGGGCTTCTGCGGCAGGCCGCCGACGAAGATCCGCACCGCCTTGACGTCGTCCAGCCGGTCGATGCCGTACTGCGCGAGGATGTTCACCATTCCGGGTGCGAGCCCGCAGTCGGGAACGATCGTGACGTCCTTCGCCTTGGCCTTAGCCGCCAGTTCCTTCTGCTTGAACACGATCTCGGTGTTGCCACCGAGGTCGCAGAAGTGGACGCCTGTTTCCGCGGCATGCGTGGCCAGCTCGAGGTTGAAGTAGTACGGGATCGCGCTCATCACCGCGTCGCTCTCGCGCATCACCGCGCGTACGGCGTCGGCGTCGCGGACGTCGAGCCGCGTCGGGGGGAGCCGCTTCCCCGAGTATGGAGCGAGGAAGGCCGGAAGATGATCGACCTTGAGGTCGGCGAGCCGTACTTCCTTCACATCCGGATTCTGCAATAGATCATACGCACAGGCTGATCCCTGCAGCCCGGCGCCGAGGACAAGCATCCGCATTCGCGTGCAATCTCCCTGAAGTTCTACCTGCCCCGCGAAGTGGGGCTGGCGTAGCCGGGAAACCTAACCCGGCGGCGCGATCCTCGCATTTGCGGCACCCATGACCACGACGCCACCGGCATCCGGACGCATCATCGAGAGCGACGACGAAATCGGCCTGCTCCTCGCGCAGACCAACCGCATCGCCGTCATCGGCATCAAGACGGAAGAATCGATGCAGCCCGCGTATTATGTTCCGGAGTACGCGCAGCGCGCCGGCTACGACATCGTTCCCGTCCCCGTTTACTATCCCGAGGCTACCGAGATTCTCGGCCAGAAAGTGTTTCGCAGCCTCGCCGCGATTCCCGGCCCCGTCGACATGGTGAACATGTTCCGCCGGCCAAAGGATCTCGCCGCGCACGTCGACGATATCCTCGCCAAGAAGCCGCGCAGCGTCTGGCTGCAGCTCGGTATTCGCGATGACTCGTTCGCCGCCAGCCTAACGTCGGCCGGGATCGACGTCGTCGAGGATCGCTGTCTCCTCGTCGAGCTGCGCAGCCACAACCGTTGAGCACCATGCCCTTTCGAGTACTGGTCACCGACGACATCGACGCCGATGGCGTCGCACTCCTCGCCAGCGAGCCCCGCCTCCGCGTCGACGAGGTGCCGACGCTCCCCAAGGACGAGCTCCTCGCCCGCATCGGGGACTACGACGCGTTCGTCGGCCGCTCGGCGACGCGCATCTCCGAGGACGTGCTGCGCAAGGCGACGAAGCTGAAGGTTGTCGGCCGCGCCGGCGTCGGCGTCGACAACATCGCGCTCGATGTCGCAACGGAGCTCGGGGTCGCGGTGATCAACGCGCCGGCCGGGAACACGATCGCGGTCGCCGAGCTGTTCTTCGGAACGCTCATCTCGCTTTTCCGCCATCTCCCGCGCGCCAACAACTCGATGCAGGCCGGACGCTGGGATCGTGCGCAGCTGCTCGGCGCCGAGCTGAAAGGCCGCACGCTCGGCATCGTCGGCGTCGGGCGGATCGGTGGCGAGATCGCAGCGCGCGCCCTCGCCTTCGGGATGACCGTCGTTGGCTACGACCCGTACGTGCCTGACGGTCGCTTCCAGTCGCTGCGCATCCGCCGCGCGCCGACGCTCGATGCGCTGCTCGCCGAAGCCGAGATACTCACCGTGCACACCCCGCTCAACGAGGAGACCACTGGCCTCATCGGGCGCAGCGAGCTGTCCCGGCTTCCGGCGGGCGCAGTGGTCTGCAACATGGCGCGGGGCGGCATCGTCGCCGACGACGCGCTCGCCGCAGCGCTCGACGCGGGAAAGCTGCGCGGCGCGGTGCTCGACGTCTACGTGAAGGAGCCGCTGGTCGGCGACCATCCGTTCAAGGGTCGCGACAACGTGATCCTCACTCCGCACATCGGTGCCAGCACCGCCGAAGCGCAGCGCAATGTCGCGGTCGAGGTCTGCCGCGCGGTGCGCGATGCGCTGTTGAGCGGCGAGCTCTCGGGATCGCTCAACGTCGCGCAATCGAGCGGCCGGCAGTGGACGGACCTGCACGGTGCACTGATGGTCGCCCAGCGCGCCTCAGCGGTCGGGCGGGCGATTCTCGCCGGACAGGGAGGACGCGCGCTGCAGCGCCTAACGGTGCGCTACGGCCCCGATCTCTCGGGCGCCGGCGAGGTGCTGGCCGCCGCTGCCGCGGTCGGCGCACTCGAGGGCGTGCTCGAATCGGAGCGGCTCAACCTGATCAGCGCGCGATCGCTCGCCGCGTCGCGGGGCATCGAGTTCACGGTGGCGGAGAGCGATTCGCTGCCGCATCCGGCGTCGGTCGAGATCTCGCTCGCCGCCGGGATGCAGGAGCTCGCGGTGGCCGGCGTCGCACCGCGCGACGCAGCCTGGCGCCTGACGCGGATCGGCGGCTTTCACGTCGATGTCGCACCGCGCGACACGCTCGTCGTCCTCACCAACAAGGACGTTCCCGGTGTCATCGGGCGCGTCGGCACGCTGCTCGGCGACGCCGGCGTCAACATCGCCGAGTATCACCAGGCGCGGCTGGCGCAGGGCGGCGAGGCGCTGGCGGCGATCACCGTCGACAACGCGGTCGGTTCCGACATCCGGAAGCGGTTGCTCGAGCTGCCTGACGTGCTCACCGCGACGATCGTCCGCTTCGGCGCGACGCTCGCCGCTGGCGCCTGACGGTCGCCCGATGAGCATCTCCCTCGAGCGCGACCGCGCGCTCCGGGAGGGATTCGCGTCCGACGCGTCGGGGCTGCACCTGGTGCCCGACGCGATCGCGCGACCGGCGAGTGCCGACGAAGTCGTTGCCCTCGTGCGCGAGTGCGCGTCGTCGCGCACGCCGATCACCGCGGCTGGCGGACAGACGAGCACCACCGGCGGCTCGATCAGCGACGCCGGGGTGATTCTCTCGCTCCGCACGATGGATCGCGTGCTCGACATCGACGAGACGGCGCGGACGATGCGCGTCGAGCCGGGGGCGATCATCTCCGACATCAAGCGTGCGGCGGCGGGGCACGGACTGCTCTTCGCACCCGACCCGACGAGCGAGGAGTCGTGCACCATCGGCGGGTCGATCGCCTGCAACGCTTCGGGAGCGCGGACGCTCCGCTACGGGGCGACGCGCGCGCATGTCCGCGCACTGACGGTGGTCCTCGCGTCGGGCGAGACGGTCGAACTGCGGCGCAACCCGCTCGAGAAGAACACCGTTGGCTACGAGATGGTGCACGACCCGATCGACTGGTTCGTCGGCAGCGAGGGAACGTTAGGCATCGTCGTCGCCGCCGAGCTCGACCTGCTGCCGCTGCCGTCGCGGGTTACCGGTCTGTCGATTCCCTTCGCCTCGGAGCAGGCAGCGCTTGGCTTCGTCGTCGCCGCCCGCCGCTCGGCGCTGTCGCCGCGCTGCCTCGAGTACCTGGACGGTCTCGCGTTAGGCCTGACTGCGATCGCGCACTCCGACCGCATGGCGCCGCCCGGCGCGGTGGCCGCCGTCTACTCCGAGGACGCCGGCGAGGACGACATCGACCTCGACGCCTGGCTCGCGCTGGCCGAGGCGCACGGGGCACTCGGTGACGACGTCCGCATCTTCGAGGGCGAGAGCGCGCTTCGCGAAGCGCGCGATGCGCGGCACGCGATCCCCGCGACGATGAATGAGCGCGGCGCGCGACAGCGGGCGGTCGGCGGGCGGAAGGTCTCCACTGACTGGGCGGTGCCGTATCCGCGGCTGGCCGAGGCGATCGCCGCGGCGCGCGGGCATGCACAGGCGGCCGGCGTCGAGCAGGCGGTGATCTACGGACACGCCGGCAACGGTCATCCACACCAGAACTTCATCGCTGCCGATGTCGCTGAGGTGAAGCGCATCGAGCGCGTGGTCGAGGAGACGCTGCGCACGGTAATCGCGATGGGCGGCACCGTCGCGGCCGAGCATGGCATCGGCAAGATCAAGCGGAAGTGGGTCGGGTTGCAGCTCTCGGAGATGCAGTTGGGCGCGATGCGGGCGCTCAAGCACCAGCTCGACCCGTCAGGCATTCTCGCGCCGGGCAACGTGCTGTGAGCGGCGGCGGGGTCCTGCCTGACGTCGCGGCGCAGCGCGCGCCGAGGTTTGCGAGCGTCGTCCTCGATGTTGACTCGACGCTGTCCGGCATCGAGGGGATCGACTGGCTCGCCGGGCTGCGCGGCTCGGAGATGGCGGCGCGCATCACCGCGATCACCGACCGGGCGATGCGCGGCGAGATCACTCTCGACTCCGTCTACGGCGAGCGGCTGCAGATGATCGCGCCGACCCGTCGCGAGATCGAAGCGCTCTCGCACGCCTACGTCGCCGCGATCGCGCCGGGCGCGGCCGAGGTCATTGCAAGGCTGCGCGTCGCGGGCGTCGCGATCGCGCTGGTCAGCGGCGGGTTGCGCGAGGCGATCGTTCCGCTGGCGCGGCACGTCGGCGCCGACGGGCGTGCGCTGAGCGCAGTGTCGATCCGGTTCAACGGCGATGGCAGCTACGCGGGGTTTGACGAGCGGTCACCGCTCGCGACGCATGGTGGCAAGGCGCAGGTCGTGCGCGATCTCGCGCTCGCTGCGCCGGTGCTCGGCGTCGGGGACGGCGCGACCGACCTCGCGATGCGGCCATCGGTCGCCGCATTCGGCGCGTTTACCGGCTTCGCGCGCCGCGACGCGGTGGTGCGCGGCGCCGATCACACGATCGAATCGTTCGCTCAACTGGAGGCGCTGGTCCTCGGATGAAGCCTGACGTTCCATTCGGCACCTTCTTCCTGCCCGGTCCGACCGAGGTCCATCCCGACGTGGTCGCCGCGATGACCCAGCCGATGATCCCGCATCGGGGCACGGTGTTCGAGGCGATGTTCGCGCGCATCCAAGCGGGGCTGCGCGATGTCTTCCGGACGACGCGGCCGGTGCTCGTCAGCTCGTCGTCGGCGACCGGGCTGATGGAAGCATCGCTGCGCTGCGCGCCACCGGGTCGGGTCCTCGCGGTGGTGAACGGCGCGTTCTCCGAGCGGTTCGCCAACATCGCAACGTCCTGCGAGCGCGAGACGGACGTCCTGAGTGTGCCGTTAGGCAGGCCGGCTGACCTCGACGAGCTCGCCGCGCGACTGAAAGCTCGCACCTATGCGGCCGTGACGATCGTCCACTCCGAGACTTCGACCGGCGCACTGAGCGACGTGCGGGCGGCGACGCGGATCGCCGGCGAGCAGGGTGCGCTCTGCCTGGTGGACAGTGTGACGGGTGTGGCCGGCTCGCCGCTCCCGTTCGACGAGTGGGCGATGGACTTCGCGCTCACCGGGTCGCAGAAGGCGCTCGCGCTGCCACCGGGCCTCGCTGTCGGTGTCGCGAGCGCCGAGTACATGCGCACGGCCGCGACGGCCAGGGGACGCGGGTTGTACTTCGACCTCGTCGAGTTCGAGGCCTACGTCGCGAAGAACCAGACGCCGAACACGCCGGCGATCCCCTTGCTTTACGCGCTCGACGCGCAGCTCGCCCGCATCGCGGCCGAGACGATGGAAGCGCGCTGGGCGCGGCATGCTGCGATGGCCGCGCAGACCTGGCACTGGGTGGACGATGCTGGCGGCCGGCTCGGGCTGCCGCTACGAGTGCTCGCGCCTGAGGGTGCGCGCTCGGCGACGGTGACCGCGGTGATGCTCCCGCCTAACGTGAGCGGGGTGGCGGTCGCCGCTGCGGTGGCGAAGCGCGGCTTCGTGATCGGCGCCGGGTACGGCAAGCTGCGCGAGACGACGTTCCGGATCGGGCACATGGGGGATCACACGCCGGACCGGCTGGCGCTCTGTCTCGACGCGTGCGAGGAGGCGTTAGGCGGGCTGACGCACGGCTAACAACAGAACATCAGCCCGGCGCGCCGCCTCGCACGCGGCGATGTCGATCTGCTTCATCTGCATCATCGCATCGAACGCGCGCTTGGCACGAGGCAGAAGACAGGGTAAGAGCCCGGCCATGAGGCATGCTGCAGGTCCGTTCCCCTGCCTCGTGTCTCCTGGCGGTGCTCGGCGAGCATCTCGAGCGCCGCCGCGACAAAGATCCGCGTCCCGCTATCCAGCGCGCGCTCGTCGATGTCGAAGCACTCGTGATGATGCTGGTGGACGATCCCGCGCTCCTCGTTCCGCGCCCCGATGAAAAAGAAGGAGCCGGGCACCCGCTGCTGATACGCGGAGAAGTCCTCACCGCCCATTGTCGGCACCGCGTCGACCACGACGTTGCTGCCTAACGCTTGGACGACCGCCCGGCGCAGCAGCTCAGTAGCCGCGGCATCGTTGACCACCGGACGGTAGCCGGCGTCGTACTCGAAGGTGAACTCGGCGCCGTGCGCGGTGGTGATTCCGGCGACGATGCGTCGCATGAGCTCGGGGATGCGTCCGCGAAGCTCGGCGTCGAACGTCCGCACAGTGCCCGCGAGTTGTACCTCGCCGGGGATCACGTTGTACGTCGTCCCCCCGGCGATCTGCGTCACGGACACCACCGCCGACGCGAGCGGATCGACGTTGCGCGCGACGACATGCTGCAGGTTGGTGATCACTTGCGCCGCGATCGCGATCGAATCGACCGTCTCGTGCGGAATCGCGGCGTGACCTCCGCGACCTTTGATGGTGATGCGAAAGTTGTCGGGCGACGCCATCAACGCGCCGCTGCGAACACCGACCTGGCCGTAAGGCATCGGCAGCCAGAGATGGGCGCCGATGATCATGTCGACACCGTCCATGACACCGGCATCCACCAGCTCCTGCGCGCCGCCGGGATTGAGCTCCTCGGCGTGCTGGAAGACGAAGCGCACCTCGCCGGCCAGCTCGTCGCGACGCGATGCGAGCACCTGCGCTGCGCCGAGCAGCATCGCAGTGTGTCCGTCGTGCCCGCAGGCGTGCATCGCGCCGGCGTTCCGCGACACGAAGCCGTGGGTGTTACGCTCCTCGATCGGCAGCGCGTCGAGGTCGGCGCGAATTGCCAGCACCGGCCCCGGTCGCCCGCCAGTGAGTCGTGCGACGACACTTGTTGCGGTCGGGCGCGTGATCGTCAGGTGGCCGAACGAAGCCAGCGTGTCAGCGACGAACTGCGCGGTGCGCTCCTCGTGGAACGCGACTTCGGGATACTGGTGCAGCTGCCTGCGCCAGGCGACGACGGTATCGCGGACGGAGTCTTCGGTCGCGTGCGGGGTAGACGCAGTGGTCACAAGTTCCTCGGAGTGCCGCCTCGATCAGCTTCGATCGATTTTACGATCGGGGACCGCGCGACACGACATTTGCGATAACCGCGCCAGCATGGCGATGAGCGAGCAGCCGGCATCGCCCGGCGTTTGGCTCTCGCAACTGCAGTTGAACCGCAGAGAACGGCCGTGGCGCCAGGTTCGCGACGCCGCGGCTGGATGAAATGCTTTTTTTGGCACGCGGGGCGAGGCCATCTCGCCATACGCCAAAAAAAACGTCGGCCCGCACGCGACCGCGAACCTCAGCGCCGCGCGGCAGTTCTCAGTGGTTCAATCGGGACGACTCCAGTCCAACCACAGAACTCCGCCCGCCACTACCGCGACTGGATGATCAGCTCGCCGCGGCGCGCATTCAGCGTGAACGGGCGCGTCCCCAGTGTCGTCCGGGCGGTCGCGCCGCCTAACGGCCAGACTCCGTCGCGCTGGATCAGCCATAACCCGCCGGGATAGCTCAGCGTCGGGATGCGCTCGCCGCTGGCGAACTTGTCGATTCGTCCGCTCTTCCGCAGCGTGATCGTCTTCCCCATGGGATCGAGCGTCGGTGCGAGCTGGGCGATGAAATCCAGCCCGACACGGGCATGCGCCGCATCCACCATCGGGGCGAAACCGGTTGCGACGTTCGTCAGCGTGAATGGCCCGATCTCCGCCGCGAGCGCGACGCCGCCGACATTCCGCCAGTCGTTGTCAAAGGTCGCCGCGAACCGCTTCACTGACTTGCGCCGCAGCCACGCGGTGTCGAGCAGCATTCCCTGCACCCGCGGGTCGATCGCCGCGCGAACCGTGTCGCCGCCGATCACCATCGACAGCTCGCCGAGCGATCCGCTGTCCGCGGCACTGAGCGCAATCACCGTCGAGTCGGGGCCGTCGATCGCCGGCGCGTTCGCACTGAGCCACTCGGCGCGCGCGCGCTGCGCGTAAGGCAGCGGCGACCCGGGGAGCGACGACAACGCCTTGTAGTCGCCAAGTCGCGCATACACCGGCGCGAGGTAAGTGCCCACCGTCTTCGAGTCGCCACCGAAGAAGCGCGCTTCCTCCATCAGCACCGCGCCGATGCGCAGCGCACCGCGCGCCGCGAGATAGCGGCCGAGGGCGAGGCGCGCGCCGGGGTCGCGTGGCGCGCGGCGGACGGCGTAGTAGTAGAGCGTTTCCGCCGCGAACACGCGCCCACGACGGAGCAGTGAGTCGGCACGGGCGACGTAGCGTTGCGCATCAGCAGCGCGTGGCGCGAGGGAAGCGAGCGCCGTGACGAGCACGGCGGCGAGCGTTAGGCGGCGAGAGATGCAGCGGTTCATCGAGGCGACGGCAGAGGTACGGGCAGCCCGGCCTGATGACGCCGAACCCGCGCCAGTCGCTACCGCTGTCTGTGCGGCTGGCTGATGGCAGCGAGCAGGTTCGCGTCCGGGTCGAGGATCACGCGGGCCGGGGGCCCATCGAGATCGATCGGTACGACGATCCGGGATTCCGACTGCGCCGGCACGTC
>JBKJQR010000016.1:0-6081 GCA_046593895.1 Gemmatimonadaceae bacterium | reverse complement strand
CATCGGTCAATCCATGACGAGCTTCAGGTCTGTCCGCTCATTCATCGCCCTGCCGCTCTTCATCGGAGCGACGTCGTGCATCACCCTGCAGGGCCAGCAACGGGCGGCGTCGGCCACGTCGCCCAACTATCACGTCACGTCGCGGGTGAAGCTCGGCCACGACGGGGGCTGGGATTACCTGATTGTCGACACCGTCGGCCATCGGGTGTTCATGTCGCGCGGCACGCACACGCTGGTCGTGAATACGCACAACGCACGGGTGATTGGCGATATCCTCGACACGCCAGGGGTGCACGGGATTGCCTTCGCCTATGACCTCGGCCGCGGCTACACGAGCAATAGTCGCGACTCGAGCATCAGCGTCTTCGACCTGAAGACGCTCGCCCCGGTCGCGCGGATCAAGACAGCCGGCGTGAATCCCGACGCGATCGTCTATGATGAGTTCTCGCACCGCGTCTTCGCCTTCAACGGCGGCAGCAACGATGCGACTGCGATCGATGCGGCGACCAACACCGTCGCCGGCACAGTGCCGTTAGGCGGCAAGCCCGAGTTTGCCGTCACCGACGGCAAGGGGATGCTCTGGGTGAACGTCGAGGACAAGAGCGAGATCGTCCAGTTCGACACCCGCACCCTCGCCGTCCGGGCGCACTGGCCGCTCTCGCCCTGCGAGGAACCGACCGGCCTCGCATTCGATCGCGTCAGCCGTCGCCTGTTCTCGGTCTGCTCCAACAAGCTGATGGCGATCGTCGACGCCGACAACGGAAACGTCGTGACCACCGTTCCAACGGGCGACGGTACCGACGCCGCAGCGTTCGACCCGGCGATGCAGATCGCCTTCGCCTCGAATGGTGAAGGTACCCTCACGGTCGTCCACGAAGACGCGCCGAACACGGCGCACGTCGTCCAGAACGTCGCGACACAGCGCGGCGCCCGGACGATGGCGCTCGACGCGAGGACTCACACGGTGTACCTGGTGAGCGCAGACTTCGGTCCCACCCCGGCGCCGACCACAGAGTCACCGCGCCCGCGCCCGCCGATGATCCCCGGTTCGTTCACCCTGCTCGTGATCAAGCCGTAAGCGTACTTCTGGGCCTCCTCTGCGGCGAACGTTAGGCTGTAACCACAGAGCACCGCCGCGGCGCACAACGGCTCGCGGTCCCGCACGCGCATCGCAAGGTTTTTGGGGCACGCCGGGCGAGATCCGCTTCCCCCGCATGCCCCAAGGCGTTCCAGCCCGCCATCCCGAGCCTCCCCTTCACGGCCGTGCTCTGTGGTTCAACAGCCGTTAGGCGTTTACTCGCCGCGCCAGCGAGTACCCGCGCCCGCGAATCGCCACCAGTAGCACCGGCACGACGTACAGTGTGATCGGCGTCGACAGCGTCAGCCCGCCGATGACCGCCAGGGCGAGCGGCCGTTGCAGCTCGCTCCCGGCGCCGAGGCCTAACGCGAGCGGGAGCAGCCCGAACAGGGTGCAGAGTGTCGTCATCAGGATCGGCCGCAGCCGAATCCGCGCTGCTTCGCGGATCGCCGGCTCGAGTGCGAGACCGTTCTCGCGCATCTGATGGCGCGTGAAGTCGAGGAGGATGATCCCGTTCTTCACGATCAGGCCAACGAGCAGGATCAGCCCCATGAACGACGAGACGTTGAGCGGCGTCCCCGTCACGAGCAGCAGCACGAGCGCGCCGACGAACGACAACGGGGCGGCGAGCAGCACCACCAGGGGCTCGACGAATGATTGAAACTGGACCACCATCACGGCGATCACGCTCAACGCCGCCAGTCCGAGGACGAGGAGCAGTGCGCGGAACGCCGCCTGCTGGCTCGCGTACTGGCCGCCGATGTCCACCCGCACCCCGGCGGGCGCCGGATGCGCCGCCAGCGCGCGCTTGACGTCGGCGACGACTCCGCCTAACGATCGGCCGCTCAGGTCGGCGGTCATCGCGATCAGCTGCTGCTGGTTCTCGCGGAGCAGCGTCCCGCGGGCCTCTCCCTGCGTGAACGTCGCCAGCGTCGCCAGTGGCGCGGCCTCGTGCGTTGCCGGTGACACGATCGGCAGCGCGCCGAGCTGCCGCGGGTCGAAACGCACCGAATCGGGGGCGCGCACACGGACTGCGACCGACCGGTCCTCCAGTCGCACGTCGCCGGCGCTGACGCCAAGCAGCGCCCCGCCCGCCGCCGCGCTCACCTGATCGGGCGTCATCCCGATTCGCGCCGCCTCGGCCGCGTCGATCGCCATCGACATCTCGGCGGCCGGTTCGCTGATCCCGTTGTAGAAGTCCTCGATCCCGCTGATCTTCTCGATGTCGGGCGTGACGCTGGCCGCATATCGCTCGAGAACCGCGAGATCGGGACCGAAGAGCTTCACCTCGACCGGCTTCGCCGCCCCGGCAAGGTCGTTGATGACGTCGGAGAGGATCTGGACGAACTCGATTCGCAGCCGCGGCACCGCCTTCGCCACCTGACTGCGCACGTCGTCGATCACTGCGAAGATCGTCCGGCTCCGGTCGCGCTCCGGCTTCAACCGCGCGACGATGTCGCCGATGTTCTGCTCGGTCGCAAACAACCCGAGCTCGGCGCCGGTGCGTCGCGAGGTGCCGGTGATTTCCGGCTGGCGGGCGAGGATGTGCTCGACGACATGCACCTCCCGGTCCGTCTCCGGAAGTGCCGTCCCACCGGGCGACGTGTAGTCGATGACGAACGCCCCTTCGTCGATCTCGGGAAGAAAGCCGGTACCGACGAACCGATAGGCCACGGCGCCGCCGGCGACCAGCACCACGGCGCCGATCGCCATCAACCGGCCGTGATGGAGCACCCCGCCTAACGATCGCTCGTAGCGCTCGGACAGTGCGTCGAGCGCGCGACCGACCGTCGCCAGCATCCCCTGCTGCTTCGCCGCCGGCGAGTGCGCCGCCTCCGCCCGCTCCTCGGCCGCGTCCTCCGCCGAGAGGAACTGCTCGGCCATCAGCGGGATGATCGTCAACGCCAGCACCAGCGACACGAGCACGGCGATCGTCAGTGTAATCGAGAGCGTCTTGAACAGCTGACCCTCGACGCCGGTCAGGAAGCCGAGCGGCAGGAAGACCACGACCGTCGTCAGCGTCGATGTCGTCACCGGCCAGATCAGCTCGCGCACCGCTTCGTGAATCGCCCGGTTGCGGTCCGCTGTCAGCTGCAGGTGCCTGACGATGTTCTCGGTAACGACCACCGCGTCATCGATCACCAGCCCGATCGCGATCGCCATCGCGCCGAGCGTCATCAGGTTGAAGCCCTGCCCGATGAGCGACATGATGAAGACGGTGATCGCCATCGTCAGTGGAATCGCCGACGCACTGATCGCGGTGATCCGCGCGTGCCGCAAAAAGAGCAGGAGGATGATCACCGCCAGCGCCGCGCCGATGAGCATCGCGTCGCGCACCGACGTCACCGCATCGCGCACCAGCGCCGCCTGGTCGTAGACGGCCTTCAGGTGCACGCCGGGAGGAAGCGTCTTCCCGAGCGACGCGGCGATGCTCGCGACGCTGTCGGCAATCGCGACGGTGTTGCCCCCGAGCTGCCGCGTGATGTTGAGCAGCGCGGCCGGTCGCCCGTCGCCAGCGATGATCCGGACGTGATCCTCGGTCCCGTTGATCACCGTGGCGATGTCGCGCACGCGCAGCGTGCCGCGCACGATGACGCTCCCGATGTCCTCGGCCGAATGCGCCTCCGATGTCGTGACGATCAGGAACTGCTTGTAGTTCGACGGCATCCGTCCCACGGCGCTGACGTCGGTCGCGCTGCGGATCGCGGCCGCCAGGTCGTCATACGTCAGGCCGAGTGAGCTGAGACGCACCGGGTCGGCGATCACCTCGATCTCCCGCACGTCGCTGCCCTGTACATCGACCCTCCCGACGCCGGGCACCCGGGCGAACAATGGCCGGATCTGGTAGCGCCCGATGTCGTAGAGCGTCGCGGCGTCGCCACCTTCCAGGTTGTACGACAGCACAGGGAAAAGCGACGGCGTCAGCCGCTCGACCTCGATGTCCACCCTCGAAGGCAGGTCGGCGCGGATCTGGTTGACGCGCTGCTGCGTCTGCTGCAGCGCGTACGCCATGTCGGTGCTTTCGGAGAAGGTGATGTTGGTCGCGCTGCCGCCACGGATCACCTTCGACTGTACGCGGGTGACGCCGGGAATCACGCTCACCGCTTCCTCGATCGGCCGCGTCACCCCGAACAGCACCTGCCGCGCGCCTAACGCTGAACCCTCGGCGACGACCGTGACCCGCGAGAACTGCAGCTCGGGATAGATCGCCGACGGAAGCCGCAGTGCCGCCCAGATCCCCGCCGCGCTGGCCAGTGTCACCACCAGGTAGACGAATCGCCGCTGGGCGGCGAGCAGGGCGAAAAACCCGCCTCGCTCCGGCGACCCCGGCGAGGGGGACTCGGTCACTGGACTCCCCCGTCGCCACCGGCGGGGACGACCTTCGCGCTGTCTTCGACACCGTACGCGCCATAGGTGACGACCTTCTCGCCCGCGCGCACCCCCGCGATGATTTCGGCCAGCGTCGACGTGCGTCCGCCAACGGTCACCGGTCGCGCATGGGCAATGCTCCCGGCATCGACGACGAATACCTTGAAGCCGTCGCCCTCGGGGACGAGCGCGTCGAGCGGGATCACTACAGCGTTAGGCCTGACGGCGGTTGCAATCTCGCCGAACACCGTCTCGCCAATGCGGAGCACCCGGCGGGCGGTCGCGACGCGGACGCGCACCGGCACCGACCGCGTCGCCGAGTCGACGGTCCCGCCGACATCGAGCACCACGCCGCTGCCGAGCGATTCCCCGCCGGCGCTCTGGCCGGCGACCAGCGCCACGCTCGCCCCGCCGCGAATGCGCGCCGCGTCAGCGGGCGTCGTGTTCAGCACGACATCGGTCGCCGACGGGTCGGCAATCTCGACGAGCGGGCGCGCTGGATCGGCCGTCGCGCCTAACGTCGCGTTCACCGCCGTCACGACGCCGCTGATCGGCGCCCGGATCACCGAGAGCTGCGCGGCGCGCCGCGCCGTCGCGGCGTCGGCGCGCGCCTTCGCCAGCTCGGCCGCCGCCTGCTCGACATCCTTGCGCGGCACGATGCCTGCCTCGGCGAGCCGTGTCGCACGCTCGAAGGCGTGTTCGCTGGCCGTCAGTTGCGCACCGGCGCTCTGCGCGGCCGACTGGAACGACGTCTGATCCAGCTCGACCAGCACGTCACCGACGCTGACGTGCTGCCCCGCGCTCACCAGCACGCGCGAGATGCGCGCCGCCCCCGGCGCACCGAGCGCCGCCGAGTGTCCGGCGCGCGCCTCGACCGTCCCGATCGCGCCGACCGTTTCGGTGAACGGCTGGGCGGCGGCAATCGCGGTGCGCACGCCGACGACCGCGGCCGCGGCGCTGGCCTTCGCATCGTCGGCGTCAGGGCCGCAGGCAGCGAGCAACGCTGCCGAGAGGAGCAGCGTCACGACTGGGCGGGCAACGCGAACGTCAGGCATCAGGGGGTGGCGGTCAGGGTGAGCGCGCGCAGCGTCGCCGTCGCGATCCACGCGCGCGCCAGGTCGTCGATGTACCGGGCGAGGATATCACGAGCGTTGCGCTGCGCCTCCAGCACGTTAGGCAGCGTCGCCGCCCCCTCGCGGTAGGCGACGAGCGACATCGCCGCCACCCGGTTCGCGCTGGCGACGACGCCCTCGCTGCGCGCGATGCGAGCCAGTGCGGACGTCCGTTCCCGCCGGAGCAGGGCGATCTGCGTCCGTCCCTCCAAGCGGGCCAACGCCAGCTCGGCGATCGCGCGCTGCCGCTCGGCGGACGCGATGGCCACCGCGCCGCGGTTCCGGTCGAACAGCGGGAGCGGCAGCGACAGTCCGATGATCGGAAGGATCCCCGGCTCGCTTCTCGATGGATCATGGGTCTCGAACCCGGCGAGCAGGCTCGGAGCCGCCCACGCCGCCCACCGTTCGGCGGACAGGCCGAGTGTCGCAGCGCGCAAGTTTGCCGCCGCTGCGGCGACGCCGAGCGTTTCACCGCCCGTCGAATCGTCGACCGGTGGCGCGCGAAGGGAGTCGGTCGGGAAC
>JBKJQR010000154.1:0-6120 GCA_046593895.1 Gemmatimonadaceae bacterium | reverse complement strand
CTCCTCGGCGCCGGCGCCCGTGCCTAACGCGTTGGGGAGGGTACCGGCTAGCGCGGCGACCGTCGTCATCATGATCGGCCGGAAGCGCACCTTCGCCGCGTGGACGATCGCCTGCGCCGCCGGCATGTGCTCGCTGCGCTCGGTTTCGAGCGAGAAGTCGATCATCATGATCGCGTTCTTCTTGACAATGCCGATCAGGAGGATGATCCCGACGAAGGCGTAGACCGTCAGCTCCTGACGGGTGATCAGCAGCGCGAGCAGTGCGCCGAAAGCGGCGAACGGGAGCCCGGAGAGGATCGTCAGCGGGTGAATGAAGCTCTCGTAGAGCACGCCGAGAATCACGTAGATGAGGAAGATTGCCAGCACGACGAGGACGAGCAGTCCGGCCTGGGTGGACTGGAAGACCTGTGCGGTTCCCGAGAAGGCAGTGGTGATCCCGGCCGGGAGGTTCTGCTGCGCCAGCTTCTCGACTGACGCCGTCGCCTCGCCGAGCGAAACGCCGGGCCGGAGGTTGAAGGACAGCGTCACTGACGGGATCTGTCCCGAGTGATTCACCTGCGACGGCCCGGCACTCTGGCCGAGGGTGGCGATGCTGCTCAGCGGGACGAGGCGGCCCGAGGTCGAGGGGACATAGAGCTGCTGGAGCGCACTGATGTCGCGCTGGTAGCGGGGCAGCACCTCCATGATCACCCAGTACTGGTCGTTAGGCGAGTAGATCGTCGAGACCTGCCGTGAGCCGTAGGCGCCGTAAAGCGTGCTCTCGACCGCGTCGGCGGTCACGCCTAACGCGGCGGCCCGGTTGCGGTCGATCTGGACATTGATCTGCGGATTGCTCAGCTGGAGGTCGCTCGTCACGTCCATCAGCAGCGGCGAGTCCTCCGTCACTGCGAGCAGCTTCGCGGCGGCGGGGTAGAGTCCGTCGATGTCCGACGACTGCATCGTGAACTGGTACTGGCTGCGCGACGAACGGCCGCCGATCTGGATCGCCGGCGGCACCGACATGAAGACGGTGACGCCGGGAATCTTTGACAGCTTCGGCCGTAGTTCGTTGACGACGTCGTCAGCCGAGAGGCGCTTGCCTAACGGCTTGAGGGACATGAAGATTCGCCCCTCGTTACTCGAGCCGCCGGCGCCCCCGAGACCGAGTCCGACCGACGACGTCAGGTTCGCGACGTTGGTATCGCGCTGGACGATCGCGGCGACTTGCTGCTGGTTGCGGACCATCTGCTGGAACGAGGTGCCCTGGCCGGCCAGCGTGTTGACCATCAGCTGGCCGGTGTCCTGGTTCGGGATGAACCCCTTCGGCACCATCGCGAACAGCGCGTACGTCCCGATGAGGATTACCAGCGAAAAGATCATCATCAGGCCGCGCCGCTCCATCACCCAGTCGAGCGAGCTTCCATACTTCGCGAGCAGCCACTCGTACGCAGCTTCGGTCCGGTTGTACATCGTGCCGTGCTCGCGGTCGTGCTCCGATCGCAGGAACAGGCTCGAGAGCATTGGCGTCAACGTCAGCGAGATCACCCCCGACACGAGGATCGCCACCGCGATCGTGATCGCGAACTCGCGGAACAGTCGCCCGATGATCCCGCCGAGGAAGATCAGCGGGATGAACACCGCGGTCAGCGAGAGCGTCATCGAGAGAATCGTGAAGCCGACTTCGCGCGCGCCCTCGATCGCGGCCCGCAGTGGCGGCTTTCCCATCTCGAGATGCCTGACGATGTTCTCGAGCATGACCACGGCGTCATCGACGACGAAGCCGACCGCCAGGGTCAGCGCCATCAGCGACAGGTTGTCGAGCGAGTAGTTTAGAACTCGCATCACCGTGAAGGTACCGACAATGGACATCGGCAGGGCGAGGCTCGGGATGATCGTCGCCCAGACGTTGCGCAGGAAGACGAAGATCACGAGCACGACCAGCACGAGCGTCAGGATCAGCGTGAACTTCACGTCGTGCACCGATTCCTGGATGCCGACGCTCCGGTCAAAGAGCAGCTGGAGCTGGACATCGCCGGGGATCTGCCCGCTGATCGAGTCGACCGTTGCCCGCACTCGCTGGGCGACTGCGACGGTGTTCGAGCCGGGCTGGCGCTGCACGGCGAGGACGATCGACCGGTTGCCGTTGAACCAGCTGGCCGTCGTGTTGTTCTGCACGTCGTCGATCACCCGCCCGAGCATCCCGAGCTGCACCGCGGCGCCGTTGCGGTAGCTCACGGTGAGCGTGCGAAAACCTTCCGCGTTGGTGAGCTGCCCGTTCGTCTGCAGCGTGTACGACGTCGAGGTGCCCTGGAGCACTCCCGCCGGGCGATTGGAGTTCTGCGCGCTCACCGCGCTCGCCACCTGGTCGAGGCTGATCTTCCGGTACGCCAGCGCGGTCGGATCGAGCTGGATGCGCACGGCGTATTTCTGCGCGCCGTACACCTGGACCGCGGCGACGCCGTCGATCGTCGACAGGTGCTGGGCGAGCGTCGCTTCAGCGATCTGGTCGAGCTGCGTCATCGACAGCGTCTTCGACGTCAGCGCGAAGAACACGATCGGCTGCGCGGCGGGATTGACCTTCTGGTACGAGGGCGGCGTGATCTCCGGCGGCAGCTGGCGCAGCGACTTCGAGATCGCCGCGTTCACGTCCTGCGCCGCCGCATCGACGTCGCGGTCGAGCGAGAACTGCAGCGTGATCGACGTCGAGCCCAAGCCGCTGCTCGACGTCATGTTATCGATCCCGGCGATCGTCGAGAACTGTTTCTCGAGCGGGGTCGCGACCGCGGAGGCCATCGTCTGCGGGCTGGCGCCCGGGAGGTTGGCGTTGACCGTCACCGTCGGATAATCCACCGTCGGCAGGTCGCTGATCGGCAGCGACCGATAGGCAACGATCCCGAAGACGACCATGCCGAGCATGACGAGCAGCGTCATGACCGGCCGGCGGATGAACAGCTCGGAGACGTTCATTGCGCCTTCACTTCCCTGCCTAACGCTCCGACGCCGGCCGCCGCGGTGTCGCCGCCGGGCATCACCGGGGTTCCCTCGGCTGGTGTCGTGATGATCATGACCCGCGAACCGGCGCTGAGCCGCGACTGCCCGTCGGTCACCACCTGCTCGCCGGCGGCAAGGCCGCGCGTCACGATGGTCAGCTCGCCGACCGTACGGCTCGTCGCGATGTTGCGCGTCTGTGCTGTCTGCTTCTGCGGGTCGATCACGTAGACGTACGTCCCCTGCTGCCCGGTCTGCACCGCGGGCGTCGGGACAGCGAGCACGTTGCGCTGCGTCCCCGCGTGCACCGCGAGGAACACGAGCTGGCCGGGCCAGAGGTGACTCGACGCATTGGCAAATCGCGCCCGGCCGGTGACTGTCCCGGTGAGCGAATCGACCGCGTTGTCGAGGAAGGTCAACTCACCCGACTCGTGCACCGTCCCGCTGTCGCTGGACGTCGCCGTCACCGGCATCCCGCCGCGGCCACCGCTCGCGCCTAACAGCTGGAAGTCCTGCGGCAACACGGGGAAGCGCACTTCGATCGGGCGGAGCTGGTTGATCACGACGAGCGGTCCGCTCCCCGGACTGACCAGGTTCCCCTGCCTGACGAGCAGTGCTCCGGTGCGCCCGTCGATTGGCGCGCGGATCGTCGCATAGCCGAGGCCGACCTGCGCGTTCTGCAACGCGGCGCGATCGGCGACGACGGTGGCCGCCTGCGCGAGCGCGGTCGCCCGCATCTGCTCGGCCTGTGACTGGGTGACGTAGCCTTTCTCGGCGAGACTCGAGTAACGCTCGGCGTCGTGCTGCGATGCACTCGCCTGCGCGACGTCGCGGGCGAGTACGGCGCGCGACTGATCGACCGCGCCCTGCAGCGGCCGCTGGTCGAGGCGGAACAGCACCTGCCCGGCGCGGACGTAATCCCCCTGCCGGAAGGAGACTTCGAGCACGCTGCCGCTCGACTGCGCTTCGACGTTCACCGTCTGCACCGGCTCGACAACGCCGCTCGCCATCACGGTAATCGGCGCATCCATCAGCGCGACTGCGGCGATGCGAACCGGAACCGGGGGTGGTTCGCGCTTCGGCGCTTCCTTGTTGCAGGCAGACAGTGCGAGCAGGCTCGCGGCGATGGTGGCAGTGCGAGGTGCGCGCATCATTTATGGGATCCGGCTGTGTCAGCGGTCAGGATAATGTTGGGGCGGCCCTGCAGGTCGAGTGCGCCGGCGTCGTGTGCGAGCTGGGCGAGTCCGGTGCGCCATTCCCAGCGCGCCTGCACCGCCTCGGCCCGCGCCGTGGCCAGCGCGCTCCGCGCGAGGAGAACGTCGACGACGGTGCCGACGCCCTCACGGTACCTGCCTAACGCGACGGTCGCCGACTGCTCGGCGCTGGCCAGCAGGTCGGTGACGCTGCGCACGCGCTCGGTGGCGGCGCGGAGTACGTAGTACGACGTGAACACTTGCACCGAGATCTGCTGTTGCGTCGAGATCACTCGCGCTGCACCAGCGGCGTACTGTTCGCGCGCCGCGCGCAGCTGGTAGCCGGCGGCGAACCCGTTGAACAGCGGAATCTGCAAGCCGACGCCAACGAGGAAGTTGTGATTGCTGTTCGTGTTGTTGTTGCTCGACTGCAGCGTGTTGATGTACGCGGTGCTCGACGTCAGCGTCAGCGCGGGGAGTCCGGCTGATCGCGTGACGCGCACCTGTGCGGCGAGCGCCGACGCTTCGGCGCGGAGCTCGGCCAGCTCGGGCCGGGCAACGATCGCGCGATTGATCAGCGAGTCCACCGACGCGGCAACGTCACCGACCGAATCGCTCGCGGTGACGTCGGGAATCTCGAAGCGCGTGTTCGCCGACAGTCCCATCGCCTGCGCAAGCTGTCCGCGCGCGCCGAGCAGGTTGCCTTCGTACGTCGCGAGCTGAAAGCGCGCCTGCGAGAGCGCGGTGCGCGTCTGGAGCACCTCCTGCAGCGTGGCGACGCCGAGCCGCTTGCGCTCGGTTGCCGCTTCGAGGTCGGCCTGCGCTTCGCTGAGCGACTCGAGTTGCGCATCGCGCGTCGCCTTGGCCGCGAGATAGGTGAACAGGTTTGCCTCGACCTGCAGCACCGCGTTCGCGACCGTCGCGTTATGCGTCAGGTTGGCTGCGATCGCCCGCTGCTTTGCCGCCTCGATGCTGCTCGCACGGCCGCCAAGATCGAAGAGCAGATAGGAGAGCTGCACGCTCGGCGTGAGCAGGGTGCGAGTGACCGATGCCACACCGTTAGGCGTGGTAACGGTCGTGCCAGTGCCTGACGTTCCGTTGAAATTGGTCGCCCCCGCCGATCGGTTGAGCGTGGTGCCGGCGACCAGAGTTGGATAGAGCGCGCCGCGGCTCGCACCGTAGAGCGACGCGGCCGCACGCGCCAGCTCCCACGATTCCCGGGTATCGGGATTATTGTGCAGCGCGAGGTCGATCACATCGGTGTGCGAGAAGTCGCGAACCGTGCTCGCCGTTGCGGCGTCACGGGCGAGTGCAGCGGTGGTCGCTGGCGACTGGGGAGGGACCGGGTTGGGCGCGGGAGTGCGCACCGCTTCTGGTACCGGCCAGAGTGACGCGGGATTTGCTGGCTCGCCGCGCACGCCATCGATGGAGGGCGGGTTATGGATGCAGGCGACGGTGGTCGCCGTGAGGACGAGGACGTAACGAAAAGCGAAGACTCGCACGTGGACCGGATTCGGTGACTGCGGCCGGCGCGTGAGACAGACGAAACGACGGCGTCGGCGGGGTTGGGAGGATTACAGGGGAAGGCGGGATAGCGTTGGGACAGGGGGCTTCATGGAACCGCGACGAGGGAGAACGAGGGACGCTCAGCGGCCCTGCGGCCGCTATCGCAACGAGGAACTCGGAACGCGGAAGGACCCGACGAGGGATGAGGGACGAGGAAGAACGAGCGATGAGGAACCAGGAAAACGAAGGACGCGCTGTCCCTCGTTCCCGGTTCCTCGTTCCTCGTCTTTCCTCGTTCCTGGTCCACGACGCATGAGGAGCAACCGCACCACTTCCCTCGTCCCTCGTCGGCTCCTTCCGCGTTCCGCGTTCCTCCTTGCGAAAGCGGCCGCAGGCCGCTGAGCGTTCCTTGTTCCTTGTTCCTTGTTCCTTGTTCCTTGTTCCTTGTTCCTTG
>JBKJQR010000173.1:0-9716 GCA_046593895.1 Gemmatimonadaceae bacterium | reverse complement strand
CACCGGACAAGCAGCGCGAGCTGCTCGACGCCTACTACGATCGCAAGAAGGGGATCGGCTACACGTTAGGGAGGACGAACATCCACAGCTGCGACTTCTCGTCAGGCAGCTACACCTATGTGCACGAAGGCGACAAGGCGCTCAAGTCATTCAGCGTCGAGCACGACCGGCAGTTCCGGATTCCCTTCATCAAACAGGCGATCAGGGCGGCGGGCGGGAAGCTCACTCTCTTCGCAAGTCCATGGAGTCCTCCCGCGTTCATGAAGACGAACGGCGCGATGCTGCACGGCGGGAAGCTGAAGCCGGAGTTCGCGCAGGCGTGGGCCAACTACTACGTGAAATTCATCAGAGCGTACGCGAATGAGGGGATCCCGATCTGGGGGATCAGCGTCCAGAACGAGCCGATGGCGACGCAGACATGGGAGTCCTGCGTCTACTCGGCGGAAGACGAGCGCGATTTCCTCAAGCACTTCCTCGGACCGACGATGAAGCGCGAGGGGCTGGGCGACCGGAAGATCATCGCCTGGGATCATAACCGCGACCTCATCTGGCAGCGCGTGAGCACGATCCTCAGCGATCCCGCGGCGGCGAAGTACGTCTGGGGGATCGGCTTCCACTGGTACGAGCCGTGGACCGGGGGCGACATGATGTTCGACAACGTCAGGCTCGTCCACGAGAGCTATCCCGACAAGAAGCTGCTGTTCACTGAGGGAACGGTGGACAGCTTCAAGGCCGCCGAGATCGGCAGCTGGCGGTTAGGCGAGTACTACGGCCGCTCGATGATCAACGACTTCAACGACGGCGCGGTTGGCTGGACGGACTGGAACGTGTTGCTCGACGAGCAGGGTGGACCAAACCATGTCGGCAACTTCTGCTTCGCGCCGATCCACGCCGACACGAAGTCGGGGACGCTCACCTACACGAACTCGTACTACTACATCGGGCACTTCTCGAAGTTCGTGCATCCGGGTGCGCGGCGGATCGCCTGCAGCCCGAGCCGGAGCGCATTGCTGGCGACGGCGTTCGTGAATCCCGATGGGACGGTTGTGGTGGTGGTGATGAATCGCGGCGAGGCGAAGCTCACGTACAACCTGTGGGTGAATGGGAACGCGGCGGAGGTGAGCAGTCCGCCGCATTCGATCCAGACGTTGGTGTTCTGAGTCGAGCACGCCTAACGCGCGTTTTTGTTTTCGACGCGTCCCAAACAATTGCCCGAGTCCCGTCCTTGACTGGAGTTGCACATGATCCGTTTTTCTCATGCCCTGATCGCGCTCGTCGCATCGTCGCCGCTGGCGAGCGGCGTTGCATTCGCTCGCGGTGCCACGCCGCGCGATACGACCCCCTCCATCGCCGGGCGCTGGGACATCACCATCACCGGGCCCCATGGCAAGTTTCCATCGTGGCTCGAGGTATCGCCATCCGGCAACGGCTACCTCGTGGGACGATTCGTCGGCATCGTCGGCAGTGCGCGACCGATCTCGCGGGTGGATTTCAGCGGAGGCGTGATGCACTTCGCGATTCCCCCGCAGTGGGAGCAAGGCACCGGCGACCTGACGGTCGAAGGTCGGCTCGAGAGCGACGCGCTCAACGGCTCGATGACGTTCCCCGACGGCAAGCGCATGGAATGGACAGCGACGCGTGCGCCCTCGCTCCGGCGCACCGCGGCGCCAAAGTGGGGCCCGTCGATGCGGCTCTTCAACGGCACCACGCTCGCCGGCTGGCACGCGTTAGGCACAAACCAGTGGCGGGCGGTGAACGGCATCCTCCAGAGCCCGCAGTCGGGCGCGAACCTCGTCACTGACAGCACCTTCAGCGACTACCAGTTGCACATCGAGTTCCGCTATCCGAAGGGCAGCAACAGCGGTGTCTATCAGCGCGGACGCTACGAGGTCCAGATCGAAGACAGCGTAACCGCCGACACGCAGGACGACCTGCTCGGCGCCGTCTACGGCTTCATCTCGCCGAGTGCGGTGATGGCGAAGCAGCCGGGCGAGTGGCAGAGCTACGACATCACGCTGGTCGGGCGGATGATCACCGTGGTCGCGAACGGCAAGACGGTCATCTGCAACCGCGAGATTCCCGGCATCACGGGCGGCGCGATCGACAGCAACGAGGGCGAACCGGGGCCGTTACTGCTGCAGGGGGATCACGGGCCGATCGAGTATCGGAACATCAGGATCCGTCGCGCACGAGCGTCGCGCTGATCGCGTGCGCGACAGTGCTACCGATGCGGCGCCTCACGCGCCCGACGGATGACCACCGCATCGCCGCGCTTCACTCCCCATCCGGATGCGAAATCGCCCTGGTTGATCGAGAACGACAGCAGCCCCCTTTCGTGCATCACGGCGAGTGGCTGCCCGCGCGCGACGTCGCTGAAGGTATTCCGCCACGGAAGCCGAGCCGAACGCGCACCGATGCGGACGTCCAGCGAATCGCCGACGTGCGCCACCGAATCGAGCAGCGTCAGGCGGATGTTCGTCACGACGTTGCCGTACGGATCCTCGATGTAGCGCACCGTCCCATCGATCCCGCCAGCGGTCAGGCGCGCCAGTCGGAACGGCAACCGCATCGGCACGATCGGGGCCCCAAGCGAATCGATCGGTATACCCTGCGCCAGGTGCGCACCCACCGGAGAGAAGACGTCGCGCCCATGAAAGGTGAATGACGTCTCGCCAGCCCGAAGATACCGGCGGTCGCTGAGTTCGACCGCGCGCTCGAACCCCTCGGACTCGATGACAAGCGAGAAGATCCCGTTGTCCGGCCCGACGAGGAGATGGCCTTTCTTCGTGAGGATCGCGATCGACTTCCGCGCGCTCCCAACACCGGGATCGACGACGGCCACCGCCACCGTCCCGGCCGGGTAGAAGGGGAGTGTCTGTTCCAGCACCTCGGCCGCCGTCTCGATGTCGTAGGGCGGCACCTGGTGGGTGATGTCAACGATCCGCAGCGCCGGCGCGATGTCGAGCATGACACCCTTGCACATCGCGACCGCGCCGTCCTTCACGCCGAAGTCGCTGAGGAACAGCAGTGGCGCCGACGCGCGCGGCGCCGGTGCCGGCGTGCAGGCGAGCACCATGCCTAACGCGATGAGCGCGAAGCGCCAGCGCCGATCGAACGGCGGGATGATCCTCGTCATAACCTTCCTCGGTGAGTGCAAATTGGGGGGGGGTGCGGTTGGCGGCGGCAGTCGGCCACCCGATGGGCCGGATACTGCCGCCAGGAAAAGGCCGCCGCAACTCCCGCCCGCCCCGTCCATTGATACAGATTCCCTGAGACTTCTCCGGGAGCGATCCGCATGCCGTGGCCTGGGCCTACCCGTACACCGCTTGTCGCCGCGATTGCGCTCGGCCTCGGCGGACTCCTCGCCGGCGTGCCACCGGCGAGCGCTCAGCAGTCCCACGCACCAGGCCCGCATTCCGTCATCACCCGTTCGCCTAACGGGCGGTTAGGCCTCACGGTCGCCATCCGTACGACCGGCAGCGGCACGTCCGCGGCCGTCTACTCGGTGAACTGGCGCGGCGCACCCCTCGTCACCGAGTCCGCCTTGGGCCTCGACCTTGTTGACTCGGGCCCACTTGGCACCGATGTCGGCATCGCGTCAGTCCGGCGGTCAGCGCACGACGGGACGGTGCAAGGCCTCATCGGCAAGGCCAGCTCGGCGCGCGATCACTACCGCGAAACCGTGGTCGCGCTTGTCGAACGCACCGCGCCGCACCGGCGCATCGAACTCGTTGTGCGCGCGTACGACGACGGCGTCGCCTTCCGCTACCGGATTCCAGCGCAGCGCACCGTCACAGCGATAACGATCGCCGCCGAGCGGACGCACGTCGTCGTTGACGAGGCGAGCGTGGCGTATGTGCTCAAGCGCGGCGGGTACGTGTCTTCGTACGAGGGATTCTACACCGTCGCCCCACTGCGCGACCTGCCAGCCGACACTCTGCTCGCGCTCCCCGTGCTGCTCCACCATCCGGGCGGCGCGTGGCTCGCCGTCTCCGAGGCGGCGCTGACCAACTACGCCGGGATGTACCTCGCCCGGACGGCGGCGCCGGGCGACCTGGTGAGCCGACTATCGCCGCTGCCCGGGCTGCCTAACGTTGCGGTCCGCGGGCGCGCGCCGCTCGAGACTCCGTGGCGCGTGTTCCTCGTCGGCGACGATCCGGCACAGTTGATCGCATCCAATGTCATAACGCTCCTCAATCCTTCCTCGGCGATCGCCGACGTGTCGTGGATCCACCCCGGCAAGACAACGTTTCCGTGGTGGAACGACTACGTCGTCCCCGACACGAACTTCACGCCCGGCCTCAACACAGCGACGGCGAAGTACTACATCGACTTCTGCGCGGCGCACGGGATTCCGTACCACACGCTCGACGGCTACCAGGACCTCGCCTGGTACGGTGGCCACATCGAACCGCGTGACAGCATCCCCATCCCCGACATCACCCGCGGCACCGACACCCTCGATCTCCCCGAGGTGCTGCGCTATGCGAAGGAGAAGAACGTCAGGCTTCGGGTCTGGATGCACTGGAAAGCGCTCCGCCCGCAGCTCGACACTGCCCTCGCTCGCTACGAGCGAATGGGTATCGAAGGGATCATGGTGGACTTCATGGATCGCGACGACCAGGAGATGATCGCGTTCTATCACGAGATCGTATCAAAGGCCGCGGCGCACCACCTCACCGTCGTCTTCCACGGCACCTCGAAGCCGACCGGTATCAGTCGAACGTATCCCAACCTGCTCACCGTCGAAGCGGTGATGGGACTCGAGTACGACAAGTTCGACGGCCAGGGAGTGACCGCATCGCACGAGCTCCTCGTGCCGTTCACGCGCATGCTCGCTGGTCCGCTCGACTTTCACCAGGGCGGCTTCCACTACTTCACACCCTCGGCATTTCACACCCAGTACACCGGACCGCGCATCATCGGCACGCGAGCGCGGACGCTCGCCATGTACGTCGTCTATGAGGATCCACTCCCGATGATGGCCGACGCGCCATCGTCATACGAGGGGCAGCCCGGCCTCGACTTTCTCGCCGCGATCCCGACCACCTGGGACGAAACGCGCGCACTCGGCGGCATCATCGGTGAGCATCTCACCATTGCCCGCCGGCGTGGCACGACCTGGTACGTCGGCACGATGACCGACGAGCAGGCGCGGACCGTTACGATCCCGCTGCGCTTCCTCGGCGCCGGTACTTTCGTCGCCGAGATCTGGGCCGATGACGTGAGCGCCGTGCCTAACGCAAAGACGGTGCGCGTCCGGGTCACCGCGGCCGATGTGGTCCAGGCGCGGCTCGCGCCGGCGGGCGGGCACGTGATGCGGATCGTGCCGGCGCGCCGGGGGGACGCGTCACTGCCGCGGTACTCGGCGCCGTGGTGAGGAGCGCCTAACGGGCTATCTCACCGCCGCGATCTCGCCGGTGCGTGATCGAACCAGGTCAACCTCGACGCGCATCCCAAGCGCTTCGGCCGCGCGAGAGAGAGTTTCCATCGTGAAATTCGCGTCTGGCGACTCCAGCTTCGCGTATCCCTGTTGACTGATGCCCATCCGCTTCGCGAGCTCCGTCTGGGTCAGGCCTGCATCCTCGCGCGCCCAGCGGAGAGCGAGGCGCGCAGCGAGGATCGGATTGATCGGAATCCAGTCGAGGGTCGTACCCCTGCGAGCCTTCAATCGCGATGACGGGCGCGGCGGAGTCTCGCGCCCTTCGAGCTGTGTTTCCAGCCACCCCTCGATCGCTTCCTGCGCGCGCGCGCGGATATTCTGGCGGCGGGTGAACGTCTGACATCCTGGCGCGTCAGGAAATTCAGCGAGCGTGGCCGAACCTTCGCGCGTGATGATCGTTGGGTACCGCATGGCGTGCACTCCTTCGCTCGGCGTCGATGCGCTATCGAAGCTTCAACCCTGATTGTCGCTCGATGTGCTTCAGCGTACCGGTTGGGAAATCCTTCTCCGGGTGAGGGACGGTGACAGTTCCCTTCTTCGTCGGATGCTTGTACTGATGATGCGAGCCCTTTACACGTACAAGGACCCACCCATCCCCTCATAACGCCTTGATGACCTGGCGTGAGTCCATCCGGCCGTACTCCGGAATGTACAACTTCTATGTTGTGAGTCAAGACGATCCAGCTCGCTGCTTCGCTGAACCACCGCGAACAGGAGCCGATGAATGAAAGCGTATGTGCAGGAAGTCTGACTCGCATCGTGGGAACGCTGCGGCAAGAGCCATTTTCACGCGCGCCCTTCAGGGCCCGTCGTTACCGAGCAGTCCCCGCACTTGAAACAAAAAAAGCCCGCCGCCTCACGGCGACGGGCTTCCTGCGTCCAGTCATGACGATCGGCTATTTCGCACCCCCCCCCCGAAGTCTACCAGCCCTTCTGCGCCGACATCGGCTGGCCACTCTCGAGCAGCGACTTGAGGTCGCTGAGGATCCACGTCCACCCGCCGCCCTCGCCCGGACCCTGCTTGGTACCGGCGACCATCGCCGCATGACCAGGCGTCCCGGTAAGATCGTGGATGATACTGAGCCGGCTGACGCCACCGCGGCCCTCCTCGATCTCGTACGTCAGGCGCGTAAAGCCTTCGGCGACCATCCGCGGATCCATCGCCATGCGCCAGGTCATGACGAGCTTTCGCGGCGGATCCGCCTCGATCACCTCACCGTCGACGACGGTGGCGGTCATTCCCATCGCGATCATCCCCGCGTTAGGCTGCCCGCGATACCTGCCGCCCGGTCGCAGCTCGTACTCGTCGATTGTGCCATAGCCGAAGCGCTGCGTCCATTCCGGCTTGGTGATCGCGTCCCAGATGGCCTGCGGGGTGGCCTTGATGAAGATGCGATAGATCTGCGTGGTCGTGCCCTGTGCGGGCGGTGCGATGTTGGTCATGCCGAGTCTTTCTCCAGTCGCCGTTTCAGGTCGGTGAGCGCCGAGACTCGGCGTTCGGTGAACTTGTCGATCCATCGGTCGTGGACGAGGCGAATCGGGACGACGTTGAGAAAGTGCAGCTTCTCGCGTCCGGAGCGCCGCGTCACGACGAGCCCCGCGTCCTCGAGCACGCGGAGATGCTTCATCACGCCGAACCGTGTCATCTCCAGCCTGGACTCCAGTTCGCTCAGCGTCAGGCCATCGCGGGCGAAGAGTCGATCGAGGAGCGAGCGCCGCGTCGGATCGGCGAGTGCCTTGAAGACGCGGTCGTTGTCTGGCATGTGATCTATAATAGGTGACTAAATGGTCACCTGTCAAGTCTACCCCGCTTCTTGGCGAGATCCGCCCCTTGCCAGATGCGAAATGGGCGGCCTTGTGTCGCGAGGCCGCCCACCAGGTCAACATCAGGTTGCGTGACCAGCACGCGCTAGCGAAGCAGCGCCGCCGCGATCGACTCACCGACGAACGTTCCGTACCGCTTCGCCGACCACCGGCATTTCAGCACCAGCAGTTCATAGAGCTCCGGCGCACTGTACGTCCACAACAGGTCGGCAGCGGTCGCAAGGCCGATCCCCGCCCGGAGATGGCCCGACCGGTGGAGATGCCGCGCATTGGTCGTCATCCGGCGCAACCGGTCGGCGTCCAGCTCCGACCTGAGCTTCGCCATGTCCGGGTCGGTCGTCGCCGCGTCGCGCACGAGCAGCAGGATCGGCGACACCAACGGAGCCACCTCGGCCGTCAACCGGCCCCATTCGGCAACGAGCTTTCGCGGATCTGGTTCCGCGCGGCGCGCGCGATCAGAGCGCGATTCAGCCGGCGTCGGTCCGTTACCGACAAGCCGCCGCTCACGGATCGCCCGCACGAGCCCCGGCTTGCCGCGGAATGCCTTGTAGATCATTTCCGGCGAGACCGCTGCCGCTTCGGCGATTGCCGTGATCGCGGTCGCGGCGTAGCCACGCCCCAGAAACAGCCGCTCGGCGGCATCGAGCACCGCGTCGTGATTCCGCGCCGCAGACGCCCGCCGCCCGGTGGCGTCGTAGCTGCGTCGCCGCTTGCGAGCGGGAAATTTTTGTTCCATATTCATATTGGATACAGTGTGCTGTACCGATATACATCAACCGGCGAGGACGCGCAATGACTGGTAATGGTGAGGACGTTGGTGCAATGATCGACCGGCTCGTTGACGCAACCAATCGCCACGATCTCGCGGCGCTCGTTGACTGCTTCGCGGTCGAGTACCGGAACGAGACGCCGGCGCACCCGGCGCGCGACTTCAACGGGCGGGAACAGGTCCGCCGCAACTGGGGGCAGATCTTCGCCGCCGTGCCTGACGTTGCGGCGCGGATCATCCGCCGCAGCATCGATGGCGATACCGTGTGGTCGGAGTGGGAGATGGGCGGCACCCGACGCGATGGGTCGCCGCACCTGATGCGCGGCGTGATCCTGTTCACCGTCGCCGATGGGCGCGCATCGGCGGCGCGCTTCTACCTCGAGCCGGTGGAGAGCGGCGGCGGGACCGTCGACGACGCGGTGCGCCGCACGGTCGCGGCGCCCCTGGCGAGCAGCGCGTGATCGTGATCGCCGGGGGAACCGGGATACTCGGCACAACGCTGGTGTTGCGCTTGCGCGCGGCTGGTATTCCCGTCCGCGTGCTCACGCGCGATCCCGGAAGAGCGGCGCATCTTCGCGGCGCCGGCATCGAGATCGCCGTCGGCGACCTGCGCGACATCACCACGCTGCGCGTCGCATTTCGCGGGGCGACGACCGTCGTCGCCGCGGCGCACGGCTTCGGTTCCGACGACACCGTCTCGCCGGCGACCGTGGACCGGATGGGCAACATCAACCTCATCGACGCCGCGGCCGAGGAGGGCGCGTCGGTGATCCTGATGTCCGCCGTTCTCGCGGCGGCTGACAGTCCGCTCGATCTCTTTCGGGCCAAGCACGCCGCGGAGGCGCATCTGCAGGCGAGCCGCGCGCCGTGGACCATCGTGCGCGCCACCGCATTCGTCGAGACGTGGGCGGGCATCATGGGGCCGGCACTGCTCAAATCCGGGCGCGTCCCCATCTTCGGTCGTGGGGAGAATCCGATCAACTTCGTCTCGGTCACCGACGTCGCCGCATTGATCGAGCGCGTGGTGACAGATCCCGCCCTGCGCGGTCAGATCATCGAGATCGGCGGATCCTCCAACTCGAGCTTCCGCGAATTTGCGACGATGGTCGGCGAGGCACTCGGGAAGCCGAGCAATGCTCGCCACATTCCGCGCGCTGTGCTGCGTGCGCTGTCGGTGCTCGCCCGCCCGTTCAAGCCATCGTTTGCGCGGCACACCGCCGCGGCGGTGATGATGGACACGCACGACATGACCTTCGACGATTCAGCTGTACGCCGACGGTTTCCGGAGTTGCCGAACACGCCAGTGCCCGCGGCGCTCAGTGCATTCTATCGCTCGTGAGGGATCTCTATAAATCGCGGAGCTTTCCCAAGCCCGGGATCGACACCAGCTTCCCCTTCCCATGCTCCTCACCTCGGCGAGCTCCTACCGCCCCGCGGCTTCCGAGGCACCAATGCTCTTGATGCGTAAACACGTGCTCGATGTTCGTCTTGCGAAGTTCAGCATGCCAGCGCTCGTCCTGGTCGCCTGTGCGCATGCTGGCGCGTACGCTGGCGCACGCGCCGGTGACACTCGCGACGCTGACGCGCACTCTCTTCGCGGCCATTGGGAAGGTGAGTTGCGCTTCCCCGGTGATCTGCCGCTGCTGGTCGCGGTCGCGATCGACAGCACGGCGGGCGGAT
>JBKJQR010000189.1:0-4497 GCA_046593895.1 Gemmatimonadaceae bacterium | reverse complement strand
AGCCGCCACCGGCGGGACGGCTGGTCCGACCTCTCCGCGCGCCGAGCCGACGTCGTCTGAGCCGCCACCGGCGGGACGGCTGGTCCGACCTCTCCGCGCGCCGAGTCGACGTCGTCTGAGCCGCCACCGGCGGGACGGCTGGCCCGACCTCTCCGCGCGCCGAGTCGACGATCGGCGGCGTTGCGGCACGCGTACTCCGCGGAACCGCGGCGCGAGTGCCGGCGAGTATGGGAGCCGGGGCGGTTGCTGCGCCGTTAGGCACCCTGGCCTGCCCGGCCGTTACCCTGGCTCTGCTGGGCGCGGCGGTACTGTCGCGCCGGCGAGCGGCCGGCAGCGACACCGCCGAGTCAGCGAGTGATGCTGGTGGTCCAGCCGCAGTGGTGTCGGCGCGATGCGTGTCGTGGGTGCACCCCCCAGCGACCACCAGGAGAGTGAGCGCGGCCCATGGAGCGCGGTTCATCGTCGCGACCCTGCGCTCATGGCGTCACGACTGGTGGTGTCACGAAGCTGTGGGTCGGATGTCCGCCCTCGACATACGGCCAGCCCGTCGTCAGGTATTTGATACGGTCGATCAGCATCGGCCGCCTGACGCTATTGCCATCGGTCAGCGTCGGATTGACCGGATCGACGGCGTGGTAGACGATCCAGTCATTGCCATTGCTGTCGGTGATGATCGCGTTATGACCGGGGCCGCGAAAGTAATCGCCGGCGTCGAGGATCACGCTGTTCCCGGTGCCTGATGCCTGCCCGAGCTTTTCGAACGGCCCGGTCGGGGACGCCGCGCGGGCGACGAGGACGGCGTAGTGGGGATTGGGCAGCGTGCAGCAGTCGTTCCCCGAATAGAAGAGATAATAAAAGTCGCCACGCTTGATGACCCAGGGCCCCTCGACCAGGTTCTCGTACGGTGCGGTGGTGCTCGGCCGCAGCACCGGCGTTTCGACCGAGCCACCGGAGAAATGCAGCCGGTCGGCGTCGAGCTCGCGAACGACGATCGGCTGCCGGTCGGAGCCCCAGTAGAGGTAGTGCCTCCCGCTGATCGGGTCGTCGAACGCCATCGGGTCGATGTGCGAGAACCCGGGGCCGCAGATCAGTGGCGCACCGACATCGGTGAACGGTCCCTGCGGAACCGGCGACGTCGCGATGGCGATGCACATTCCGCTCGTGTCGGCGGCCGCCGAGTAGTACATCAGGTATTGCGACTTCTCCGCCGCATAAATCACGTGCGGCGCCCAGAAATTCCACGTTTGAGTGGACCACGCCGGCTTCGTCGGTAGCGCATCGGAGCTCACAGTCCAGTGCACGAGATCCGGCGAGCTTGCGGCCTGTATGTTGATTCGCCCGCTCCCGTTGAACGTCTGCGTTGCGTACGCCCAGAACGTCGCACCCGCCTTGAGGACAGACGGGTCGGGGAAGTCCTGGTCGAGGACCGGATTCTTGAACCCGGTGGTCCGCGTCGTGTCGACCGGGGGCGTGACGCCCTTGCTCGCCCCTCCCGCGCAGGCGGCGGTGAGTGTTGCGAAGCAGGCGATAGTGGTGACGAGAGCACAGCGCATCCGCATCCGATCAGGCTCCGAAGTTGTCTTGAGGAACATGGTGGATTTTCGCGCCTGGAACGCGACAGGGCAACCGTCCCGTTAATGGCAAGACACCGGCCGGGGTTTTAACCCGGCGATCCTGCCACAGCTCTTGCATTGAGCGTGGGTGATCTTGCCCACCAATTCACCGGGGAAATTCTCGAATGACTGAATCGAACACGCCTGTTTGGCTGATCACCGGCTGCTCGACAGGATTTGGCCGCGAGCTGGCCCGCGCGGTGCTCGACCGCGGCTTCCGCGCGGTCGTCACCGCCCGCGATCCGGACAGCGTCGCCGATCTCGTGGCTGGCCGCGCGGGCCAGGCGATCGCGGTCAAGCTCGACGTGACCAATCGCGACGACGTCGAATCGGCCGTTAGGCAGTCGGAGCAGGCGTTCGGGCGCATCGATGTCCTCGTCAACAACGCCGGCATCGGCTACTTCGGTGCGATCGAAGAGAGCGAAGAGAGTGAAGTGCGGCGGATGTTCGAGATCAACGTCTTCGGCCTGGCGCGGATGATCCACGTCGTGCTCCCCGGGATGCGGAAACGGCGCAGTGGCCACATCGTCAACATCGCATCGATCGGCGGGCTGCGCGCCTTCCCGGGGGTCGGCTACTACAACGCGACCAAGTTCGCGGTCGTTGGACTCTCCGAGGCACTGTCGATGGAAGTCGCGCCGCTCGGAATCAAGGTTACGATCGTCGAGCCAAGCGGATTCCGCACCGATTGGGCGGGCCGTTCGGCAAACGACGCGCCCGTACAGATCGCGGACTACGCCGAGACGGCGGGGAAGAATCAGGGGAACATCCGCGGTTACAGCGGCAAGCAGCCAGGCAATCCGGTGAAGGCGGCCGAGGCGATCATCGCTGCCGTCGAGGCGAAGGAGCCGCCGTTGCACCTGCTGCTCGGGAAGGCGGCGCTCAAGGGTGCGCGCTGGAAAATCGATGTCATGCAGAAGGACTTCGACGCGTGGGCGCGCACCACCGAGGACGCAGACTTCCCCGAGGGACAGTAACCCGGCAGAATGCGGTGTTGGGCGCGGGCCGGCGTTCACGCTGCTCGTGCTCACGCCTGACGTCGCGAATCCAAAACATCGCCGGACGCTAGATTTCCGGCTCCCTCACCGGTCACTCGAATGCGCTTCCGCCCATCGTCGTTCTGGTTCGCCGCACTCTGCACGGTCGCCGCGTGTGCCACACCCGGTCGGCCGACCACCGGGCCGCGGCCGGTCGCCGTCGCCGAGCTCAAGCCGCTCCCCGACAGTGCGCGGTGGTCGTCCGAGCTGCGCGCCTTCGCGCATGCGGACAGCATGACGCCCCCGCCCGCGGCGCCGGTGCTGTTCGTCGGCAGCTCGTCGATCCGGATGTGGGAGTCGCTGGCGACCGATTTCCCCGGATTGCCGGTGCTCAATCGTGGATTCGGCGGATCGCGGATGGACGACGTGCTGCGCTACGCCGACCGCGTCGTCTTCCGCTATCACCCGCGCGCCATCGTCCTCTACGAGGGCGACAACGATTTGCTCGAGGGACGCACGCCGGCGCGAATCGCCGGTGACGTGGCCGAGTTCCTTGGCCGCGTCCGGACGACGCTGCCGATGACGCGCGTGATCTGCCTGGCGGTGAAGCCGAGCCCCTCCCGCTGGAACCTCATCGACAAGGTTCGCGAGACGAACGCGCTGCTCGAGGCGATCGTCACCCGCGACACGATGGCGACCTTCGTCGACGTCTACACGCCGATGCTCCGGCCCGACGGTCGCCCCCGTCCCGAACTCTTTCGCGCCGACTCGCTGCACATGACCCCGGCGGGCTACGTGATCTGGCGCGACGCGGTCGCGCCGGCGCTGCGCGCCGAGCGTTAGGCAGGTGCGCGGGCCAGACGTTCGAATGGTCGACCGGCTGCTACTGGCGCTCCTCCTTGGGTCGTTGACAGCTGCGCGGCCGTTCGCTGCGCAGAGCGCCGTGGACCGCGGCGTCATTCCGCCGTACGCTGGCGTTGACGCGCGGGGCATTCCGCATTACGTGCGGCGCCGCTTCAGCGGGGACGAGCGGACGCTGCTGCGCAACGCCTACGGCATCGAGGATCCATCGCGGCTGTACCTCTCCGATTCGAGCGCGGACCGACTGCTGAAGTATGACACCCAGGTCAAACGGTGCGCGCGCTGCTACGTCAACTCATACCGCATCGGCTTTGTCTCGACGCGGCGACGCGGTGAATCGTGGGATCATCTCGAACGTCGCATCCGGACGATCCCGCCGGCGCGGTTTGCCGCCGCTGACCGGCAGCCACGACGATCGACCGCGCTGCTCGATCCGGCGATTCGCGGCGACGTCGACGCGATGCTGGTGGCCGCACGGCGAGCCGGCTTCGCGATCACGGTTCGTGAGACGTACCGCACGCCTAACGCAGAAGCGTACCTGATGGCGCGCGGTCATGGCCGGACGCATACCCTGACCTCGCTGCACTCGTACGGGCGGGCGCTCGACATCGTCGTCGGCGACGGTGTGCTGCGGCACCAGCGGACGCGTCGGCGCTGGGTGGCCTTTCGGCGCTGGGTCGTCGGCTATCGCGGCGACGAATTCCGCATCATCGGGCGACCCGATCGCAGCTGGGACTGGCCGCACGTCGAGATGCCGAGCGCGGACGTGGGCTTTCGCACGATTGACGACGCGCTCGCGCGCGCGAAACGCTGTGTCGGCCCGGTGACGCGCATCGCCTGCGACTTCGCACCGCAGCTCCCGCGTTGAAAAGGGAGCGCGTGGGCCAGGCTGTCATCCGGCTGTAAGGGAGCCGCCTGTATGGTCCATCGGTACGACCGCGATGGCGCAGTCGTCGGCACCTTCGGAGGCTTCACGATGAACACTTCCTCACGCAGCCGCGTTGCGCTCGCGGTGATTTGCTGTACGCTCCCATTCGCCGCGAGCG
>JBKJQR010000024.1:0-8411 GCA_046593895.1 Gemmatimonadaceae bacterium | reverse complement strand
GGCGAGGACGCCGCCGGCGCGTCGCGCGAGCACGAGATCACGGTGAGCGATCGCGGTGTCGTCTCGGTCACCGGCGGGAAGCTCACGACGTATCGGGCGATGTCGGCCGAAGTCGTCGATGTCGTCGAGCATGAGCTCGGGAATACCGACAGCGAGAGCGCGACGGCGAAAGTCGCACTCCCCGGTGGTGACATGGATTCGCTCGAGCAGGAGATGGAGCGTGCGCTGCAGGCGACCGGAAGTTCGACGCGCGCCGAGCATCTGGTGCACGCCTATGGAAATCGCTGGGGTGCCGTGTGGGCGCTGGCTCGGCGCGACGCCTTGCTCAGCGCGCCGCTTGTCAGCGGCCTGCCTTACATCGGCGCCGAGCTGGCCTACGGTGTCGACAGCGAGCTCGCGCTGACCCTCACGGACCTGCTCGTCCGTCGCACCAAGGTGGCGTTCGAGACCGGCGACCACGGTCGCGCGGTCGCCCCCGTCGCGGCGCGGATTGTCGGCGAGCGGCTGGGGTGGGATGCCGTGGCGCGGAGCGCGGCGATCGCCGCCTACGACAAGGAAGCGGAGCGGCTGTTCGGGATCGACGCGTGAGTGATTCGCGATCGCGATAAGCGGTGAGTGGACGGCGTTGCCTAACGTGCCGGCAACGCCGTCCGCACGAAGTGGCTAGTGCTTGTCCTTCGCCATCCGCGGGTCGTCCGCCCTGTTGACGTAGACGATGCGCCACGGACCCATCCCGTGCAGCTGGAGCACCGTTTCCGACTCTGCCATCGCGAAGTGATGCATGCGGGGTGGGATTGCCGCGAACGTTCCGGCCGGCACCGCTTTCATCTGCCCTTCGTCGAACGTGTCACCCATGCCGAACTTCAACGAGCCGCTGATGACGGTGACATGTTCCGTCGCCGGGTGAAAATGTGGGGGAATCCTGTAGCCCGCCGGCATGTGGAGGCGCATCGTGAACGGCCCGCCCTTCATGGGATTGCCCTCGAGCACGGCGGCGGTCGCTCCGGCGGGAAGGGCGCCGGGCGCCGGGCCCCATGTGATGCCGTCAGGCATGAACACGCTCGCCATTGCGGCCGCATGGGCGGCGTGCGGCTTGTTTCCTTTCATCGCCTGCGAATGCAGGGATGCAACCGGAAGCAGGAGTCCGACACAAATCAACGCGGTGCGCATGATCGTATACTCCGTAAGTGGAACCTTGAAGCTACGGTTCCCGGATCGGCGCCGCCATCCCCGACGCCATCACGGAGGCGCTACTTCACCGCGTCGGCGAGCCCGTCGTGGATCGTCCTCAACTCCATGACCTTGAGCTGGCGGGTCATCGTCGGCAGGCGGAGGAACGCGACTTCGCCGATCGACTTGCCGAGCAGCGCGCTCCCGATCGGCGAGGCCATGCTCACCTGACGGTCGTCGAACTCGAAGTTGTCGCCGAAGATCAGCGTGTACGTCTCGCGCGTCTTGGTCTTCTGATCTTCGACGACAACCGATGATCCGAGTCCGACCTTGTCGGTCGGGATCTGATTGATGTCGATTGAAGCCAGGCGCGACAGGCGCTCGCGAAGTTGGCTCAGGCGCGCACGGACGAACTGCTGTCGCTCCAGCGCCGCCTTGTACTCGCTGTTCTCGCGGAGGTCGCCCAGCTCGACCGCTTTCCGGATCTCGTTGGGGAGGACGACGTTGAGCTCGTGCTGCAGCACCTCGACTTCGCCGTGTAGCCGTGCCTTCAGTTCTTCGATCATCTTGTCCGCCTGCGTGTCGCGAGCGCATCGCGCGCGTCTGTCGGCGCGGGAGCTGCGCCGCCGTCGCCAGAACCCATGGCGACATAAAAAGGGGAGCGCCCGGCGGGTGGGCCGGGCGCTTGCGTTCTGCTAGTGCGAAATCTAAGCCGGCCGGGGCGGGGCCGCAAACCCGGCGAGCGCGTAAACTCTTGCGTCCCGCAGCGAACGGCGCGGAATTACCGGGGTATCGCATTCAGCCCCGACCCTCGACCTCATCAATGCGTCTCATCTTTCGTTCGTTAGGCGCCGTCTGCGCCGCCAGTTTGCTTGCCACCGCGGCCGCCGCGCAGCAACCCGCGCTGCCCGCGGCGACGACCGCGCCCACGGCGAAAGGGATCATCGTCGGGTACATCTTCGACTCGACGGTGACGCGGCCGCTGGCCGACGCCTCCGTCCAGGTCGTGCTGAAAACCGACGTCACCAAGGGGGTTTCGTTCTCGGCGGTTTCGGATTCGAGCGGTTTTTTCCGGGTCACCGACGTTCCCGCCGGGATGTATCTGATCACCTTCTTTCACTCGCGGCTGGACGAGCTTGGGCTGAACGGGCCGGTGAAGTCGATCAGTGTCGCGGGTGCGCGGACCGACGTCGAACTCGGGATTCCGGGGACGCGGCGAGTGATCGCGCTGCATTGCGGGGGACGCATCGCGAACGCCGACTCTTCCGGGTTGTTGCTCGGCACGGTCGTTCAGGCTGAGCGGCCGGAGCCGGTCGCCGGTGCGGTGGTCACGGCACAGTGGTTCGAGATCAGCTTCAGTTCGCGGGGAATGGTCCGCTCCACGCCAACGGTCCGGGCGACGACCGACCCTAACGGTCACTTCAGCCTCTGCGGCCTGCCAACGGATGGGACGCTCAGCGTCTGGGCGCGCCTCGGGAATGCGACGACCGGCTCGGTCAACGTCGCGGTGCTGCCGCGGCGCGTTGCAGTGCAGGAACTCTCGCTCGACGTCGCCGACACCGCGGTCGCCTCGGCTGCATCGGGTCCCGTTCGTCGTGGTGCGGCGCGGGTGAGTGGAATCGTTCGCGCGCCGTCAGGCGGCCTGCTGCCCGGTGCCCGCGTGGCATTGCGGGGAACCGACATCGAGACGGTGGCCGATGCGGCCGGTGCATACACGCTGATCAATCTTCCCGGTGGAACGCAGACGCTCGAAGCGCGGGCGATCGGGTTCGTCCCGATCGCGCGGAGCGTCACGCTGTCATCGAAGCGCGCCCTGCGTTTCGATGTTCGCTTCGATTCGGCGGCGCGCATCCTCCAGACGGTCGAAGTGAAGGGCGAGGTCGTCTACGATCGCGCGACGCGCGAATTCATGGATGCGAAGAAGCGCGGATTCGGCTTCTTCATCGATCGCGAGACGATCGAGAACCGGCAGCCGTTCAACACGAGCGACCTGTTGCGAAGCGCGCCGGGTGTGACCGTCTACAACGGCGGTCCTCCGGGGAGCGGCGCCAACATCCAGATCCGCGGTGCGAGCACCTTCAACGGGGCCTGTCAGCCGGGGATCGTCGTTGACGGCATGCGCCTCGCTGGCGACGCGGGCGACATCGACTTGCTGGCCCGTCCCGAGGACATCGCCGGGATGGCCGTCTACCGCGGGCCGTCGGAGGTGCCAGCGGAATATCAGTCGGGCAGCTCGTGCGGATTGATCCAGATCTGGACGCGACGGGGCAACACCCCGCGCGGGAAGGCGAAGTAGTCGCTGTGGGGCAGACGCTGGCCCGCCTAACGGTGAACGCCGGGCGACAGCGGTGACGTTTCCGCTGCTCTTCGAGTCGCACGACGGCGTCACCCGCGTGCGGCTGTCGCACTGGCGAAGCCGGGCCGCCGGCTACGAAGTGAGTGTGTACCTGCATCGCGGCGCACTGATCGACAGCGGATTTCCGGCCGCTGCCGCGACAGTCGCCCGGCTCGCCCGGTCACGCGGGGTGGTCGCCGCATTGCTCACGCATCACCACGAAGACCACAGCGGCGGGGCGAGCGCGCTCGCCGCGGCCGGCATCCCGCTGGCGATGTCAGGCGAGACGGCGCAGCTGATCGGACCCGCTGCGCCGATTCCGTTCTATCGCCGCGTCGTCTGGGGCTCGCCCTTGCCGTTAGGCGCTTTCACTGCGGCGGAACCGGTACCCGGTCTCGAGCTCGTGCCGGCGCCGGGGCACTCCGCCGATCATCACGTGGTCTGGGACGCCGAACGGCGGACGGTGTTCGGCGGCGACCTCTTTCTCGGCGTTCGAGTGAAGGTCGCGCATCCCGCGGAAGATCCTCGCCTGCTCGTCACGACGCTGCGCCGCGTCGCTGCGCTCGAGCCGCTGCGCTTCTTCGACGCACACCGCGGGCTCGTCACGAAGCCAGCGGCGGCGCTGCGACTCAAGGCCGACTGGCTCGAGGCGCTGATCGCGTCGATCGACGACCGGATCGCCCGCGGCTGGGACGACAGCGCAATCCGTCGCGAGCTGCTCGGGCGCGAGCCGTTCTCGGCGTGGGTGTCGCGTGGCGAGTACGCGAAGGAAAACCTGGTGGCGACGGTGAGGACGATGCGTGATGCGTGAACGGGCGGACGGCGATGCGTGCTTCGTGAACCGGCGGACCGCGATCATTCCTCGCCATCCTCTCGCAGCTCGCGGTAGAGCCATGCCCGGGCAAGCTGCCACTCCCGCTTGACGGTCCGCGCCGAGCGTCCGACCACCTGCGCCGTCTCTTCGACGGTCAGCCCGGCGAAATAGCGCAGTTCGACGATCCGAACCTGCTCGGGATCGAGCGCGCCGAGTCGCTCGAGTGCGGCGTCGATCGCCATCACGTCGACAGCGTGTGCTTCGGTAGGGGTGTCGCCGGCCGCGCGGAGCGAAACGAAGAACGCGTCGCCGCCACGCTTGCCCGCGTGGTGCGCGCGCGCGTGGTCGACGAGGATTCGTCGCATCAACCGCGCCGCGACCGCGAAGAACTGCGCGCGATTTTCCCATGTCGCGCCGCGCTGACCGATCAGCCGCAGGTACAGCTCGTGGACGAGCGCTGTCGGGTCGAGCGTGTGGTCGCTGCGTTCGGCAGCCAGCTGTCGCGCTGCAATCCGCCGGCATTCGGTGTAGATCAGCGGCATCAGCTGGTCGAGTGCATCCCGGTCGCCGCCCGACCAGCGCGCGAGCAGCACACTTACATCGACGTCGCGCGACGGGTCGCCGTCCGCCGTCATTCGGGTCCGACGCGGGCGAGTAGTGCCTGGAAGCGCCGGTCCCGGCGCAGCGCCTGGTTGTCGAATCCACCGGCGAGATAGACGATCGAGTTCGATCGCTCCGCAAACGCCTTCCTGACCCAGACCATGGCACTGTCGATCTCGCCTAACGCGGCGAACACGCCGCCGACCGAGGCGGCGGGAAGGTACTGCGTGCCAGCACGGGCGCGCGCGACCCGGAGCAGGCGCATGGCGGGTACCCGCCGGCCAGCGCGCGCCTCGACGCTGGCCAGCAGCAGCAGCGACAAGGGAGCGGAATCGGACAGCGCGACCGCGCGCTGCCCCTCGGCGATTGCCTCAGGCGTTCTCCCGGCGTGGAGAAGCGCATCGGCCAGTCGCCACCGCGCCTGCGCATAGTTCGAGTCGAGTGCGAGCGTGTGTTCAAACTGGACGATCGCGTCGGCATGACGGCCGGCCCGGTCGAGTATCCAGCCGACATTGGTGTTCACGATCAGCGAAAATGGATCGAGCTCGCGGGCGGCGAACACCTGCGTCAGTGCTTCCGGCATGCGCTGCCGCGACATCAGCAGGTTCGCGTACCAGATGTGGCCCATCGAGTAGCTGGGGTTGAGCTCGACGGCGCGGCGGAATTCCTGCTCGCTGTCGCCGAACCGCCAATCGTAATGCAACACGTAGCCGAGTGCGGCGTGCGCCTCGGCGGACGATGGATCCATCCGCAGCGCCTCCATCGCCTCCGCAGCGGCTCGTGGCCGGAGCGTTTGCGGCGATCCGCCACCAAGCAATACAGTGCCGAGCTGGTTGAAGCAGTCGGCGAGTGCGGCGTGAGCCGGCGCGTAGGTCGGGTCCAGCTCGATGGCGCGCGTGTAGTGTGCGATCGCGGCCTGCAGCGAAGCCTGCGTTCGCTTGTTCCACTCGTACCGCCCCTTGAGGTACTCCTCGTAGACAGCGGGCGACACCGCGCGCACGGCGGCGATGCGCTCTCGCGCACCGGGTCGGAGTGTCACTCGCATGGCGCGCGTCAGTTCGCTAACGACGTCAGCTTCGAGCGCGAGGACCTCGCTCCCGTCGCGTTCGAAGCGGTCCGACCAGATGACACGCCCGTCGGCGGAGCGAACCAACTGCACCGCCACGACGACACGTCTCCCCCAGCGAAGCAGTCGGCCTGCGACCACGACATCCGTTCCCAGCGTCCTCCCGACGGCGGCACTGCTGTTCGCGCCCGCTCCGGCGCGCGTCGCCGACGAGCGAGACAGCACCCGCATGTCTCCGGCGGCGCCGAGCTCTGTGGTCAGCGCGTCGGTGATGCCGTCGGCGTAGTAGCCGGCCCGCGGATCGCCTGTCGCGTTGCCTAACGGAAGAAACGCGAGCGTCGACACGGGCGCGCTGAGCGCGGTGTTGAGGCGTGCACGGAACTCGACTGCGGCGGTGACCAGCACCGCGACCAGCAGGAGCATGGCGGCGGCGACTGCGATCGTCCGCCGGCGCAGCGAGAGCAGCAAGCCGGCGACGAGGAGCGCACCGTGGCGGCGACGCACGCGATCGAGCGCGTCGCGCACGGCGTCGGCGCGCTGGTACCGCGCATCAGGATCCTTGGCGAGGCATCGCTCGATCAGCAAGCGAAGCGCGAGCGGGACGCGACGCGGCATCGGCGCCGGCGACTGCCCAAGGATCGCTGCACTCGTTTCGAACGGCGTCCGGCCGCGGAAGGGCAGTACTCCGGTGACCAGCTCGTAGAGCAGGATGCCTAACGACCAGATGTCGCTCCGGACGTCGGCGCGTCCCCCGCGCAGCACTTCGGGCGCCATGTGGCTCAGCGTCCCCGCCAGTTCTCCGGCCGCAGTGAGTGTCGCCCCCTGTGACTGCGCGACTGCACCGTCAGGCAGTTCGCGGGCGAGGCCGAAATCGAGCACGATCGGTTGGCCTGCCGCGCTCATCACGATGTTCGCGCTCTTCAGGTCGCGATGGATGATGCTGTGGGCATGTGCGTACGCGAGGGCGTCGGCGACCTGTGCGCTGTAACCGATGGCGTCGCGGAGCGGAGGGACGGCGTGGCGAATGACCTCGCTCAACGGCGGGCCGGCGACGTACGCCATCACGATGAAGGGCACGCCATCCGCAACGTGGACATCGTGGACGGTGCAGATGTTCGGGTGCGAGAGGAGCGCGGCGTGCCTCGCCTCGCGGAGCAGCCGCCGCCGCGCTGCGTCGTCGGCGAGCTCGGGTCGCACCATCTTGATGGCGACGTCGCGTTCGATCAGGACGTGGCGCGCGCGATAAACCTCGCCCATTCCGCCGACGGCGATGAACTGCACGATCTCGTAATCTCCGATGCGTTCGCCCGGCGCCAGCTTCGGCGACGATGGGACGTCAGCCCGCGCGTCGCCGCCAAGGACTGCGGCGGCCGGGACCTCGCAGAAGCTGCCGGCTTCGGCGTCGTTGGCGAGCAGTGATTCGACCTCGAGGCGAAGCGCCAGGTCTTCGCCCGCCGCGGTCTGGACGAATGCGGCGCGCTCGCTTCCCGGCAACTCCAGTGCATCGAGAAACACCGCTTTCACGCGGGCCCACCGGAGGGCTGCGGCTGGGGGGGAGCCCGAAGGGCCGGGTTCATCCGGCTTGGTGCCACCTTGACGCAAAGACCCTTCGGAAGGCATGATCGGTCTACGATACGCCCCCCGCAGCTACGGTGGCAACCTGGCGCATGGCCCGGTTTCGATTCGCTTTGCGCGTCATGAGGTGGATTCCATAGTCTCACAGCGGCATCGTGCCGCGTAGTCCCCGATACGCCAGAGGTAGAAATGCGAAGCATCACTCACCGAACCGCTCTTGTTCTGGCCGCACTGCTCACCGCGTGCGCCACCGACACGATCGAAGGGCCCGGGTCACCGGTCGCGGGTCCGTCACTCACGAAGGGGGCGAGCCTCGATGCGACGTTCGCCTACGCGACGGTCGACGTGCCCGGCGCGATCGCGACGTTCGCCTGGGGGATAAACGCCGGGGGCGACATCGTCGGGAGCTACACCGACGCCAACTCCCGCACCCACGGCTACGTGCGGGAGGGGGACACCTACACGACCATCGACTATCCAGGAGCAGCGCGGACCGACGCTCGTGGCATTAGCCCGGCGGGTGACATTGTCGGCCTGTATGCGATGCCTGGCGAGCCCGCGGTGAACACCCACGGCTTCCTGCTCACGAAGCATGGGGAGTTCGTCGCGGTGAACGACCCGCCGCACACGAACACGATCGCCCAGCGCATCCTCCCCGACGGCACCATCCTCGGCTGCCGGCACGACCAGGACCAGATGGGGACCATGCACGGCATCGCAGTCACCCGAAGGGGGATCGAAGAGCTGGCCGAGCCCACCACGATGAACAACGGCGGCACGCCTAACGGCCGGCGCCTGACCGGGCTGTTCACCGACATGATGGACGGATTGACGAAGGGCTACGTCGTCGA
>JBKJQR010000295.1:0-4886 GCA_046593895.1 Gemmatimonadaceae bacterium | reverse complement strand
GCGGCGGGCATCGTGACCGGAGCGCTGGTCGCCGTCGCCAGGATCGCCGGCGAGACTGCCCCGCTGTTCTTCACCGCGCTCGGCAACCAGTTCATGTCGACATCGCTGAACGAGGCGATTGCTGCCCTCCCCCTCCAGATCTTCAACTATGCGATCAGCCCTTACGAGTCAGCCCACGCGCTCGCCTGGGCTGGCGCCGTCGTCCTCATCGGTCTCGTTCTCATCTTCAGCATCGCAGCCCGCCTTGCGACGCGAGCCCGCTTCGGCAATGCCGCCGACTGATCTTGTGGTCGATGGGCTTTCCGCATGGTTCGGCGAGCAGCCCGCGGTACGCGGCGTGTCTGTCGACTTTCGGGAGCGTGAGGTCACGGCCATCATCGGACCGTCAGGCTGCGGAAAGTCGACACTCCTCCGCTGCCTCAATCGCATGCACGAGACGGTGCCGACCGCACGTGTCGATGGGACAGTGCTGCTCCGGGGGACCAACATCTACGCGAAAGGCGTCAGCGCGATCGCGCTCCGCCGCCACATCGGGATGGTCTTCCAGCGGCCGTCGCCCTTTCCGACAATGTCGATCCGCGAGAATGTCGCGGCCGGGCTTCGCGTACGAGGCAATGGCGGCGCGCCGTCGCGCGCCGAGACTGCGGAGATCGTCGAGCGGGCGCTGCGCCGCGCGGCGCTCTGGGACGAGGTGAAGGACCGGCTGCGCACGAGCGCGATCGGATTGTCTGGCGGTCAACAGCAACGGCTCTGCATCGCCCGCGCGCTCGCCAACGATCCGGCGGTGCTTCTCCTCGATGAGCCGACGGCGTCGCTCGATCCGCTAAGCACGCAGAAGGTCGAAGAGCTCGTCTACGAGCTGCGCCGCGAGGTAACCGTAGTGATCGTGACACACAACATGCAGCAGGCGGCGCGCGTCTCCGACCGCACGGCATTCATGCTCGCCGGAGAATTGATCGAGCTCGCACCGACCGCGAAGCTGTTCACCACACCGGCCGACGAGCGCACCGAGGCCTACATCACCGGGAGATTCGGATGACCGCCGTCACCCGCTTTCCGCCGTCCGCCGCACGGGCCGCCGACAATCCGCCGCCTAACGCTGCGGCGCATCCGGGCACGATCGCCGCCGGAAGCTTCTCCTTCTGGTACGGCGCCAAGCAGGCGCTGCACGACATCAGCCTGATCATCCCCGCACGCGCGGTGACCGCGCTGATCGGCCCGTCGGGTTGCGGCAAGTCGACGTTTCTCCGCTCGATCAACCGGATGAACGACATCGTGCCCGGGATCCGGCACAGCGGCCGCATCACCCTCGACGGTGAAAACATCTACGATCGGGGCATCGATGCGACCGCGCTCAGGCAGCGCGTGGGGATGGTCTTCCAGCGCTGGAATCCGTTTCCGAAGTCGATCTACGAGAACGTGGCCTACGGGCCGCGCATCAACGGTCGGCTCACCCGGGCCGAGCTCGACGCCCTCGTCGAGAGCTCCCTCCGCCGGGCCGCCCTCTGGGACGAAGTCAAGGACCGGCTCCGCCACAGCGCGTTAGGCCTGTCGGGCGGGCAGCAACAGCGACTCTGCATCGCGCGCGCGCTGGCCAACGAGCCGGAAGTGCTGCTGCTCGACGAGCCGGCCAGCGCCCTCGACCCGATCGCCACGCAGAAGGTCGAGGAGTTGCTCTACGAGCTGAAGCGGGAACTCACCGTCGTCATCGTCACTCACAACCTGCAGCAGGCGGCTCGCGTTTCCGACCACACGGCGTTCTTCTTCATGGGGAAGCTCGTCGAGGTCGGACTGACCGAGCGCATCTTCACCAGCCCGCGCGAAGACCGCACGGATGCCTACATCACCGGGAGATTCGGATGACCGCGCCCGACCAGACTCGCTTTCGCCACTTCCACGACCAGCTGGCGACGCTCAAGCAGCGCATGCTCGACATGTCGGCGAAAGCCGAAGCGCTGATCGACCTGTCGGTGGAATCGCTCGTCCATCGCGACACCGCCAAGGCGGACGCGGTGATCGACGGCGACCACGAAGTGGATACCCTCGAGCTGGAGGTCGAGCAGCTCGCCGTCGCGCTGCTCGCGCTCCAGCAACCGATGGCGCGCGACCTCCGCTTCATCATCGCAGCGATCAAGATTTCGAGCGACCTCGAACGCGTCGGCGATCACGCCGTCAACATCGCCCAGTCGGCGCAGCGCCTCGCCGCCTGGGGCGGCACCTTCGAGCTCCAGCCGCAAATCGAGGACATGGCTCGCCGGGCGCGCCAGATGCTCAGCGATGCGCTCGACGCGTTCATCCGGGCCGACGGAACGTTAGGCAGGGCCGTCTGCCGGATGGACGACCAGGTCGACGCCCTGCACAACTCCGTCTTCCGCGTGCTGCTCACCCACATGATGGCTGACCCGCGAACCATCAACCCCTCGCTCGAGGTCCTCCTCGTCAGCCGCAACCTCGAGCGCGTCGCCGACCTCGCGACCAACATCGGCGAGGACGCGGTCTATCTCGCCGAGGGTAAGCAGATCAAGCATCATGCGGAGAGCCGCTGACCTGCTTCCCGATCCGCTTCTCCAGCTGCTTCACCATGTTGCCGGGGAGCGGCGCGTAATCGAGTGCCGGCGCGAGCTTCTGTCCGTCCTTCAACGCCCAGCGTAGGAAGGCGTTCAGCTTCTTCGCCTTGACCGCGTCGGTCATGTTGCCGTAGACGAGGAGCCAGGTGAACGACGAGATCGGATAGGCATCCTTGCCCGGTGCATTGACGATGGACAGCCGGTAGTCTGTATCGGTCGGCAGCTTCGCGGCGACGCCTGCCGCGGCAGCGGTCACCGACTCGATGCTCGGTGCGACGAACCGGCCAGCCGCGTTCTGCAGTTCGGCGACCGAGAGCTTGTTCTGCTTCGCGTACGCCAGCTCGACATACCCGATCGAGCCGGCCATCTGGCTTACCTGGCCAGCAACGCCTTCATTGCCCTTCGCGCCGATCCCGGTCGGCCACTGCACCTCCTTTCCCTTCCCCGGACCCGCCAACCACGCCGGGCTCACGGCAGACAGGTAGTCGGTGAAGATGAAACTCGTCCCACTGCCGTCCGAACGGTGGACGACGAGGATGTCGCCGTTAGGCAGCGCCGCGCTGCGGTTGAGGAGGGCGATCCGCGGATCGTTCCACTTTGTGATCTTGCCGAGGTAGATGTCGGCGATGACGTCGCCCGTCAGATGCAGAGGCTTCTTCGCTTCGGCGAGGTTGTACGTGATGACCACGGCGCCCATGACCATGGGCACGTGCAATACCGCACCGCCCTTGGCCTTCGCCAGGTCGGCGTCATTCATCGGGCTGTCGGACGCGCCGAAGTCGACCGTCTGCTCGCTCAGCTGGCGAATCCCGCCACCCGACCCGATCGACTGGTAGTTGATCTTTACGCCGGTCTTCGTCGCGTACGCGTCGAACCACTTCGAGTAGAGCGGATATGGAAATGTTGCGCCGGCTCCGGTCAGATCGACATTCTGAGCGGGGGCGCTCGACGGCAGGGCGACGACGAGCGCGGCAGCGAACACCGCAAGTGACCAATTTTTCACAAAGTCTCCGTATCGGGGGCAGGTGTCTCGGAACGACGAGGCAAAGCTGGTTGCCAACCGTCGCACCGGCGTCGCGGTGCGGTAACGAGCGCGTCACGGCGCGCCGTCCGCGCCGGGCGAACGGCTCGCGACATGCTCTACTATTCCCTGACTTAATCCGCGCGCGCAGCCACCGAGGGAGCAGAGATGACCAACCCGACGAGTCCACTGCGCCGCCGATCGGGCGGCCGCCAGCGCGGCGCAACGCGCATCGCCGCTATCGACATCGGCTCGAACTCGATTCGGCAGATCGTCGCCGACGTCTCGCCCGACGGCACCATTCGTGTCATCGACGAAATGAAGGCGGCGCCGCGGCTCGGCGCCGGAATGGCAGCCACCAACGAACTCAGCGCCGAGGCGATGGATCGCGCCGTCGACGCGTTAGGCAGGATGTCCGCGCTCGCCCGCAGCGCTGGGGCCGAGCGTGTCGAGGCGGTCGCGACGAGCGCGGTCCGCGACGCGTCGAATGGGCCCGCGTTCCTCCGGCGCGTGAAGATCGTCACCGGGCTCTCCGTCAAGTTGCTCTCCGGCGAGGAGGAAGCGCGGCTCGGTTTCCTCAGCGCGATCGCCCACTTCGACCTCGCCGTCGGTCGCACCGTGGTGATGGACATCGGCGGTGGTTCGCTCGAGCTGGCGCTGAGCGCGGGCGGAGTGGTCGACCGACTACTCTCTTTTCCGTTCGGTGCCGTCCGGCTCACCGAGCAATTCCTCGGGATGTCGCCCCGACGGCGCGACGTGGCCGAGCTGCGGCGCGAGGTTCGCGCCGAGCTCCGGCGCCGGATGCCGGCGCGCGAATGGCGCGGCGCACAGGTCATCGGATCGGGTGGCACTTTCACCAACCTCGCCGGGATGCATCTTGCCCGGAACGACGTCGTCGCGGCGCGCACCGTGCACGCGACCAAGGTCAGTCGCGCGGAACTCGAGCAGGTCATCGACGCGCTCGTCGCGATGTCGCCGGGCGAGCGCCTGAAGATGGCAGGACTCAATCGTGAGCGGGCCGACATCATCCTCGCCGGGCTCTGCGTGGCGGCTGAAGTGGTGGCTCGGCTCGACGCGCGCGAGCTGGTCGTCTCGCGCTACGGCATTCGCGAAGGGCTGCTGCTCGACGCCGCCCGTGTTCGCCCCGCCGCGGCCGATCCCGGTGACGCGCGTGAGCGCTCGGTTCGTGAGCTCGGCGAGCGCTGCCACTTCGACGAGCCGCACGCCAGCCACGTCCGGAAGCTGTCGCTCCAGCTCTTCGACGCGTTAGGCACGCGCCTCGGCTGCGAGAAAGCCGA
>JBKJQR010000238.1:0-3476 GCA_046593895.1 Gemmatimonadaceae bacterium | reverse complement strand
CGACGCGCTGCCGATCGGCGGGCACGCGACCAGCGGTGAGCAGTCCGAACGGCGCCGCGACGCCAAGCAGCCGCGCGACCGAATCGGGTGCGACGCCGGCGCTGATCAACGTCGCGTCGCCCGCGTCGAGCAGGGTGGCTGGGGTGCTGATTGCTCGCGCGACGTCGACCGCTGCGTTGTAGGTCAGCGCACGCCGGATCAACTCTCCATCGGCGCCGACGCTCGCCCGAAGGCCGCCCGCTGGAACCCCCGCTGCCCGCCCGACGGCGTCGGTCAACTGAAGCTGCCGCGGATCGAGCGTGATGAATGCGTTGCGGCGCTGATAGAAGCGGTCACCACCTGACAACCGGACATCGATGTTGGCGCCGGCAAACCCGCCGCGGGTCGCATCGAACGTCGTTCCGGTGACGCGGGTCTCGGTGCGCGCCGCGCGCGGGATGCTGGTCGCCGCCATTCCCATCCCGTTCAGCGTCGTCAGGTTCGACCCGGCGCCGGCGCCGAGGATCGATGGACCGTTAGGGGTGACCGTGACACCCGACATCGTGCCCGCGGTCGCATTCAGGTCGCCCGCAGCCGTGGGGCTGAGCTGTCCGGCGACGCCGTCGCTGTACTTCTCCGACGAACCGGTTTCCGGGTTGTACGGGTTGGCGTCGTTGTCGGCGCGCACCGGCTTCGTCCCCCGAACCTTGATCTCGGCGAGCAGCGCGGCATCGCTGGCAAGGCGGAAGTCGGCGACGAGCGTGACCTCAGCGCCCTGCCTTTGCACGCGGCGCCGCGCCGTCCGGTAGCCGGTCGCACTGACGTATACGAGGTAGTCGCCTGTACCCGGCTCGAAGCGAACGGAGTACGTACCGGCGCTGTCGGTTACCGTTTGCTCGATTGCGCGATCGGGGCCGCGGGTGACGATGACGGTTGCGGCGACGACCGCGCGCGACGAGTCATCCGTCACGCGGCCGCGGATCACGTCGGCAGCCGAAGGTGACTGCGCGGCGAGCGTCGTCGCCGCAAGCGCACATCCGCCGATAACGGCCACCAAGCGGGTGCACGCGAACAGTGCGCGGAAGCTGCCGCACCAGTCCACGCGGCCGCTGAGGAACTCGATCATGGAGACAGAAGGTTCAGTGGTCGACGGACCGCGCCTTCGCTTGCGGCGCTGGCGCACGATAAAGGTGGATCGGCGCACCGATATCCGTCAGACACGGCGACGCCATTGACCGTTGCCGAGCGATCGTCTCCCGGCCTGGCCAGGCGGCCGGCAGCGCGGCAACCCTTGCTCTTCGCTCCCCGAACTCGTATCTCCAGCGGGAATCGTCGCGCCGCGACGATGTCGATTCACCGGGCACGGCTCGCCACCCCTCCGTTGCACCGCCGCGCTCCTCACGCTCCACTCGAGAGGCCGCAATGAAGCGTTACCTCGCTGGATCCGCTGTCGCCGTACTCGTCGCGTTAGGCTCGGCGACCGCCGGTGCACAGGCGATGGCCGGAATGCAGATGGGGCAGGAGCCGTACAAGGAAGGCCCGGTGGTGGTCGTATCCTCCATCCGAACGAACCCTGGCCAGACGGCGAACTACATGAAGTACCTATTCGGCGACTACGCCAAGCAGATGAACGCCGAGAAGGCGGCGGGGATCATCCTGGATTGGGGGGTGCTCACCGTCGAGCCCCGGCATCTCGACGATCCGGACATCTACCTGACGGTGACCTACGCCAACATGGGTGCGCTCGATGGTCTCAATGACCGCGTTCGGCCGCTCATGCAGAAGACGATGAACATGACGCCGGACCAGGCGGCGGCGGGGACAGCGGCTCGCGGAACGATGCGACGCCTGCTCGGGTCGCAGATGACGCGGGCGATGGTGCCGCGTTAGGCGACGCGAGAACGGCGGCGTTGCGACCGCGGGGTTGAACCACAGAGAACGACCGCGGATTTGAGCTTCGCGGTCGCGCGCCGGCAAAAAAGCCATGTAATTTTGTTTGCTTTTGGGGGCGTCAGGCGAGACAATCTCGCCTGACGCCCTCAAAGCCCTTAACGGCCGGTCATCCCGAACCTCGGCCCCCGCGGCCGTTCTCTGCGGTTCAACTACCGTTAGGCAACGCGCCTACGCCGGACGGCCCGCGCCGCCGCCCCACCGCCAGTCCTTCACCTCCGGCATGTCGTCCCCGTACTCGCGCACGTACGCCGTGTGCTCGGCAAGCTTCGCCTCGCACCACGCCGTCAGCCGCGCCGCGGCGGCGTCGCCGCGCAGCTTCGGCACCCGCGCGATCACGTCGATCACCAAATCGAACCGGTCGATGTCGTTGAGCACCGTCATGTCGAATGGCGTGGTCGTCGTCCCCTCTTCCTTGTAACCGCGCACATGCAGGTTGCCGTGGCCCTTGCGCCGGTAGGTCAATCGGTGGATCAACCACGGGTATCCGTGAAAGGCGAACACGATCGGCTTCTCTGTGGTGAACAGTGCATCGAACTGCTCGTCGCTCAGCCCATGCGGGTGCTCGAGCTCGGGCTGCAGCGTCATCAGGTCCACCACGTTGACCACGCGCACCCGCAACGCCGGGAGTCGCTCGCGGAGGATCGACGTTGCGGCGAGCAGTTCCAGCGTCGGGACATCGCCGGCGCAGGCGAGCACCACATCGGGGTCGCGCCCACCGTCGGTGCTCGCCCACTCCCACACGCCAAGCCCCGCCGTACAATGGGCATCGGCGGCGTCGACACTCAGCCACTGCGGCGCCGGTTGCTTGCCGGCGATGATCACGTTCACGTAGTTGCGGCTGCGCAAGCAGTGGTCGGCCACCGAGAGTAATGTGTTCGCGTCAGGCGGGAGGTAGACGCGGACAACGTCGGCTTTCTTGTTGACGACGTGGTCGATGAACCCCGGATCCTGGTGGCTGTTGCCGTTATGGTCCTGCCGCCAGACGTGCGACGTCAGCAGGTAGTTCAGCGACGCGATCGGCTTCCGCCAGGGGATGTGTCGCGTCGTGTTCAACCACTTGGCGTGCTGGTTGAACATCGAGTCAACGATGTGGATGAACGCCTCGTAGCAGGAGAACAGGCCGTGGCGCCCGGTCAGCAGGTAGCCTTCGAGCCAGCCCTGGCAGAGATGCTCGCTGAGGACTTCCATCACGCGCCCGTCGGGCGTGATGTGATCGTCGGTCGGGAGGATCCGTGCTTCGAGGATCCGACCCGTCGCCTCGAACACCGCGTCGAGCCGATTCGAGCTCGTCTCGTCCGGGCCGAAGATGCGGAAGTTGGCCTGCTCGGCGTTCAGCCGCATGACGTCGCGCAGCATCTTGCCGAGCGCGCGCGTCGCCTCGCCATCGGTGGCGCCGGGCTGGGCCACCGGTACCGCGTAGTCGCGCCAGTCGGGCAGCTTCAGGTCCGCGAGCAGCAATCCGCCATTGGCGTGCGGGTTGGCGCTCATCCGCCGCGTGCCGTTAGGCGCCTGACGCGCAATATCGGCGCGCAATGCACCACTCT
>JBKJQR010000237.1:0-4296 GCA_046593895.1 Gemmatimonadaceae bacterium | reverse complement strand
GCGATCAGGAACATCACGCTGATCGTGACGCCGACGAGGGTGAAGAAGCTCTTCAGCTTCTGCACGCGGATCTGCTGGAGGGCGAGGCGGACTGCTTCGAAGATCGGCATCGGAGTCGGGCGGGCGAGGGGATTCCCTGCCTACGGCAAGGGTGCCGCGAAGTGTCAGCCTGCCGTGCGTCAGCCGCCGCTGACGGCGGGGACGATGGTGATGGTCGCCCCGTCGCCGACGGTCGTTGCCAGCCCGTCCATGAAGCGAATGCTTTCGTCGCCGACGAAGACGTTGACGTGGCGGCGCAGCTCGCCCTGCTCGGTGAGCACGCGGTCAGTGAGCGCGGGCAGCCGGGTCGCGATCGCGGCGAGAGCGTCGGCGACGGTGGTGCAGGGGGAATCGACGATCAGGGTGCCGATTCCGCGCGTGTACGGGGTGAGTGCGCCGGGGACGATGACCGAAATCGACACTACGAGCACCGACCGCCTAACGCGTGGTAGCTGACGGCAGACATCGTCAGGCGGCGCCGACGACGGCCGCCTTCACGCAGCAGACCGGCGGCAGGGCATCGGCGATCGTGCTCCAGTTCGCGCCGGCGTCGGCCGACGCAAACAGCTTTCCACTCCGTGTGCCGAAATAGATCCCGGCTGGATCGTGCGAATCGGCCGTGAGGCCGTCACGGAGCACGCTCTCGAATGCGTGTTGCTGCGGCAACCCGTGAGTGAGTGGTTCCCACGACTGGCCGGCGTCGCTGGTGCAATAGACGCGCAGCTTCTGCTCGGGGACGACGCGGAACTCGTCCGACTTGATCGGCACGATATAAACTGTGTCGGGGTCGTGTGGATGCATCTGCATCGCGAACCCGAAGTCGGACGGCACCCCGTTAGCGATGTCCTGCCATGACTCGCCCCAATCGTCGCTGCGGTAGAGTCCCCAGTGATTCTGCAGGAACAGGCGCTCCGGGCGCGACGGATGATTGACGACCTTGTGCACGCACTGCCCGAACTCGGGATACTGGTTGGGGAGGTAGACGGCGCGCACTCCGGAGTTGCGCGGCCGCCACGTGCGCCCGCCGTCGTCGGTGCGATAGAAGCCAGCGGTGGAAATCGCGATCCCCATACGATCGCGATTGTTCGGGTCGAGAATAATCGTGTGCAGGCACAGCCCGCCCCCGCCGGGCATCCACCGCGTCCGATGCTCATGGGTGAGCAGCGCGTCGACCGGAGCCCAACTCTCACCGGCGTCGCGCGACTGGAACAGCGCAGCCGGTTCGACACCACAGTACACGACGTCCGGTTCGTCGGGACGACCGGGCGTGATCTGCCAGACCTGGGTGAGCGACATGCCTGACGATTCCGGGAAGCGCACTGCCTGACGTTCGGGGCCAGTCCAGCTCCGTCCGAAATCATCGCTCAGCCAAATCGTGCTTCCCCAGTGGTTGCTGTGCGCGCCGACGAGCGTGCGCGTGCGGCCGGCGCGCTGATCGAGGGCCACTGAATAGACGGCTTCACCGGGAAAGTGGGGTCCGTCGAGCTTCCACTTCCGGCGCGACGCATCGGACGATGCGATGAACGCGCCCTTGGTGGTTCCGACGAGAACGAGCACGTCGCCGGCTGCGGGACGGGAATTGGTGGCGGTAGCGGGCATGTTGTGGCTCATGATCCGTGGGGAGATGTATACGCTGCGACGTCAGCGGCGGCGGCGCAATACCGCGCCATGTCGCGAGGCCGAGGGGTCGGTCAGGGCGCGGTGAACTGCACCGAGCGCAGAACTGTAAGCAGCGCGCGCTGGTTTTCCGGGGTCGACGCCGCGCCGCCCATCCAGAGATGCACACCGGGACGCAGATCGCGCCACGACGCGCCCACATTGTACGCCATGCGGTCGGGCCAGGTGAGGACGACGACGGCCGGATGACCGCCGATCACAGCGGGGCACTCGAGGTGGGCGTCGCTCGGATCGGCTGCTCCCCGATGGTCATCCGAGAACTTCCCGTAATCGAGGCTCAACGTCCAGCCATCGGCTTCGAATCCGCGGACATGCGAATCGACGGGCACCACCGCGTTCTCGCGATAGCCGCGGGGTAGCAGGAAGGAAAACCCGCTGCTGTCGGAGACTCGCACCCAGAGCAACGTGTTCACGGACGGCGTAATGCAGTTGACCTCCACCGGGTGGCTGGGAATCGACGCGCAGGTCGCCATGCCTAACGCGAGCAACACTGAGAGCGGGCGGGCACAGCGCATCGGGCTCGAGGGCTCGAGGAAAACGGCTGCCTGACGCGTCGAAGATGGAGCGAGACTCGGCAAGTCGCCAGCCCGTTACCATCGGTTGAACCCACAGAGAACCGCCGTGGCGACAGGAGCTCGCGACGCCAGCCCTTGAACCACAAAGAACGCCGCGGCAACAGAAGCTCGCGATGTCAGCCCTTGAACCACCGCGAACCGCCGTGGCGACGGGAGCTCGCGACACCAAGCCTGAACGAATCTTGTGCAAGCGAGGCGAAGCAATCCCGCCTTACGCCCAAAAAGCGTCGTAAACACGCGACCGCGATCCTGAATCGGCGCGGCGGTTCTCTGTGGTTCAACTGCGGTTCGCCACCGACAGCCCCCAGTCGGCGACGTATTGCCGCAGCGCGCCGACGTCGCACTGCGCATCGGCGAGTCCGACGTAGCCGTCAGGACGAACGAGATAGAGCGCGCCGCGGAGCAACCCGGCACGCGCGGCCTCAGCGGTCCAGGAAAATCGATGGAGCGGGATACCGAGTTCGCGACAGGCGGACTCGATTGCGTTAGGCGGCTCACCATAGACGTGCACCTGCCAGTCCAGCGACGCGAGCGGCGCGAAGTTGTCACCCCCGCCAACGTCAGGCACCCATGGCAGGCGGTCGCCGCCGCGCACGCTTCCGGCCGCGCCCATGCTCAGTGCGCTCCGCCGATAGTTGATCCAGAGCTGCGATATCGTGCGGAACATCAAGCGGCGAACGGCCGGGACGCGCACCGCGAGTGGGGCAATTCGCGGAACGAGGCGCGTCCGCACGAACCTCGCGAATCGTCCGCGCGCTGTGGCGAGCGTGAACATGCGGTCGGTCGTTGCGACCAGGCGCCGTGCGAACGCGATCCGCTCTGGCTCATAGCTCTCGAGCAGGCGCTCACTGGCGCGGCCGCGCAGCACGGCCGCCAGCTTCCACGCGAGATTGATCGCGTCGGAGATCCCGGTATTCATTCCCTGCCCGCCAACCGGGCTGTGAATATGCGCCGCGTCGCCGGCGAGGAATACTCGGCGGTCGCGAAAGCGCGACGCGACGCGATGATGGACGTGGTATGTCGAGAACCAGTTGACGTTGTCGACGCGCACGCCGAGTTGCTCGAGCGCGACGTGGCTGACGTCATCGAAGCGCAGCTCGGCCTCGCTGCGCACGCCCTCGCTGCGAGCGACACCAATCAGGCGCACCCGACCGGGGCCCGTCATCGGAAAAACGATGAGAAAGTCCGCGTCGTCGAGCGCGACGTGGACCTCGCCGTTCGTCGTCGGGCCAGTCGCCTGCACATCGGCGACGTAGAAGAACTGCGAGTACGTCGCGCCGGGGAAACCGATCCCGAGCGACTGCCGCACGGCGGAACGCGCACCGTCGCAGCCGGCGACATACTGCGCCGTGCAGCGTTCCGTGCTGCCATTGGCGTGGGTGAGCGTCGCCTCGACGCCGTCATCCCGCTGGGTGAGGCCGGCAAGCGTCATCGATCGTTCGACGTGGACGCCGAAGATCGCGAGGCGATCGATCAGCAACTGTTCGTGTGCGTCCTGCGGAAAGATCAGGACGAAGGGAAACGGGGTCATCTCGCGACCGATCGGAGCGATCGGCAGCCGCGTCGCGCGCGTTCCGCCCACCCAGACGTTGAGCGCCTCCGCCTTCACGCCGCCGGCGACCGTCGGCGCAGCGAGCTGCAGCTGGTTGTACATCTCGAGGACGCGTGCCTGTACGCCGACGGCGCGCGATGTGGTGGAGCGCTCGGCGGTGCGATCGACGACGCGGATGCGAACTCCGAGGCGGGCCAGCCAGATGGCCAGCACCAGCCCTGTCGGTCCGGCACCGACGATCAACACCTCGGTCCCCTGCGGACGAGCGTTAGGCATGGCGGTCTCCGGTTGTCGGCGTACGCCGATGGCTAATTCTTACGCTTTCCTGACTTGCGCGATACCCCACGCTCCGCGTACGGTGCTGTCGATGCCTCTCCACGCCGCGCGAAACCCCGGCGCACGTGCGCACACATGAGACGTTCGACGGCCGCACGGGCCAGATCACAGTCTCGC
>JBKJQR010000043.1:0-3140 GCA_046593895.1 Gemmatimonadaceae bacterium | reverse complement strand
GCATCCCGTCGCCGGATTCCGCGCTCTCGAACTGGTCGGTGATCGCGAGGATGAGCGTTATGATCGCGCTCTGGCTCTTTGCATCGACGGAGAGGATGTCGAGACAGATGCTCTCGGCAGCCGGTGAGTCGTTGAGCAGGCGATAGCGCTCGGCTTTCTGGAGCGCAGCCGGGACGCCGGCCGCGGTGATGGGCTTGAGCTGGTGCATGGGAGCCTCGGGGCTGTTGCGACGCGTCAGGCTTTCGGGCGACGACTGAAGATCTTTACGAGCTTGCCAATCGGGTCAAAAAACTCGTCGACCACTCGCTCCTTCAACGGAATGATCGCGTTGTCGGTGATGGTGATGTGCTCCGGACAGACGGCGGTGCAGCACTTGGTGATGTTGCAGTAGCCGATGCCGTGCTCCCTGCGTAGCGCCGGCACGCGGTCGGCGGTGTCGAGCGGATGCATCTCGAGTGCGGCCGCGTAGACGAGGTGCCGCGGTCCGACGAACTCTTCGTGCTTGTCGTGATCGCGGAGGACGTGACAGACGTCCTGACAGAGAAAGCACTCGATGCACTTCCGGAATTCCTGCACGCGGTCGACGTCCGACTGCGCCATCCGCCAGGTACCGTCAGGCGCGTCAGGAGCGCGCGGCTTGAAGGGAGCGATGGTCATCTTCGCCCGGAAATTCCACGACACGTCGGTGACGAGGTCGCGCAGGTGCGGAAATGCGCGCATCGGCTCGACCGTCACCGTCTCGCCGGCCGGCAACTCGTCGAGCCGCGTCATGCACATCAGTCGCGGCTTGCCGTTGATCTCGGCCGAGCAGGAGCCGCACTTCCCCGCCTTGCAGTTCCAGCGGACGGCGAGGTCGTTGGCCTGGTCGGCCTGGATCTGGTGGATCGCATCGAGCACCACCATCCCTTTGACGGTCTCCGTGGTGTACTCGGCGAACTCGCCCGTGCCGTCGGCGCCGCGCCAGAGCTTGAACGTCAGGCGGTCGTGCTTCGCCTGGGCATCCTGTGCGGCCTGGGCGGCAGTGTAGGCGTCGCCGGCATCGGCACCGGCTGCTGCCGCGCTGCCGCCCAGCGGAACGTTAGGCGTGCCGCTCATTTCATCTCCTCGATCACGGCCTTGAGTTCGGCGGGGGGTGGCGCGATCGGCGCGCGGTCGAGCCGCATCGCACCGTCACCGCCCTTGCTGACGACGAAGTTGAAGCTCGCGAACGACGGATCCTTGTCGGGATAGTCCTCGCGGAAGTGACCGCCACGGCTCTCTTTCCGTTCGATCGCCGAACGGGCGATCGCCTCGGACACAGTGAGCAGGTGGGTGAGGTCGAGCGCAGTGTGCCAGCCGGGATTGTATTCGCGATTGCCGCGCACGGCGACTCGCGTCGCGTCCTGCTTGAGCGCGATCACGCGTGCAAGTCCGCGTTGCAAATCGACCTCCGTCCGCACGATCCCGACGAGATCCTGCATCGTTTCCTGCAGTGAGTCCTGTACCTGATATGGTCCGTCGCTCGAGCCGGTTCGGTCGAAGGGCTCGAGCGACGCACGCGCGGCAGCGTCCACCTCTGCCGGGTTGACGTGCACTGGCCCGTTCGCGCGTGCGAACTTCGCCGCGTGCTCGCCGGCGCGCTTGCCGAAGACGAGCAGGTCGGAGAGCGAGTTGCCGCCGAGCCGGTTGGCGCCATGCAGACCAGCGGCGCACTCGCCGGCGGCGAAGAGTCCGGGCAGCGTCGATTGCTGCGTGTCGCCGTCTACGCGGATGCCGCCCATCATGTAATGCGTGGTCGGCCCGATTTCCATCGGCGTCGCGGTGATGTCGATGTTTGCCAACTGCTTGAACTGATGGTACATGCTCGGCAGCTTGCGGCGGATGTGTGCCGCGCCGTCAGGCAGGCGCTCCTTGATCCACGAGATGTCGAGGAACACGCCGCCGTGCGGGCTTCCCTTCCCTTCCTTCACCTGCCTGACGATCGCCCGCGCGCCGTGGTCGCGGGTCAGGAGCTCGGGAGGACGCCGCGCATCCTTGTCGCCCTGGGTGTAGCGCCAGCCCTCCTCCTCGTTGTCCGCGGTCTGCGACTTGTAGTTGTCGGGGATGTCGTCGAACATGAAGCGGCGGCCTTCGCTGTTGCGCAGTACACCGCCTTCGCCGCGCACCCCTTCGGTGACGAGGATGCCGCGCACGCTCGGCGGCCAGATCATCCCCGTCGGATGGAACTGCACGAACTCCATGTCCTGCAGCTGCGCACCGGCGTGATAGGCGAGCGAATGACCGTCGCCGGTGTACTCCCAGCTGTTGCTGCTGATCTTGTACGCGCGGCCGACGCCGCCAGTCGCCATCACCACGGCCTTCGCCTTGAACAGGCGGAAGCGGCCACGCTCGCGATCGTAGGCGAAGGCGCCGGCGATGCGGCCACCATCGGTGAGCAGGGTGAGCACGGTGCACTCCATGTGCACGTCGATCCCCTGATGGATCCCGTGATCCTGCAGGGTGCGGATCATCTCGAGGCCGGTGCGATCGCCGACGTGGGCGAGTCGCGGATAGCGGTGGCCGCCGAAGTTGCGCTGAAGGATGCGTCCGTCGGCGGTGCGATCGAACAGCGCGCCCCACGATTCGAGTTCGTTGACACGCGCCGGCGCTTCCTTCGCGTGTAGCTCCGCCATCCGCCAGTTGTTGACGTACTGCCCGCCGCGCATCGTGTCGGCGAAGTGGACCTTCCAGTTGTCGCGGTCGTCGACGTTGCCCATCGCCGCGGCCATGCCGCCCTCGGCCATGACCGTATGGGCCTTGCCGAGCAGTGACTTGCACACCACACCGACCTTGAGGCCGGTGGATGCGGCTTCGATCGCCGCACGCAGCCCCGCCCCACCCGCGCCGATCACGAGGACGTCGTGATCGATCGTCTGGTATTCGGCCATCAGAGAATCCGCCAGTCGTGCCAGATGCCCATCGAGCACAGGCGCACGTAGATGTCGGAGAACGCCACCCAGAACAGGCTCGCCCACGCCCAGTTCATGTGGCCGCGATTGAGACAACTCACGCAGTCATACGTCTTCTTGCGGAGTGGACGTCCGGCCATGCGGTCCATGTAACCGCCGACCAGGTGGCGCAGCGAATGACAGCCGAGCGTGTATCCGCTCAGCAGGCAGACG
>JBKJQR010000270.1:0-12589 GCA_046593895.1 Gemmatimonadaceae bacterium | reverse complement strand
TGAGATAGCGGCGCGCGCGGGCGATGCAGTCGTCGAGCGAGTCGAACCAGACGCAGTGCTCGTCGTTGGCGAGCATGCGATCGGCGTCGCGCCCGCCCTGACCGAGATAACAACCGCCGGCGAGCATGGCGATGAACATGCGGTCAGTGTAAAACGGATTGCCGCCGGCATTTGCGGCGGTGAGGCCAAGCGTGAGTGCGGCGCTCGAGCACACAGTGGCGAACTCGCGGCCCTCGACCGGGTGGCCGGCCCAGTCGATACGATCGCGCCACTTCGCCCAGCCGAGTCCCCAGACGCGGAGGCGGACGTGCCTGGCGAGCTCGATGAGAAATCGGGCGCGATCGGGATCGTAGCCCGTCCCGAGGAAGGCCACGTCAACCGAAAGCGCGGGGTCGCGCGGCGCGGCGACGATATCGCGGTCGCCGGCAAAGGGCAGATAGTGCGCGTCGATTCCGAGCGCGCGCCACTCGGCGACGAACGCCGGGACCCAGAGTCGCGCCGCACGCTCGGCGACCGAGGCAATGTGCCGGATGTCGTCGCGCGCATCGACGTGGGTGAACCACTGCGCATCGCCATACCACATCGCATTCGGGCGATCCTTCACCAGTGCATCGACGGTCTCGAGCTCGAGGCCGAGGCACTTCGAGAGGAGAACGAAGTCGGGGCGGAAGCGTCGGGCGCGATAGCGGATCCAGTGCTGCGCCGCGCGGCGGCCAACGGCGCGCGCGATCCGGCGGTCGTCGAGAAGCAGCGTGCGGTGGCCCGCGCGCTCGAAGGCCCGGGCGAAGCACGACTCGACGCGCCACTGCCGACTGCTCCCGAGAACGAGGATGCGCACCGCTGCCTAACGGTCGCGGGCGGAATAGCCACGTCCCATCGCCCAGAGCCGTGCATACTTGGCGGCGACGCTCATCGCGGCGAGCACGGCGAGGACGAGTCCATGCGCCCCGTCGAGCACGCCGAGTCGAAGGACGTACATCGAGAGAAAGCGGAGCGGTGGTCGTACGAGCACGTCGAGCGGCGTGGCAACGCGACCACGAGCGTGGTGCTGCTCGGCCCACCAGCGACTGTAGCGGGTGAATTTCTCGAAGTACTGGTTGAGCGAGTCGTAGGTGTAGTGAAGCATCGGCTGCGCGAGGTCAGCCGGCGCTGCGTCGGTCACGACGCGCTCGTGCACCTGGCGTTCGTCGTAGCGGAGCGAGGCGCGAAAGAGGCGGATCGGGCGGTCGTGGTCCCACCCGCCGTGACGGATCTCGCGGCGGAGGAAGAAATTGCGGCGCGGAATCCGGTATGCGTCGGACGATGGCGCTCGAATCGTCGCCGCAATCTCGGCGGCCAGCTCAGGCGTGCAGCGCTCGTCCACGTCGAGCACGAGAATCCAGGGTTGCGAAGCGCGGATGATCGCGACATTGCGCTGCGCGCCGATGGTGCGGAACGGGTGGGTGAACACCGTCGCGCCGGCATGTTCAGCCAGTTCGAGGGTGTCGTCGGCCGAATCATTTTCGACGACGATGGTCTCGGCGGCCCAGTCGATGACGCTGGCGATGCAGTCGGTGATGTGAGCGCCGGCGTCGCGGGCGGCGATGACGACGGAAACGGGGGCGCGTTCGTCCACGGCACCCCGAGGCGCGCTCACGTCACCCACTTGGTGCGATCGCGCGCGGCGTCGGTGACGCGGGCGAAGGCATCGATCATCTCCGACTCGCGGAAGTCGCGGGCGACACGGACGTGGGCCGCGTTGCCCATTGCGATGCGGCGTTCGTCATCAGCGAGGAAGCCGGCGACCATCGCGGCGGTCGATGGCGCATCGTTAGGCGGGAGGAGCACGCCGCCGATTCCGTCGGCGACGTAGCGCTGCGCCATCGCGCTCCGCTCGGCGAGCACGGGGACGCGGAGCGACATCAGGTCGAGGAACCCGTAGGCAGCAGCGTCGCCCGACGAGACGACCCAGCCGATATCGGCCGCCTTGAGCACGGAGAGGTGATCTTCTCGATCGCCGAGCCAGGCGATCAGGGGGGTGATCCCGAGCGCCGCGGCGTGCATGCGGAGCCCCTCGTCGTCGGAGCCGGGCCCGACGAGCACGAGGCGCAACTCAGGATGCCGCGGCGCGAGGAGACCGAGGGTGCGGAAGACCGTCGCGACCCGCGATCGTGCGGTCGGGTCATAGAGACAGGCGATCAACTTGACGCCCGCGCCAGCGGCACCGAGCGTCGCGCGATCGACCGGGGGCACGATCGCGTAGTCGGCAACGTCGACACCGACATCGGCGCGGACCGCGCCTAACGCTCGCTCAGGGAGCGGCGGCGCGGCGCGAAGCTCCTCTTCCGATGGGAAGACGAAGCCCGTCGCGGCGAGGCGGCCACCGAGCCGGCCGCGCCAGTGCATGGTCAACGTCTCGCCGACGCGCACGCGGCGAACGACGGCGCCGCGGTCGGCCATGCGCGTCGCCGCGGCGGCGATCAGCGAGTCACGTTCGCTGTGGACGAAGACTACTTCGACGAACCGGTCTTCGAGGACGCGACGCAGGCGGCGCGCGGCGCCGCGGAAGGTGCCGCCGAGCTCCACGGGGACCGTCTCGACACCGGACGACGCGAGGCGCTGCTCGGCCGCGGTCTCGGGCTGCGAGACCGCGGTGACCTGATAGCCGCGCGCGGCGAGTCCCTGCGCCGCGGCGGCAAAAACGCGCGTCGATCCCGACCACGATGGATCGCTGACGACGAAGAGTGCGCGCATCAGCCGGCCAGCGCGGGTGTGCGGTCGCGGAACTGCATCTCGTACAGTCGGCGATAAGCGCCGCCCTGTGCGAGCAGCTCGTCGTGCGTACCGCGCTCGATCACCTGCCCGCGGTCGAGAACGAGGATCTGCGTCGCGTGGACGATCGTCGAGAGACGATGCGCGATGACGAACACGGTGCGGCCGGCGAGCAGCCGGTCGATGGCTTCCTGAACGAGTCGCTCGGATTCGGTGTCGAGCGCCGACGTCGCCTCATCGAGAATCAGGATTGGCGGGTCGGTGAGCAGCGCGCGGGCAATCGCGATGCGCTGGCGCTGCCCACCGGACAGACGCGTGCCACGCTCGCCGAGCAGGGTGTCGTAGCCCTCGGGCAACTCGGCGATGAATCCGTGCGCGTTCGCGGCGCGCGCCGCGGCCTCGATCTGCTCTGCGCTGTACTTCGTGCCCGCACCGTAGGCGATGTTGGCGCGCACGGTGTCGTTGAACAGCACAGTGTCCTGGCTGACGATACCGGTGAGCGAGCGGAGTGACGGGAGCGTTATGTCACGCGTGTCGCGGCCGTCGAGGAGAATGCGGCCAGCGGTCGGCTCGTAGAAGCGCGGGATGAGATCGACGAGCGTGCTCTTCCCCGCCCCGCTCGCGCCGACGAAGGCGATGATCTCGCCGCGCCGCGCAGTGAACGACACGTCGCGCAGCACCGGCTCGTCGTCATACGAGAATGCGACGTTCGCGAACACAACGTCGCGGTCGAAGCTGCGGGCGATGTGTGTACCGCGATCGGTCGCGGCTTCGGTCGGCGTGTCGAGCACCTCGAAGACGCGTTCAGCCGCAGCGAGCGCGCCCTGCGCCGACGTCGGGATCTGCGAGACCTGCTTCAGCGGCTGCAGCAGGCGCATCACCACGGCGAGGAAGGTGATCAGCGACGCGCCAGCGAGTGTCTTGTCGACGATCACCTCGCGCGCGCCGATCCAGAGCAAAACGACCGCGATGCCAGTCCCGATGATTTCGGTGACCGGCTGCGCCATGAACGCGATGCGCGTGACGCGGACCATGCCTTTCGAGTAGCGGTGACTCGCTTCGGTGAAGCGTTGCTCCTCGTATCCTTCCGCGCCGTACGACTTCACGAGGCGTACGCCGCTGACGACTTCCTGGAGCACGCTGGTCATCTCGCCGTAATCGTTGCGCAGGCGGCGGTAGCCCTTGCGCAGCTTCTTGAGCAGGGGTTGCAGCGCGCCGAGCAGCAACGGAGCAACGACGAGCGCATAGAGCGTCAGGCGGGGCGAGATGCCGAAGAGAAAGGCGACGTAGCCGAGGATCGTCGCCAGGCTCTGGATCGACTGCGTGACGAGCTGGGTGATCAGCTGCTTGGTCTGCTCGGTGTCGGAGAGGACACGAGAAATGATCTGCCCGACCTTCGTGCGGGTGAAGAAGCCTAACGGCAGCCGCTGGAGGTGCGAGTAGATCGTGTCGCGGAGGTCGCGAGTGACGTACTCCTGCAACTGGGCGCCGAGCTGGCCGGCCATCCACGAGAGCACATTCTTGGCGACGATCGCGGCAAGGATGACGACGATGACGCGCTGCAGCGATCCCATCGGATCGGACGGCACGAGCAGGCGGCCGATCGTCAGGCGGAGAATGTTGCCGACCCAGCCGGCGCGCACCGGGAGTAGCGACTGCTCACCGAACAGCGCATTGAGGAACGGAATGAGCAGCGCGAAGGCAAAGGTGTCGAGCGCCGCGGCGCCGACGCTGCAGGCGATCGTTCCGGCCATCCGCCAGCTGTGCGGGCGGAGGACTTTCAGGAGGCGCCGATACATCGTCAGCGGCGCGGCATGAGGAGCGACACGGGGAGGATGACCTCCTCGGGCGTCACGCCTCCGTGCAGGAACGCCCCGCGATACCGGCTCTGATACTCGCGCAGCTTCGTCGGGTAGACGAAGAAGGTGTCACCAGCGGCGAGCAGGGTGTTCGCGCCGAGCCCGCGACGCGGCAGCTTGAGCGTTTCCTCGTTCGGGAACATCAGCGCCTGCTCGGGACGCTCGGCGCGAAGATCTTCGCCGAATTTGTAGCGCAGGTTGGCCGTCGCGTCGCGCTTCGCGAACACCGTCGCCGGCGTCTTGCAGTGGATCGAGCCGTGATCGCTCGTGATCACGACCGGTACGCCGCGGCGCGACGCCTCGCGCAACACCGAGAGCAGTGCTGAGCGCTGGAACCACTGCTTGGTGAGCGCGCGCAGCGCGATCTCGTCGCGCGCGACCTCGAGCAGGACTGACGACTCGCTGCGCCCGTGAGTGAGGAGGTCGACGAAGTTGAAGACGTAGGCGCTCACGCCGTCTGCGGCGATCGAACGTCCAACTCGGCGCTCGAGATCTTCCGAATCGGCGTGCGTCGAGATCTTTTCGTAGTTGACGTTGGTCGGCGTGCCGCGCAGCGCGCGCAACTGCTCCTCGAGCAGCTGGCGCTCGTGCGCGTTGAGCGACTCGTCGTCGCGCTCGCCCCACCAGTCGGGATAGTTGGCCGCGATCTCGTAGGGAAAGAGTCCGCTGAACAGCGCGTTGCGCGCGTACGGCGTCGCCGTCGGGAGGATCGAGAAGTAGTGCGCGGTCTCGACGTCGAACATCGGCGCAAGCAGTGGCTGGAGCACATTCCACTGGTCGAGGCGCAGGCAGTCGACGACGATGAACACCGCGGCACGGTGTGAGCCAAGCAGCGGAAGCAGGTATTCGGAAACGATGTCGACCGAGAGCGAGGGTCGCTCGCCGTCGAGATTCGCCAGCCAGCCCGGGTACTGCGCCTTGATGAAGGCGACAAACTCGCGATGCATCGCTGGATAGAGTCCGCGCAGCGACTCGTAGAGTCCTGTCTCCCGTGCGTCAGCGAGATCAACGTCCCACTGCGCGACTTCGACGTAGCGATCGACCCATCCACGCCAGTCGAGCTTGCGTGCATCGGCCTGCTCGAGCTCGCGGAAGCGTTCGACGAAGTGTCGCGCCATCGCCTGCTGCCGGAGGCGCGGACCGTCGAGCACCTTGGTGACCATCGCGAGGACCTGACGCGGTGACACCGGCTTCACGAGGTACTCGCCGACATTCGCGCCGAGCGCTTCGGCGAGGGTATCGTCCTCCTCGCTCTTGGTGACCATCACGACCGGCGTGGTCGGCGCGATCTCGGTGAACTCGCGCACCGCGTCGAGGCCGCGGCGGCCAGGCATCTGCTCGTCGAGCAGGACGATGTCGTAGGTCTTGCGGCGGAGCATCTCCGATGCGTCGTCGGCGTTGCTCGCGGACGCGACATCGAAGCCGCGGTCCGCGAGAAAGCGTCGATGCGGCTCGAGAAGCTCAGCTTCGTCGTCCACCCATAAAATCGTTCTCGCCTGACGGGGCATGTAATGCGGAATGTAGTCCCGTGAAAAATGGCCGGAAAGACCCGAACGCCGTACATTGCGTCGTGTCTTTCGCTCCGCCGTACAGCCTCGCTCCGACGAACTTCCGCTTTCGCGCGCTGGCAGCGCACGCGGGGCGCGCCCCACTCGGCGGCGCACGCGAGACGGCGCTTGCCTCGTACATGGTGGCACGCCTCGCGGTCGGGCTGCTCCCCGGCACGCTGCTCCCGCTGGGCGATCGCGTCGCCCGAGCCGCAGCGGCGCGCACCTGGCTGGCATCGCTGGCCCTCCCCGCACCGCTCCGATCGCCGCTCAACAAGGTGATCGAGAGCACGCGCGAGGACGTTTCGTCAGCGGTCGCCGCCGCACTCGTGACGGTGGCCGACGTCGCGGCGTCGTATCTCGATGGCCCGTCGCTGGCCGAGCTGCGCGCGCTCGCCGCGCAGCTCCTCTGATAGCGCCGACGCGCCGCGCTCGATTTCGCCCCTGCATTGGCCGATGGCACACTCGACTGACATCTCCCCGATTGCCCGCGTGATGCGCCGGGTGGACGAAGCGACCGACGGGTCGCCGTCCCCCGATTCTATCGCGACCGGATTCCCGAGCGTGGACAAGCTGCTCGGCGGGGGGGTGCGGCGCGGCGATCTCGTCGTGATCGGTGGCGCGGTCTCGAGCGGCAAGTCGGCGCTTGCGCTGGCGATCGCGCTCCGCTCGGCGGAAACCGAACGTACGGTCGCGTTTCTCTCGGGCGAGATGAGCATCGCGCGTGTCATGGAGCGGGCGCTGGCGATCGAAGGCCGTGTGTCGCTCGATGAGATCCGCTCGGGCAAGCTCGACGATGTGTCACGGGCCAGTCTCGGCGCGGCGGCGGTGAAGCTGCGCGATCGCGCGCCCCAGGTGGACCGGCTGCACGCGGGCGGCGTCGCAGCGTTAGGCGACGACCTCCGCCGCCGGCTCGACCTCGAGCTGGCGATCTGTGATTCGCTGCAGGCGGTCGCGGCCGGCGCGCGGAACCGCGACGAGGAACTGGCGGTTGCGGCGCGCGACCTCAAGCTGCTGGCGGTCGAGACCGACGTCGCGATCATCGTGACCACACACCTCTCCGAGCTGCAGCGCGATCGGTCCGACATGCGCCCGCAGCTGGCCGACTACGGTGCGCTGGGCGCGATCGGCGAGCACGCCGACGTGGTGCTCGGTCTGTTCCGCGAGGAGATGTACGACTCGACGCGGGGCATCGAAGGGGCCACCGAGTTGATCGTGAACAAGAACCGGAATGGCGGCATGGGCTACGCCGACCTGTACTTCTACAAGAAGTGGATGCGGTTCGAGGACATGCTCGACCCCGATCGTTAGGCGGGACTGCAACCAGTGACGAGATCCACGATGCAACGCTTCACCCTCTTCGTGCTGCTGATCGGACTCGCTGCGGCGGTCGGGTGCGCGCCGCACAATCCGGCGAGCGCGGTCACCCGGCTCGAGGCGAAACGCGACGCCCATCCTGACGCGGCGAAGACGCTCCGCGCGTTAGGCATCGCCTATCACGCCGCTGGCCGCTTCGCGGATGCGGTGCGGGTGCTCGGTCGCGCCGAGCAGCTGATGCCGAGCGACGGCGTCACGGCGCTCTATCTCGGGATGAGCGCCGAAGCGACGGGCGACCTGACGACAGCGCGCGCGTCGTACGAGAGCTACGTGCGATTCGGCCGCACCTCGCGCGTCCGCGCGCAGCTGCGCGGCAAGCTGGCGGCGCTTGCCCGCAAGGAGATCGAGGCCGAGGCGAAGGCAACGGTCGCGGCGGAGTCGAAGATCGGAATGGAGCCTGGTTCGCCACGCACCGTTGCCGTACTGCCGCTGTCGTTCTCGGGAACCGACACGACGCTGACATCGCTCGGGATCGGCCTCGCCGACCTCATGATCACCGACCTCTCCCGATCGGCGCAGCTCACGGTGGTCGAGCGTGATCGCCTCGATGCGCTGCTCGACGAGATCGCCCGGTCGGGCGATGGCAGCGTAGACGCTGCGACGTCGGTGCGGTCGGGTCGGCTCGCGCGTGCCGGGCGCGTCGTCCGCGGTTCGGTGACGCAGCTGCGCGGGAGCGCGCTGCGCGCCGACGCCGCGGTGGTCGACGTCAGCACCGCGCGCGCGGGCAGCGCGCTCAACGCCGACTTCACCCTCGACGCACTGTTCGACGCCGAGAAGCGCATCGTGCTCGCGCTGTTCGCCGACATGGGCATCACGCTGACGCCCGTCGAGCGCGCGGCGATCGACCTTCGGCCCACTCGCTCGATTGCCGCGTTTCTCGCCTACAGCGGCGGGTTGGCCGCCGAGGATTCGGGTCGCTTCGACCGCGCGGCGCAACTCTTTGCCGAAGCGGCGCGGATCGACCCGGGATTCGCCGCGGCGCAGGGTGCTGCCTCGCGCGCGCAGGCGACGTCGGCCGGCCAGGCGGTGACCGCGAGCTCGCTGCAGGGCGCGCTCGCCGGCACGGCGGAAGGAGCGACAGTGTCAGCCGCGCAGGGGGGCGAGGACAGCGACGGACGACGGCTCGCGTCCACGCTCGGTGCGGCACGCGACGACCTCAATCCATCGCCGGCGTCTGATGCGGCGTCGACGATTGTCCCGCCACCGGTGAAGGATCCCGTCGGCATCGCGACCGGTGCCGGCGACGTGACATCGACGACGGCGGTGATCCGCATCAAGGTTGGACTTCCGGTGCTGCCGTGATCGCGCCGACGTCGCGCAGCGCCCGACGCGGCGTCACGATCGCGTTAGGCATGCTGTCGCCGCTCGTCGTTCGCACTGCGACGGCGCAGGATGCCGGAGTGATCTCGACGCGAGCCGCTGCCGAGGTCGTGAGCTACACCTTGCGGGCGAATGGAAGCGAGAAGACCATCTCGCAGTTCGTGACGCCACTTGCCGTTGTGATCCCGATCGGCGAGCGATTCACGTTCGATATCGCGACCGCGTACGCGCGGTCGCGCGTCGCGGTGAAGGGCGACAGCGCGGCACCGAGTACCGTCTCCGGGTTGACCGATACGCAGCTGCGCGGGAGCTATGTCTTCGGTCAGGATGCGATCGTGCTCACCGGTGGTCTCAACCTGCCGACCGGCCAGAGCACCGCGACTGCGCAGCAGTTCATTGCCGCGCAGAGCATCTCCAACGACTTCCTGCTCTTCCCGATCGGGACGATGGGTGCTGGCTTCGGCGCTACAGGCGGCATCGCGCTGGCGCGACCGATGGGCGCGTGGAACGTCGGTGTCGGCGGGAGCTACCGTCATTCGGCGGATTTCGCGCCGTACGAGTACAACGACGGACAAAAAGCGCACTATCAGCCGGGCAACGAACTGCGAACGCGGATCGCAATCGATCGCAGCTTCGGCGCGGCAACCGCGATGGCTGGCGTCACCTACTCGAGCTTCGGTGACGACAGGTCATCGGGCGCGACGTTCAACACCGGCAACCGACTCGTTTTCCAGGGTGGCTACTCGGCCACGGTCGGCAGCGTCGGCTACTCGCTCGGCGCGTGGAACCTGACGCGCACGCGGGGAACGCGCGCCGACGGTCGCAGTGCGCCGAGCGAGAACATCACGAACATCGCGCTCGGCGCGAGCTTCGCGGCCGGCGGCGTCTCGCTCGAGCCCTTGCTCGAAGCGCGACAGCTCGCGCGCTCGGCGGTGGCCGCGGGGGCGAGTGCTGGTCAAACCAGCGCCACTGGCCAGATGGAGACGATCGGCCTTCGCGCGCGCTGGAGCGTCAACAGCTTTCAGGTCGCGCCGTCCGCGGGCTACTCGACCGGCAAGCTGGAGGGATCGGCGCTGACCGGGTGGCATGGCACGCTGGCCGTCCGCTTCACTCCGTGACGCCGCGATCCACGCGTCGGTGGCTCGTTGCCTTTACCGCGGTTCAACTTCTTGCGGCTACAGCAATTTGAACCGCGGATGGCCACGGAATGCCGCGGAGAACGGCATGCGCCGGTTGCTCGTTGCGGGCTCCGCGGTTCAAACGGTTGTTGCAAAAGCTATTTGCACCGCGGATGGCCACGGAATTCCGCGGAGAACGGCATCTGGGGTTCGATCGTTGCGCTCTTCTTGGTGCGACGCCTGCGGAACGGCTGGGTGAGCCGCGGTGTGGCACGGCACGTACAGCTTCGCGATAGCGAAATCGGCGACTGGTATCGGGGGCGGGACGCGAGAGCGTACCGCCCCGTTTCGCGCCCCGGCGAGCGCGCCGTATATTGCCGGGAGACATCTCCGCGGCGCGGTGCGCGAGCGGGGAAACGCCGCGAACAGGCTGGAACGACCGGGAGCACGGTGCCATGGCTGGTCACAGTAAATGGAAGCAGATCAAGCACTACAAGGCCGCGACTGACAAGAAGCGTGGCGCGCTGTTCACGAAGCTGATTCGCGAGATTACGGTCGCGGCGAAGTCGGGGGGCGGCGATCCGGGCGGCAATGCGCGGCTGCGCACGGCGATCGAGGCGGCGAAGGCGAACTCGATGCCGAAGGACAACATCGAGCGCGCGGTGAAGAAGGGCACGGGCGAACTCGAAGGCGAGACGTACGTCGAAGTCGTGTACGAGGGCTACGGCCCGGCCGGGGTCGCGATCATCGTCGACGCGGTGACCGACAACCCGACGCGCACGGTGGCCGACGTCAGGTACAAGTTCTCCCGGCTCGGCGGGAACATGGGCGCAACGAATTCGGTCGGCTGGATGTTCGAGAAGAAGGGGCAGATCATCGTCAACGCCGCGGGTGTCGACGAGGAGAGCGCGATGGAGGCGGCGCTCGACGCCGGCGCGGAGGATCTCCGCCGGGAAGACGAGGTCTACATCGTGACGACGCTGCCTAACGATCTGCACCATGTGCGGAGCGCGCTCGAGGCGAAGAAGCTGAAGATCGAGGACGCCGAGATCGCGATGCTGCCGAAGAACACGGTCAAGGTCGAAGGGAAAGACGCTGAGACGGTGCTCAAGCTGATCGAGGCACTCGAGGAGCTCGACGACGTGCAGAAGGTGTGGGCCAACTTCGACATCGACGTCGCCGACATGGCGGGGGCGTAAGCCCCACGTGCTGGTACTCGGCGTCGATCCGGGGACGGCGACCACCGGTTACGGGGTGGTGCGCGCCGTTCGTCCCGGCGAGGCGACGCTGGTCGAGTGCGGTGTCATCCGGACGAAGGCGCGCGATCCGCTCGCGTCGCGGCTGAAGGAAATCCACGACGGCATCGCGGAGTTGATCGAACGACACAAGCCGTCGGTGCTCAGCGTGGAAGCGGTGTTCTACGCGAAGAACGTGCGGACGACGGTCGTACTCGGCCACGCGCGCGGCGTGATCCTGCTGGCCGGCGCGCAGCACGGGCTGCACGTTCACGAGATTCCGCCGGCCGAAATCAAGAAAGCGGTTGCCGGCACCGGCGCTGCGACCAAGGAGCAGGTTCAGTTCATGCTCACCCGCCTGCTCCGATTGGAGACTGTCCCCTCCCCGTCCGACGCGGCCGATGGCGTCGCCGCGGCGCTCGCCTACTGCATGGGGGCACATCTCATCCGGGTCGCGGCGCACAGCGATTCGATGCTGCCGAGGAACGCGACGATGGGGAAGCGGGCGTGATCGTCCAGGTGCAGGGGCGGGTGATCGCCAAGGATCTCGACCGCGTCGAGATCATGACGAGCAGCGGCGTCTGCTACGAGTTATTGATTCCCCTGAACGTCTACGAGTCGATCGGGCGGGTCGGCGACGAGGCAACGCTCTGGACGTCGCTGATCGTGCGCGAGGATGCCTGGCTGCTCTACGGCTTCGCGAGCGCCTACGAGCGGAAGGTCTTCAACCGGACGTTAGGCGCGAAGGGGGTCGGACCGTCGCTCGCGTTAGGCCTGCTCTCGACGCTGACCGCCGAGCGCCTCGTGCGGGCGATCCGCGAAAAGGACATCGCGACGCTGCAGAGCGTGCCGCGGGTCGGGCGGAAGAAAGCCGAGCAGATGATCCTCGACCTCGCCGACAAGCTCGACGACGGAGCGGCTCCGGTGGAGAGTGGCGGCCCGGCGCGACCGGCGGCGACGGGGGTCGATGACGCGATCCGCGCACTCGTATCGTTAGGCTACACGACGGCGGACGCGGAGAAGGCGGTTCGCGCCGCGCTCGACGGTGGGAAGAAGGGATTGTCAGCGCCGGAACTGATTCGCGCGGCACTGGCGAAGATCGGGGGACGATGAACATGAACGCCGTCAGCCGTTAGCCGTTAGCCGTAAGCTGACGACCATCGGGCAGTCAAACGCAGTTGCTCAACGCTAACGGCTAATAGCCGATCACGATTATCAACGTAGAACGCGCAACGACAATGAAGCCAGCAAGCAGGACGTCGACGTTCACCGAGTCGGTCATCCGCGAGATGAGCCGGGTGGCCAGTCAGTACGAGGCGATCAACCTCGCGCAGGGGTTTCCCGACTTCCCGATGCCGGCGCCGATGAAGGATGCGGCGTGC
>JBKJQR010000211.1:0-3686 GCA_046593895.1 Gemmatimonadaceae bacterium | reverse complement strand
CCGCCAGCCGTGACTTCGAGACCGCGGCACAGCAGTGGGGCGATATTGGCGCCCCATACGAAATGGCACTCGCGCGGATAGGCCTCGCGAACGCGCTCCGAGCAGAAGGCAATGAGGAGCGCGCCTTGCTCGAGTTCCGGGCCGCCCGCGCAACCTTCGAGCGAATCGGAGCGATCTATCAGGAATCTCGAGCGGTGCAGGTCTGCGGCGATGTTGTACCCGCCCGGCAGACACCACTGCATCCACCAACTGATGCGCCTCTCGGCGATGCCGCTGTCTTCCATCGCGAAGGTGACTACTGGTCGGTCGGGTTCGAGCAGCACACCACACGCCTGCGCGATTCGAAGGGCCTGCAGTACCTGGCGCGTCTCCTCGCCAATCCCGGGCGCGAGTTCCACGTGCTTGACCTCGTGGCCGCCGGCAAAGCGGTGCTCGACATGTCTCGCGATTCCGCTGGATCCCGCTTGGTGCCGGACGCGGGAGATGCCGGCCAGCTGCTCGATGCGCGCGCCAAAGAGGCGTATCGCCGGCGGCTCGCAGAGATCGACGAGGACATTGAGGAAGCGCGGGCGATGGCCGACGTTGACAGGGCGGCGCAAGCTGATGCCGAACGCGACTGTCTGGTCCGGGAGCTGGCCCGTGCCGTCGGAGTCGGCGGGCGCGATCGACGTGCTGCGTCAGCATCCGAACGCGCCAGAAGCGCGGTCACCCGGGCTATCCGCCAGGGCCTGGCCCGAATCCGCGAGCACAACGCCTCACTCGGCGAGCATTTCGACCGTACCATTCGGACCGGTACCTACTGCGCGTATCGGTCCGATTCTCGAGTGCCTGTGGTGTGGCAGCTGTGACGACCCAATCGGATCGTCACTCGCCGTTCAGATGTCAGGGGTGGAGGATGGAGCCGTCCTCAGCCATTTCGCCGCGCGTGCAGCAATGGCGCGGCTATACTGGAACGAGCCCGTCAGCGAGCAGGACATTGGGAGGTCTTACACAATTCGCCTCTTCCCGATCGGTCCGTAGCCGTAAGTCGTTGATTGTGAACGGAGAGATGTCCGAGTGGTTGAAGGAGCACGGCCGTAAACTGGCATCGATCACCATCGATTCACGCAGTTACGTCACAATTGCGTCACGTCGCGGTCACTATGTCTCTCAACGACCCTACTCCTCGTCGCTGAAGTAGTTGTGGTCGAGTTCAAGCGGTTCAATCTTGCGCTCCAGCCGTACGCCGATGTGGTGCTCGAGCATCGCCACCGACGACCAGGGTGTCATCCAACTGTTCAATGTCGGCGCCGAGCGGATGCTCGGGTATGCCGCTGCGGACGTTCTCAACAAGATTACGCGGCCGACATTTCCGACCCTCAGGAGCTGATTGCCCGCGCCGACACTCTCAGCGTGGAACTGGGCACGACGATTTCCCCCGGTTTCGATGCGCTGGTTTTCAAGGCTTCGCGCGGAATAGAAGATATCTACGAGCTTACCTATATTCGCAAGGACGGCAGGCGCTTCCCCGCGATTGTCTCGGTCACGGCGTTGCGCGACGATCAGGGGAACAGCCGGACGTCATTCTCCTCGACATGATGATGCCCCTGATGGATGGGGCTCAGACGATCGCCGCTTTGCGGATGCAGAGGGAAACGGCGGCGACGCCGGTCATCTTCCTCACGGCGAAGACGATCGTCGCCGAGATTCAGGGTATGAAGGACCTTGGCGCCGCCGGAGTCCTGATCAAGCCGTTCGATCCGCGGAAGTTGGCGGCCGATGTCCTCGCTCTGCTCCGGTAGCCGTCAGCCTCCGAGTCGAACGCGAATGCGCAGGATCAGCTCGCGCATGTCAATGGGTTTGCTCAGGAAATCGTCGGCCCCGAGCGAGAGCCCGGCGATCCGGTGGTGAACAGTCGCGCCGGTCGTCATCAAGATGACCGGGATCGCGCTCAGCTCAGGATCGGACTTGAGCAGCCGACACACGGAATAGCCGTCGAGCCCCGGCATGGCGATATCGAGCAGAATCAGGGCAGGTCGCTCGGCCCGCGCTTTTTCGACCACGCCATCGCCCGAGCGGAGAGCCATCGGGAGGAACCCCGCGGTCGCGAGCGAGACTCCGAGAATCCTCCGCTGGTCCGCATGATCTTCGGCGATCAGGATCTTGATACCGTTGGCGGGCGCTCGTTGCGGCGCCGACACGGTTGGGGCGTCCGCCAGGTCATGAGTGAAGGCGCGCCGCATCTTCTCCAGGGCTGCCCGTGCCAGCGGCGCATCAATGGCGCCGGCACGAAGCAGGCTCTCGAGGTCGACGGCGCGACGGCTGACGGTGGGAAATCCGATTGTCCCGGGCAGTCCAATGAGCCGATGCACGCGGAAGGTCAGGTCGGTCGGCGGCTCACTGGCGTTATCCACCAGGGCTTCTTCCAGGAGCGCGGCGATGGCGTCGCAGTCTGTGACGAACGTGGCAACGAAACGAGCGCGGGTTTCGTCCAGAACCCGGGCCAGCTCGTCGGCTGGCGGCGACGACGGATTAGAAGGCGGCCAAGGCTGCCCGGGGGGCACTGCTGGCGTCTCTTCGTGGGTACCCATTTTTGCGATACTACGGAAGGGCGGCCGCGATGGCTGTTCCAAATTGTACAGCGTCGGTCCGCGAAAGTGGCCTTGTGTTTACTTCGACATCGGTTGAAATCACGGATTGCTGCCGCGTGGACGAACCCGGCAACGCTAGAACGCTGTTGATCGACAAGATTCGACGGTGCTGACACAATTCGAGCCGCGACGTGCCTCCGCTCAGGTATGGCACCGAGACCAATTCGTACGAGCGCGACGAACAGGCCGCTGCGATCGGCCACACTCGCGCCCAGCATGATCGTGAGCGCGGTGCCATAGGCTGACGCGTCCCCCCGAGGGTCCGTGCAGTCTTGCCGCAGCACCACCGCGCTGTGCGTCCGCTCAGAAAATCGCGAGCGGGTTCAGGGGAGTTCCAGTGCCGCCCGGAACGCGGAGCAGCGAGCCGACGAACAGAAACGTCCAGCGGCCCCGCTGCCGCGCTTCGCGGGCCAGCCGGTCGAGGTCGAGGTTGTCGAGGAGCGGCATTCCGAGGCTCACCAGCACCAGCTCGTGCAGGGGATTGACCAGGCCTTCGACGCGCGAGGGGATGACATCACTCACGCCGTCGGAGCCGATCACGGCCACGTCCCTCGCCTTCAGCCAGCGGGCAGCGAGGCGTGAGAGCCGGCCGCCTCCTCCAGGAACATCCATTGCCCCTTCTGCCGGACCCGCTCCCAGCGGCCGGTCCGGATCAGCAGCACGTCTCCGCGCCCGATCTTGACATTGGTCTTGGCGAAAAAGGCCGGGGCTTTTTTAGGATGTCGCGCTCCATGCCTAGACGAACGCCGCGAGCAGGAGCGGCAGCAACCGACAGAATCGAAGGGCGAACCGGAGACGGTGCAGTGACCGGGCTGTCGCTACACAGTCACTACACAATCCTGTTGGACGCCGCCGGGCGGTTCCGCTAAACTACTGATTCCATTCGTGCGGAGAGATGTCCGAGTGGTTGAAGGAGCACGCTTGGAAAGCGTGTGTAGGGGAAACCCTACCGAGGGTTCGAATCCCTCTCTCTCCGCCAAACTTCGCTCCGCTTCGTTTGGCGGAGCGAGCGGTCTTCAGGCCACCGCGCGGCTCTCGCCGCGACTCGGCTCGAAT
>JBKJQR010000131.1:0-3659 GCA_046593895.1 Gemmatimonadaceae bacterium | reverse complement strand
GCACTCGAGGAAATGAATGCGCGAGATCGATGGCAGCCGCTTCAACTCGTCGACGCTGAAGACGAGCGGGCGATCGACGAGACCGTGGATGGTCAGCGTGTGCAGCGACGGATCGATCTCGGGCACGCCGGAATGATGACGCTCGAAGTGCAACGACGAGGGGGTGATGATGCCGTAGGTGTCGTGCAGCGGCGTCCGGCTCGAGGCTTCCTCCAGCGGCACCTTGGTGTTCTGGTTGAAGAAGCGGGCGGTCTTCTCGAACCTCGACCGCGATCCGTAGGGGCTGACGGCGGCGCCCAGGGCGCGCGGCTCGGTGGCCGGGACGGCCGGTTTCGAGCGGCAGGCGACGAGGGCGGCGCTCCAGGCGGCTCCGAGACCCAGGAACCAGCGGCGGGACCGGTCATTCTGCATGGCGGCTATTCTACCCACCGATTTGTCGGAATCGTGATATGCTACATATCTGAACTAGATGGCTGGGACCGAACCGACAGGGCTATTTGCGGTGCTGCACGCCTCGAGCGTGCTGGAAGGGCGGCTCGAGGCCCGGCTGTCCGACGTCGGCCTGTCGCTCGCGAAGCTGGCGGCACTCCATCAGTTGACCGCAGCCGGGGAGTCGCTCCCGCTCGGGCAACTGGCCGAACGCCTCTCGTGCGTCAAGTCGAACGTGACGCAGTTGATCGATCGCCTCGAAGCCGACGGCCTGGTGATTCGGGCGGCGGATTCCAACGACCGGCGATCGCGGCTGGCCACGCTGACCGACGCCGGCAGAGTGGCGTATTCGAAAGGAAGCGAGATCAGGATGCAGGCGGAACGGGAGATATTCGGGGTGTTGACCTCCAGCGAATCGGAGACCTTGCACGCGCTGCTTGGGAAGCTCCAGCGGTAGCCCTTTTTTTGGCAAATAGTGCAGTTATAGACAATACAGGAGAGAACATGACAACGATGAGCGCGCGTACCACGACGGCGATCGCCGAACAGACCCGCCTCGACGAGGGCAGTTTGGAGCAGCTGTTCGTCGCGGCGCGGACGCACAACCGATGGCTCGATCGGCCGGTGGACGAGGCGCTCCTGCGCGAGCTGTACGGCCTGACCAGGCTCGCCCCGACCTCCGCCAACAGCCAGCCGATGCGGCTCATCTTCGTGACCAGCCCCGAGGCGAAGGCGCGGCTGAAGCCGGCGCTCGCGCCGCAGAACGTCGAGAAGACGATGACCGCCCCGGTCACGGCGATCGTCGCGCACGACCTCGAGTTCTACGAGCGGCTGCCGAAGCTGATGCCGCATGTCGACGCGCGGAGCTGGTTCGCCGGCCGGCCGGCGGAACAGATCGAGCGGGCGGCGTTCCAGGGCAGCTCGATGCAGGGGGCGTATCTGATCCTGGCGGCGCGCGCGCTCGGCCTGGACGCGGGCCCGATCGGCGGGTTCGACAGCGCGAAGGTGGACGCGGCGTTCTTTCCGGGCGGGACGATACGGTCGAACTTCCTCGTGAACCTGGGCTACGGCGATCGCGACGGCCTGTATCCGCGGAACCCGCGGCTGGACTTCGACGAAGCCTGCCGGATCGACTGACGGATGAGCTCGGGTTGCGACGGCTACGACCCTGCGATACGATTGGTGGTTCAGGTCTCCATCAAATTCGCTACTGCAGGGTCGTACACCAAGCATGTCCGATACGCCCGTCGCCGGGTCCAGTGAACCCCAGAACATCGTCGTGCGCGGAGCGCGTACGCACAACCTCAAGAACATCGACTTGACGCTGCCGGTCGGCAAGCTGATCATCGTGACCGGGGTCAGCGGCTCGGGAAAGTCGTCGCTCGCCTTCGACACGATCTACGCCGAGGGGCAGCGCCGCTACGTCGAATCGCTGTCCGCCTACGCGCGCCAGTTTCTCGAGCGGATGGAGAAGCCGGACGTCGACCGGATCGACGGCATCTCGCCGGCGATCGCGATCCGGCAGAAGAACAGCATCCGCAACCCGCGCTCGACCGTCGGTACGACGACCGAGATCCACGACTACATGCGGCTGCTCTACGCCCGCGTCGGGCGCACCTACTGCCGCAAGTGCGGCAAGGAAGTCGTGCGCGAGACGGCGGAGGTCGTGGCGCGCGAGCTCGGCGAGCTGCCGCGGGGCACGCGTCTGCTCATCGGATTCGATCTGCCGGTGGTGGATGCCTCGGTCTCGAGCGTCGAGGCGCCGGAGGTCGACGAGCTCAGCGACGTCGGCGGCGATGTCGAGCCGGCGGCGGGTCCAAAGGACACGCCCTCCGCACGGAACGGGGACGGCGGCGTACGTAGGCCGGGTCCTGCGGACCCGGCATCGCCCAGCGCACTCGACACGGCGATCGCGAGCCTGCGTCGCAAGGGCTTCGCGCGGCTGCTGGTCGACGGCAACGCCGTGTCGTTCGACGACCTCGACCCCGCGTCGCTGCGCAACCGCGCGGTGCTGCAGGTGATTGTCGATCGCATCCAGCTGACCGGGGACGATCTCCGCCAGCGCCTGACCGATTCGATCGAGATGGCGTATCTCGAAGGCGGCGGCGCCGCATGGGCCCAGCGGAGTTCGGAATTGGGAATTCAGAATTCGGAATTCATTCTGTTCTCTGAGCGCTTCGAGTGCCGCAGCTGCGGCATTCCGTACGAGGATCCGCAGCCGCGGCTCTTCTCGTTCAACAACCCGTTCGGCGCCTGCCCCACCTGCCACGGCTTCGGCAACATCGTCGAGCTCGACATGAAGCTGGTCGTGCCCGATCCGAAGAAGTCGATCCAGCAGGGCGCGATCGAGCCGTGGACCAAGCCGCACTACCGCGCGCAGCTCGCCGAGCTGAAGCGGGCGGCGAAGAAGGCCAAGGTGTTCCTCGACGCGCCGTGGGAGCACCTGACCGACGAAGAGAAGCATTTCGTCATCGAAGGCGCGGAGGATCCGAAGGAGTACGCCGGCATCCGCGGCTTCTTCAAGTGGCTCGAGCGCAAGAAGTACAAAGTGCACGTCCGCGTGTTCCTGAGCCGTTACCGCGGCTACCTGACGTGCCCCGACTGCGGCGGCGCGCGGCTGCGGCGCGAGGCGCGCGACGTCCACGTGTCGGGCCGCACCATCGACCGTGTCGCGTCGCTGACCGTCCGCGAGGCGCAGGCGTTCTTCAGCACCCTGGAGCTGTCCCAGAAAGAGCAGACGATCGCCGAGAAAGTGCTGAAGGAGATTCAGCGGCGGCTGTCGTTCCTCAGCGACGTCGGGCTCGACTACCTGACGCTCGATCGCCTGTCGTCGACGCTCTCCGGCGGCGAAGCGCAGCGCATCAACCTTGCGACCTCACTCGGCTCGGCGCTGGTCGGCACGCTCTACGTGCTGGACGAGCCGTCGATCGGACTGCACTCGCGCGACAACCTGCGGCTGATCGCGATCCTCCGGCAGCTGCGCGACCAGGGCAACACCGTGCTGGTGGTCGAGCACGACGCCGACATGATCAAGGTCGCCGATCACATCGTCGATCTCGGACTCGGCGCCGGCGAACAGGGCGGCCGCGTGGTCTTCTCCGGCACGCCCGACGCGCTGATGCTCGAACCGCGCTCGCTGACCTCGAAGTACCTCCGCCAGGAGCTCGCGATCCCGGTGCCGACGACGCGGCGGCGCGGGACGGGGCAGAAGATCAAGCTGACCGGCGCGG
>JBKJQR010000011.1:0-8629 GCA_046593895.1 Gemmatimonadaceae bacterium | reverse complement strand
AGTGCGGGTGTGGGTGATCAAGGGGTAACTGCAGCTATTAACTGCAGCTATTAACTGCAGCTATTAACTGCAGCTATTAACTGCAGCTATTAACTGCAGCTATTAGCCGTTAGCCTTTAGCCGCTGGCGTTGAGCTACGGCGTGAGGGCGTGACGGAGAGGAAAAAATACGGGGCCACAGTCCAGGTATTGAGCACGGCGTGCGCCGGTGCGCGGTTCCTGGTCCATGGCCCCCGCCGTCAGCTGACAGCTAATGGCTAATGGCTAATGGCTAACAGCTGCAGTTACCCCTTGATCACCCACACCCGCACTTCCGGCTTTACATCGGCGTGCAGGCGAACCGGAACCCGGTAGACGCCGAGCGCCTTGATCGGCTCGTGCAGATCGATCTGTCGCTTCTCGACATGGATGCCCTGCTTCTCCAGCTCGTGCGCGATGTCGGCGGTGGTGACGGAGCCGAACAGCTTGCCCTCCTCACCAACGCGCGCCGAGAAGGTCAGCGAGACCTGCTCGATCTTCGTCGCCAGCTCCGACGCGGTGCCGCGGCGCTCACCCTCCGCCGCTTCGAGCCTAACGCGCTCCTGCTCGAGACGCTTCTTGTTGCCCGGCGTCGCCTCGTACGCGATGCCGCGCGGGAGCAGATAGTTGCGGGCAAACCCCGCTGAGACCTTCACGATATCGCCAGTGTGGCCGAGCGTATCGACGGCCTGACGCAGAATGACTTCCATGGGAACTCCGAACGTTACGGGAGAGGGCGCGCCAGTCGGCGCCAATCGAACCACGTGTCCGCGAGCCCGAGGAGGCCGGCCGCGGTGACGAGTGAGAGCAGCCCCGATGTCGCAATCGTCTGCAGCATCGGAATCTGAGCGAGCAGCACTGACAGTCCGACGAGAATCCACACGGTGCGCTGTGACAGCACCCAGGAGATCACGCCGAGTCCGCGCAGCGCATAGAGCGAAAGAAAGAATACAACGAGGTTGACGCCGGACGCCCGGAGGATGCCGAACCCCGCCGCCCGCGAAGGCGCCACCGCGGGCAGCAGCAGGACCGTCAGGCCGACGATCAATCCCCAGACCAGCTGGTCGTTGAAGCGAAACTCGCGAAGCGGGGCGACCGGAGGGCCGATCCGCGTGCGCGAGAGCCGGTGGTAGAGTGCCCAGGCGAGCGCCAGCGCGGCGAGCGATTGCAGCGCGAGCAGGGCGGGGAACGCGGCGGTGCCTGCCTTCGTCATCGTCGTCAGCATCTCGGAGACGTCGTCGAGCGGCGATCTTCCTTCCGGATACTGCCTGACGATGCGTGCCCACGCATCGGGCCGCTCACTGGCCAGCGTCCGCAGCTGCGCGACCGCCGACACATTCCGCCGGTCGAGCTGCTCGGCGACAACCCGGCCGACCTGGCCCGTCGGCGTCCGCAGCGTGGCCGTGATGCCTAACGCGGCGACGAGTGTCATCGCGACGGCCGACAGCGCCCGGGCGAACAGCGGCCGCCGCGTGTCGATCAGCGCCAGCACGCCGAACGCGCCGGCGAGTATTATGGCCCAGGCGCGAAGCAGCGTGCCGTACGACCCCCAGCTCGCCCGATGGCCGAACAGCGTGAACGCGGCGACCGCGATCCAGAACACCGCCAGCGATGCGCGCCCGCCCGCCCACCAGCCGAGCAGGGTACACGCCGCGATCGACGGGACGAGCAACACCCATCCCTCCGTGACCGGAAAGAGCGCGCCGGCGACGGGAATCGCCGGCACGAGCAGGAACGCCGCGAGGGCAAGGAGGACACCTGCCCACCCTTGCTCGCGCGGCGCGACCGGAACAGGCACGGCGGTCATCAGCGTGACGTGAGCGTCAGTTCAGCCCTGGTGTCCCTTGATGTAGGGGACGAGGGCGAGGTAACGGGCCCGCTTCACCGCGGTGGCGAGCTGGCGCTGGTGGCGAGCACAGACTCCGCTCAACCGGCTGGGAAGAATCTTCCCCTGCTCGGTGATGAAGCGGCCGAGAGTCCGGTCGTCCTTGTAGTCGACGTGCCTAACGCGTGTCTCGCAGAAGGGACACGTCTTGGTGGGACGGCGCATCATTTTCATTCGTCGTCGTCCTCGTCTTCCTCGCGGCGCTTTGCGGCCGCGGCCTGCTCTTCGGGCGTCATCGGCGGGGCGCCGAGATCATGCTCGTGGAGCGTGATGAGATGGCGGATGACTCCGTCGTCGAGCCGGATCGCGCGCTCGTACTCGGGGAGTCCGGCGGCTTCGGCTTCGAACCGGGCGACGGCGTAATAGCCGGTCTCCTTCGTACCGATCTTGTAGGCAAGCTGGCGCCGGCCCCAGGCATCGACCGTAATGTCTCCGGTCGCGCCGATGAGGGCGTGGAAGCGTCCCAGCTTTTCAGTGATGGCGGAGTCTTCGAGTGCAGAGTCGAAGACATACACCGCCTCGTATTGGCGGCTCATGTCGTGGCAATCCTCCCTGTGGTCATGGCTTGCCCCCCGCTGGTTGCCGGAGCGGGAGGAGAGGTTTGGCGCGAGCGGGGCGCTCGTTCGCCGAACTTCAATTGTCCGTGACAAGCTACCCGGACAGCGGGGGGATTACAAGCCGCGGCGGGCGGACGGGCGAATCAGAAGCCGGTGCCGGCTCCATTGGCCGTTGCCGACATCGCGGTCGCGAAGATCGCGATCAGCGATCCGGCGAGAAACAGGTATAGCGCGACCATCGCCCGGTCGCTCTTTGCAGCCGGCTTGCCGAGGATCGCCGCCCCGGCCGCGACCGCCGCGAGTATCACGACCAGTCCCTGTCCGTGCACCTCGGGGCGCGTGTGCAGCACACCGGCCATCGCCGCCAGCGCGACGGCCACGCACCAGCGGTCAACGCGGGTAAACGAGGTAAACCCGCGCGCACCGTCGAGCGTCCAGACGGGGATCAGGTTGAAGACGTTGATCCAGGCGCCGAAGCCGGCGATTGCGCCGAGCAGCGGCATCCCCGTCGCGACGAAGGCGAGGTAAAACACGAGCGCGGTGCCGAGACCCCAGACCGGTCCAGCGAGCCCGATGCGCGCGTTCACGCGGACGTCCGTTACCGCTTCCTTGAGCAGGATGAACGCGCCGACGAAGGGAATGAACACGGGCGCGCTGGCCTTGATGCCGAACCGGCGCGCGGCGACAACGTGCCCCATCTCGTGCAGATAGATCGAGACGACGAAGCCGGCGGCGAACTTCCAGCCGTACATCGTCCAGTAGACGCCGAAGAAGACGAGCATGGAGAGAATCGTCTTCAGCTTGGTCAGGCCGAACAAGACGAATTTGGCCTTCGTCAGGAGCAGAAAAATGATCGTCTTGAACTTGAGCAGCGCAACGCCTAACGCTGCGAGCGCGCCCTTGTGCTTCCAGACATCGCGGACGCCGGGCGGTTTTGGCGCGCCGGTCGCCGGCGCCCCGGCGACGAGGGCGTCGTGCAGCGCCGCGATTCGCTGCTCGATTGGCGCGCGTTGCGGAGCGTTAGGCGGGAGCAGTGCGAGGGCGCTCTTCCAGCTCGATAGCGCGGCGGTGATCGCACCCTCGCCCTCCGCTTCCTGCGCCTGCCCGACGAGCCGCGTCAGTTCGGCGGCGTGGACGAGCGTCCCGCAGCTCGGGCAGGCGAGCAGCGCGCCGGGAAGCTCGGCGCCGCAGGTGGCGCAGAGCGCAGCGATCGGGCGTGCGGAGGAGGTCATCGGGTCAGCGGCATTCAGCGGCATTCAGCGGCATTCAGCGGTCGGTGGTCAGCCTGCTACCCCATTGACCGTCATGGTGTTACTGGCTGCTTCATTCGGCATGCGCGGGGCGGGAGAGGGCGGCGCTGAGCTGCGAAGGCGTGCTTGCAGTGACTCACATCCTCAGCTCTTCGCAACGCCGCTACGCCCGGGAAACGGTCGATTCCCGCCGCTCAGACGTTGAAGCGGAACAGCATCACATCGCCATCCTTGACGACGTATTCCTTTCCCTCACTGCGGACAACGCCCTTGTCCTTCGCGCCCTTCCAGCCGCCGTTCGAGACGAAGTCGCCGAAGCCCACCGTCTCGGCACGGATGAAGCCGCGCTCGAAGTCGGTGTGAATGACGGCCGCCGCCTTCGGCGCCGTGTCGCCGCGATGGATCGTCCAGGCGCGAACTTCCTGCTCGCCCGCGGTGAAGTACGTCTGGAGGCCGAGCAGGTGATAGCTGGCGAAGATGAGCCGGTCGAGCCCCGCCGACTCGATGCCTAACGATTGGAGGAACTCGACGCGGTCCCCGGCTGGGAGCTCGGCCAGCTCGGCTTCGATCTTCGCCGAGAAGGCGACAACCTCGGCCTGTTCCCCACCGGCGGCGACCGCGGCGCGGAGCGCCGTGAGGTACTTGCCCTCGGCGCCCGACAGCTCGGCATCGGTGACGTTCGCGGCGTAGAGCACGGGCTTCGCGGTCAGCAGCGAGAGTGGTTGGAGAAACGCCAGCTCCTCGGCGCTGAGCTTCATCGACCACAGTCCCTTTCCCTCGGAGAGGGTCTTGTGTGCGCGCTCGAGCGACGGCAGTTCGGCCAGTGCGTCCTTGTCGCCGGTCTTGGCGGTGCGGCGGGTCTTGTCGAGTCGTTTTTCGACGACCGCGAGGTCGGAGAGTGCGAGCTCGAACTCGATCACCTCGCGATCGCGGGCCGGGTCGACGCCGCCCATCACGTGGGTGACATCGGGATCGTCGAAGCAGCGGACGACGTGGACGATTGCGTCCGTCTCGCGGATGTTGGAGAGGAACTTGTTGCCGAGCCCCTCACCGTCAGCGGCGCCCTTGACGAGGCCGGCGATGTCGACGAACTGGACGACCGCGGGCACCGTGCGCTTCGGCTGCACGACGTCGGCCAGCTTCGGCAGGCGCGGGTCGGGAACCTCGACCATGCCGACGTTAGGCTCGACGGTACAGAAGGGATAGTTCGCCGCCTCGGCGCCAGCGGCGGTGAGTGCGTTGAAGAGCGTCGACTTGCCGACGTTGGGGAGACCGACGATTCCGAGTTTGAGCATTGAGTTCCGTGAGGAGAGCGGCGACCGGGGGACTGTGAGCAGCGGCTGTGCAGCGAGCCTAACTCTTCGTGCCCGATCCCCCATTGTACTTGTTCATGGCGATCATGGCGCCGTCGGCGATGAACGACTCCACCGCGGCACGAACGATCGGCATCATCTCATCGACCGTTTGTCGCTCGCCCTTCCCGAACGAGTCGAGCACGAAGTCCGACAGGTCGCCGATCGTGCGCTCCTCCTCGAGCGGCTTGATGCCGATGCGGAGACGAGGATACTCGCGCGACTTGAGATGATGTTCGATGCTCTTCAGGCCGTTATGACCACCGGCGCTCCCGCTCGTCCGCAGCCGAATGCTCCCTAACGGCAAGGCGACCTCGTCGACGACGACGAGCAGATCCTTCGCTGCCGCCCAGAATGGCCGGCGGATCCAGGGAGCGAGCACCTGGCCGCTGAGGTTCATGAACGTGAGTGGCTTCACCAGCCGCGTCGCGGCACCGTTGACGGTCCCGCTCGAGGTGAGCGCGTCACCGTCCTTCCTCCACGCGGAGAAATGCCACACGTCGGCCAGGTGGTCGAGGACCATCCAGCCGACGTTGTGCCGGGTATTCTCGTATTCGCGCCCCGGGTTCCCGAGGCCAAGGATGACCTTCACCGGGGCTGACAGAGCAACTGCGCGCGTACGCGGAAGGCGACGGGACGCCACGGATGACCGCCATGAGGTGGCCGGTCTCCGCGCGCCCCGCCCGTCCTACTTGGCGTCGTCGTCGTCCTCGTCTTCCTTCTTCTTGCCGATCAGCTCGGGCTCGGCCGGAGCAGCGGCATCGCCTTCAGCGGCCACCGGCTCCGCTTCGATCGCGGCGCGCGAGATCTGGACGAGCGCGACTGGCGCGTCCTCGTCGGCAAGCACCGTGACACCGGCCGGGATGTTCAGCTCGCGAACGTGCACCGAGTGACCAACGATCAGGTGCGAGACGTCGACGTCGATGTGATTCGGGATGTTGGCTGGATCGACTTCGACCTCGATGTCGCGCATCATCTGCTCGAGGATACCGCCGCCGAGGCGGACACCTTCCGGCACGCCGTGGAGGACAAGCGGGATGCTGACGGTGATCTTCTCGCCGGCGACCAGTTCCTGGAAGTCGACGTGCAGCACGTGCCGCTTGAAGGGATGGCGCTGGATCTCGCGGATCAGCGTGCGCGAGCTCTTTCCGTCGACGGTCAACTCGACGACGGTGCTGCCGGCGGCAATGGTGCCGAGGAGCTTCTCGAGCTCGCGGCTCGGTACGGCGAGCGACTGGACGTCGCGCGCGTGACCGTAAATGACAGCAGGCACGCTGCCCTCACGGCGCAGGGAACGAGCTGCACCCTTGCCGGTCGTGCTGCGTGCGGTGGCGGTAAGCGAGGCGTTAGCCATGATCAAACTCTCCAGTAAAACGAACGATTCGACCCGATCGTCGCGCGCGGTCGCGCCGGCTGATCGTCAGTCGAACAGCGAGCTGACGGACTGCTCGCTGTGGGTATAGCGGATCGCCTTCGACAACAGCTCTCCGACGGACAACACCTTCAACCGGTCGAAGCGACGATCCGGGGTGATCGAGACGGTGTCGGTGACCGCCACCTCCTCGATCGGCGCCGCCTTGAGCCGCTCGACGGCGGGGCCGGAGAGCAGCGCATGCGTGGCGCAGACGTAGATATCTCGTGCACCGAGCGCCTTCAGCGCGCGGGATGCTTCTGAAACCGTTCCGGCGGTGTCGATCATGTCGTCGGGGATCAGCACATCCCGATCGGCGACCTCACCGACAACGTTCACCACTTCGGCGACGTTCGCCGCGGGACGCCGCTTGTCGATGATCGCGAACGTCGCGTTCAACCGCTTCGCGAAACCGCGCGCCATCTTCGCCGAGCCAGCGTCCGGTGCGACGACCACCAGATCCTTCAACTGCTTCCTGCGGTAATGCGAAACGAACACCGGCATCGCATAAAGGTGATCGACTGGCACGTCGAAGAACCCCTGCAACTGGTGCTGGTGAAAATCGATGCCCAGCACCCGGTCCGCGCCGGCGACCTGGATCAGGTTCGCCATCAGCTTCGCGCCGATCGCGACACGCGGCTGATCCTTCCGGTCCTGCCGCGAGTAGCCGTAGTACGGCATGACACAGGTCACGCGTGCGGCCGAGGCCCGGCGCGCGGCGTCGATGAGCAACAGCAGCTCGAGGACGTTCTCCGCCGGCGGGTTGGTTGGCTGCACGATGAACACGTCATGACCGCGAATGTTCTCGTCGATCCGGACGAAGATCTCGCCGTCGGCAAAGCGCGACGTCGTGACCTTGCACAATTCGATATTGAGGTTGCGGGCGATCTCCTCGGCGAGAGCGCAGTTGGCGCTTCCCGAGAGCAGCTTGAACCCGCGTCCTTGTATCGCCAGGCCGTCCATGCAGCCTCTAAAGTTAGACGACCGGGGCGGTGGAGTCAACGACTCCAACTCGCGCCTGATCACTGAACCGCGCAATGTAACCGGCAGGTGGCGTCGAGGGGGAGCGTCGCCGACGGCAAGGCTCCCCCTCATCGAACGCGATGACACCCATCAGCCAAGGTTGCCCCTCATGGATTCGAACCATGATTCACGGCTCCAAAGGCCGTTGTCCTGCCATTGGACGAAGGGGCAGCTGCCAACGATCAAATGTTAGTCAGGGCCGGGACGAAGAGCAACGCGTGCCTTCACCCGAGGTCCACGCCGACGAGCGGTACTTCATCGAGCGTCGTCGTCGCCAGCGCTCGGCAACCGGTGGCCTGAGTCACTTCGCGCAGCTGGAGCTCCCCCTCGAACAGCGCGAACAGCGTCGATCCCGACCCGCTCATCCGTGCGACTGCGACGCCAGCCACCTCGGCGAGGCGCTCGTAGACATGCGCGAGCTCGGACCGCTGCTCGAACACCACCGGCTCGAAGTCGTTGCTTGACAGCCGCGCGACCCCGTCCCAGGTCGTGACCGCGGCGAGCGGATGAAGGACCGATCGGTGCGGCTGCGCGATCATCGTCGAGCGAGAGGCGGCCAGCCAGCCGTACGCCTCCGCCGTACTGACGGGATGCGGCGGCAGGACGAGGGCGACGTCGCGGACGGGGAGTGCCGGGAGCGCCAGCATGCGATCGCCACGGCCCCACGCCAGCGCGAGCGGAGCGTCGCTGGTGAGGAAGGGGACGTCGGCGCCTAACGTTCCGGCGATCGCCAGCAATTCCGCCGTCGGCAGCGGACGCGGATTGAGTGCGTTCAGTGCGCGAAGCACGGCACCGGCGTCGGCGCTCCCCCCGCCAAGGCCGCCGCCGACCGGAATCCGCTTGTCGATCTCGATCGAGAATCCGCGTGGCCAGTTGTCGTAGGCGCCGTAGGCGACCGCTGCCCGCCAGGCGAGATTTTCTTCGTCCGGCCCGAGTCCGCCGGTCGGCATCGCCTCGCCGGTGCACGACAGCAGGCGGTCGGTGGAATCGTCGACGCGGACGACTACATCATCGGCCAGCGCGATCCGGCAGAACAGCGTCTCGAGGTCGTGAAATCCCGACGCCTCGCGGGCGAGGATCCGCAGCGCGAGGTTGAGCTTCGCGTGCGCCGCGACGCGAGCGGCGGGCATCGCT
>JBKJQR010000007.1:0-14146 GCA_046593895.1 Gemmatimonadaceae bacterium | reverse complement strand
ACGTGGAGAGGCTGTCGAACAGCACGCGCGTCGGCTTGAACTCCTCTACCAGTTGCTCGACGCTTTGGAAATGACGGTCAATCTCTATTTCCTGCGGCGTATCGTAGTGCACCCGCACGATGCCGCTGTCCATGAGCTGCTGGAGATCGATCCCGATGGTCTTGGCGTTGCGGATGACCTGACTGACCGGTTCGTCCAGCGTGAACATCAGGCTGCGCTCGCCGCGACGTGCCCCCTCGGCTAAGTAATGCAGGCCCATGACGCTCTTGCCGACGCCCGAGATGCCGGCGACGACCGTCGTGCTCCCGAGGAAGTAGCCGCCGTTCACCAGCGGGTCGAGGCCGGGAACACCCGTGGTGATGCGCGTGGTCGTATCAAACGACCCGGCCAGATCCCGACTCGCCGTCCTCGGGGCCTGCACGCGCCGATACACCTCCATCCCGCGGCCGTCGACGATCCGGAACGTATGCCGGCCCATCTGAAAGTCGTGGCCGCGCGACTTGACGATCTCGATCGACCGCACCGTGGCGCGGGTGACCTCTTCCATCCGGAGCCGGATGACCGTGTCGGCGATGGATTCCTCCGGCAGAGCCACCAGCGTCCGTTGATCGCTGAACGCCGTCGCCTCCACCGCGAGCACCGCGGTGAGGTTCTCGCGCTGCAGCCCCTCAGCGAGGACGTGAAACGTGTCCCGAGCCTCCACGACCCCGCCGTTCCCAGGGCCACCGGCCACGCCAGGCACGCCGTCCACGAAGATCCGTCGGGCATGTATCTGCGCCGCTTCTTCGAGAAGCAGGCTGTCTGCCTGCTGCAACTCCTGGCTGAACACCTGGCGGGTCGTGAAGATGATTTTGAGTTTGCCCGACCGCTCGAGCGCCGGCAGATCCCACCCCAGCTGCGCCGCGTCGCGGATGATCTTGTCGGGCGACACCTCGAACAGCACGATGATGCCGGGCTCGTCGAACTGACTGGCGCCGCGATAGACGAACTCGACGCCCAGCGTGGTCTTGCCGGTGCCGATTCCGCCTTCGAGCAGGATCAGGTTGCCCCGCGGAATTCCTTCTAACAGGATGGAATCCAGCCCGCTGATACCTGTCTTGACCAGATCGCGATCAGCCATCACGGTTTTCTCCTCCGCCGTTCATCCGACCCGTTCCGGGTCGTTCTTGGCTTGCGACGCCGGACCGTCCGGGCGTCGTGCCGGCGAGCCGGTCAGCGCCCGCCGCAGTGCCAAACGTCCTTCGCGTGTGGCGGCACGCTCCACGACGGCCGACAGCGATCCGCCGTTCGCGCCGCCGGTCGTGAACACGTACATCCGCGCCGGGCGCACCGGGTTCTGTGTCCGCGTCAGCAAGCCCGCCGCAATCAGCGCGTCCAGCGACCGGGCGATCTCCTTGATCGGGTAGCCCAGCAGCCGGGCGAGTTGCTCGCTGGACATCAGGGTCCGCATGTGTTGGGCAAAGAACACCAACAGGTCGAGATCGCAGGGACGCTGGAGCGCTGGGAGGCGCTCGAGCAGCGTACGCGCGGGGTCAACTTCATTCGCACCCATGGTCTGGTCGCCCAAGAGTCACAATGTGAAGCTTACCTCACGCGCCTAGATTAAACGCGCGCACCGGACCGGTGTGCACAACGGAACAGTTCGACGTGTCTAGTCGTGCAGGACGACGGTGAGCAGGGAGTTGTTGACCTTGAGCCCACCCGTGTAGTCGATGAACCCCAATCGCTGAAATTTCTTCATGAAGAAATTGACCCGCGACCGCGTCGTGCCGACCATTTTCGCCAGCGTCTCCTGAGAGATTGGCGGAATCTCCCGCACCGGTTTATCGTGTGCGCCGTACCGCGCGAAGAGCAACAGCGTCCGCGCCAGGCGCTTCTCACTGGAGTTGAACAACTGATCGACCAGGTCCTGCTCGATCCGGATGTTCCGCGCCAGCATGTGCGCGATGAACCGATCCGACATCGCGTGCTGCTTGTGCAGGAGACGCACCATCTGATCCTTGTCGACCAGGAGGATGGTGCTGTCCGTCATCGCGGACGCACTCCCCATGCGGACGGGTTGACCGGCGAGGCAGCCTTCACCGAAGAATTCCCCCGGCCCCAGCATCGCCACCACGGCCTCTCGGCCCGTCTTCGAGAGCACCGAGAGCTTCACGCTGCCCGTCTGGATGTACAGGACGTGCTCGCAGGGGGCGCCTTGCGAGAAGATGACCTCGGCTCGCCGAAACGCCACGATCTTTCTCGCGACCCCCGCTGAGTCGAGGAAGGCTTGGGCGTTGAACGTCAGTTTGGGCGTCGATTTCATGGGTGATACGAGGTCAAGCGAATTGTGTTGTGGCGCTAGACTAATGGACGAGCAACAAGTTTGCCAAGGATGAGATTGGCTTTCTGCCGAAGATCAATCGAATTGGCGATGGAAGATGTCGCACGATCCGGCGCTTACCCCGTGCGTGTATCAGAACATGACAGTCGCCGTCCGCTGACGTGCCGGACCGGAGTCGCGGCTATCGGATCGTCGCCATCGGCACGCCTTGCGCCTCGATCAGCGTATCGGTTGCCTTCTGCAGCGCCAGCACCGCCAGTTGCAGGTCGACCAGTGCGCGCAGTTCCCGCACCTTGGCGTCGACGAAATCGCGCTGGTAGCGCAACAGCTCGAAGTCGGTCGAGAACCCCGCTTCATAGCGCGCGCTCTGCGCCTCCAGCTGTTCTTGAGAGAGCTGCGTCGTCAGATGCGCGGCGTCGAGGCTCTGTTTCTGCACCGCGATCACCTCGACCGAGCTGCGAACGTCGACGATGACCGACTGCTGCGTGCGGGTCATCTGCGTTCGCAGCCGCTCGCCCGCGATGTTCGCCTGCACCAGCTGAGCATCGGCCGCGCGGTTGTTGATCGGGACCTGGACGTTCAGGCCGAGGCTCCATGCAGGAAAGTCGAGCCCGAACACCTGGCGCCACGAATTCTGGTAGCCGCCGAATGCCGGGTTGGCGGGATCCGGCACGCGATCGCCGGAGAGGCGCTGGAACACCGTGCCCGCTTTGCCGAGCGTGTTGAAGGATCCGCTCAGGTTGACCGTCGGCTTTTTTTCCCAGCTGAAGAACCGTCGATCGATCTGATTCTGCCTGGCCTGAAAGCGCAACTGCTCGATCTCGGGCCGGTGCGCGAGTGCCGCGTCGAGCGCGGTCTGGAGCGCGGGCGTCGAGACCTCGGCGTCGGGGCGATCGCTCGGGATCAGCGCCATCGCCCAGATCGGCGACGCGGGATCTTCCGACAGCAGCTGTTTGAGCGCATTCTCGGCGGTGATGATTTGCACGCGCGCCAGCAGCATGTCGCGCTCGCGGCCCGCAATCTCGGCGCGCGACGCGGTGATCGCGGTCGGCGTCAGCAGGCCGGCCTGCACGCGCAGCTTGGTGTTCTCGTACTGGACCAGCGCCAGCGCCTTCGACTGCCGCCGCGTCTCGTAGCTCTCGATGGCGAACACCAGCTCCCAGTACTGCGTCAGCGTCTGCTGCAGCACGAACGTGACTTTCTGGCGGTACTGCGCGTCGGCGATGTTGACGTCGAACCGGTTCGTGCCCACCTGCCTGTCGATGGCCGTGGCGGCGAACCCGCGCAGGAGCGGCTGCGTGATCGAGGCCGAGAATCCGGATGCGAACGACGGATTGACGGTCGGCGCCAGGCTGCTGGTCAGGCTCTGGCTGTTGGTGAGCGCGGCGATCACCGTACCGCCGCCGATCAGGTTCTGCCGGATGCTCGGCGTGAACCCCGAGGTATTGATCGTTTCAGCCGAAATCCGGCTGTCTCCCGGTGCAGCCGTCAACGGGTTGTTCGCCGTTCCGACGTTGCTCGTCAAGCCGACCAGCGGATCGTAGAACCCGAGCGCGCCCCGCACGCGGGCGCGCGCGAGCAGCTGGTTGTACCGTTCGATTGTGAGATCCAGGTTGTTGTGAAATGCCCGATCGACGACCTCGGCCACCGCGAGGCGCCAGAGCGGCCGCTGCCGCGCCGCCGTTTCGACGTACGGCGGCGTCGGCGGGAATTCCACCTCCGGCACCGCCCGGGAAGACGCGGGCGGCTGCCCGGTCTGTGCGCGCACCGGCATGGCCGCCACCGAGGCCACCGAGGCCACCGAGGCCACCGAGAACAACACCATACGTCGTGCGCATACCATCGAATACCATCCCGCAGAATCCGTCACCGGTTCTGCTCCATGTACAGCCGGTAATAGAGTCCCTGGCGCGCCATCAGCTGCGCGTGATCGCCCTGCTCGACGGCCGCGCCGCGATCCATCACCACGATCAGGTCGGCGTGGCGAATCGCCTGCAGCCGCTGGGTGATCGTGACGATCGTGGAGTCCTTGAACTGGGCATCGAGATTGCGGTGCAGATAGCGCTCTGACTCGTTGTCGAGATTCGACGTGGCCTCGTCCAGAATCAGCATCGGCCGCCGCTGCACCAGCGCGCGGGCGATCGCCACCTGTTGGCGCTGCCCGCCGCTCAGGTTCGCGCCGTTCTCCTCGAGCACGGTTTCGTACCCGGCCGGGAGCTTGCCGATGAAGCCGTGCGCGTTGACCATGCGCGTCGCCACCACGACGTCTCCGAGCGGAACGGATGGGACGCCCTGGGTGATGTTGGCGCGGATGGCGCCGCGAAACAGGTACGACTCCTGGAGCACCACGCCGATCTGCCGCCGCAATGACGGCAGCCAGACCTCGTCGACGTTGAAGCCGTCCACCGACACCCGGCCGTCGGTCGCCCGATAGAATCCGAGCAGCAGCTTGACCAGCGTTGACTTCCCTGAGCCGCTTCGCCCGACGACGGCGACGTGCTGTCCCGGATAGCACTCGAAGGTGACGCGTTGCAGAATCTCGGCGCCATCCTCCTCGTAGCGGAAGCTCACGGCGTCGAAGCGCACGTGCCCCTGCAGGCGATGCAGTTCAATGCGGTCGTCGGTCGGTGCCTCGGGTGCTTCCGGCGGAGTCTCGATGATGTCGTTCAGCTGGTCCACCGAGTTCAGCATGTCCTGCAGGCGGTCCCACACCGACGCCAGCGTCGCAAAGGGCATCGTCAGTCCGCGCGTCAGCATGCCGAACGCGACCAGTTGTCCCACGGTGAGTTGCTGCCGCAGCACGAGGATGGCGCCCGCGAACAGGACCGTGACGGCGCTGAGACTGCCGAGCAGCTGACTCGCCACGCTGGCCACTGTTCCGTAGTTGAGCGTCCTGAACGACGTATTGAGCTGCCGCACGAGTCGTCCCTCGAGGCTCCACCGCGTGTAGTGCTCGATCGCGAGCAGCTTGATCGTGCGCAGACCCGACAGCGACTCGACCAGCAGCCCTTCGCTGTCGAGCCCTTCCTGAAAGAGTTCGCGGAATCCGCGCCCCAGCTTCGGCGTGACGTACGAGAGCTGCAGAATTTCGAGCGTGACGAACAGCAGGGCCAGCGCCGTGAGGCGCAGGTTGTAGTGCGCCATCAGGGCGACGGAGAGGACGGCGGTGGCGATGTCGATGAAGAACCCGACGCCCGCAGCGGTGAGGAACTGCGTGATCTTTCCCGTGTCCTCGAAGCGGTTGACGACATCGCCGACCGCCCGGCTCTCGAAGAACCGGACCGGCAGCCGGAGCAAATGCCCGTGGAACTCGCTGACAATCCGGGCGTCGAGCTGGCGGGAAATGAACTGGAGGAGGTGCCGGCGGCCGAAGCTGACGGCGAGATACACGCACAGAACGGCCGCGATCGCTTCAAGCGATGGCACCAGCCAGCGCTCATCGCGACGGGCGATCATGTCGTCGATGACGAATCGTGCGAAGCTCGGCAGCGTCAGGCTCAGGATCTGAATCACCAGTGATGCGAGCAGCAGCTCGATGATGAACGGTCTCAGCGGCCTCAGGTACGGCAGGAACCTCGCGAGCGCCGGCCGATCGTTTTCCACGTCCGCGAACGCCTCGGTCGGTCGGAGAAAGAGCGTTTCACCCGTCCACGCCGCGAGAAACTCCGCCCATGACATGGCGCGCCGTCCACCGGATACCGGATCGGCGATCCGCACGACCGCCGCGTCGACGGCGTCCACGACCACCCATCCTCGATGCGTCAGGTGCGCGATCGCCGGCAGCACGTTGGCCGAGAGTTGTACGGCCGTCGCCGGCGTCGCCACCGCTTCGAACCCGAGCGTTTCCGCCGCACGCTGGAGACTACGCAGCGTCGCGCCGGTCCTGACGGCATTCGCCAGCTGGCGCATTCTGTTCAGCGCGACACGCTTGCCGTACCGCCGGCACACCGCTGCGAGACAGGAGGGGCCCGCGTCGATCGCGCGCACGGCGCGAAGGGCTGTCCTGCGGCGCGTCGTCAGCCAGGCCGGCGCGTACGGCCGGCGCCGCCACTGAATCCGGCCGTGTGCATCGAACGCCGGCCGGTCAGGTTCGTCAGCGGGGAGCGCGCGTCGCACCGACGCTGGCGGCGCATACGCGTCCGGTGCGCTGCGCCGCGTCCGCACCTCGTCGCCCGCCTCGTGCCGGCCGTCGAGGTAGTCGCGCAGCGCGGCCTCGATATCCGGCCACGCCGCCTTGAGCTGCTCGAGAGCGTCGCGCGATAGCGAGAGCAGGTCGACCTCGGTCATGGTGACAACCGTGAACGGGGACGGCGTACCGTCGAGCGTCGATTCGCCGATGTGCGCTCCCTTGCCGAGCACATCGATCTCCGCGCCGGCTCCAGGTCCACGGTCGTCGACGACGCGGGCCTGGCCGGACAACAGAATGTGCAGCGCGCCGGATGGCACGCCGGCGACCAGAATCGCCGTACCGGCAGGCATCGACGTGAGCCGGCAACGCCCGCCGATCGCCTCCAGGTGGCCGTCGGACAGACCGGCGAAGATCGGAACGTTGCGCAGCAGCTCGATGGACGCCAGCGTCGCCATGGCTACCGAGCGGCGGGTGCCGAGACCGCGCCGGGTCCGAGAATCAGGTTGACGAGGCGCTGCCTCGACGTGAAGAGCTCCGCGTCGACCGCGAGCCCCGGGAACAGCGGCAGCGTCGTGCCGCCCGCCGCGAACGTCGCATCCAGCAATTCGAGCCTGACGGTGAAATTGTTGTCGCGGCCGAGGCCGGGAAGCACCGTCCGGACGCGTGCTCTGAGCGTGCCGAACTGCTGGAACGGATACGCATCGACCTTGACGCGGCCCTCGATGCCCGGTCTCACGAATCCAACGTCCCGATTCGGCACCGCGGCTTCGACGATGAGCGGCACGCCGTCGGGCACGACCGTGCCGACCACCTGACCGACGGCGACGAGCTGCCCGACACTCGCCACCTTCATCTCCGCGACGATCCCCGAGACCGGCATCGTGACGGCGCTGAGCGAGACCTGGTTCTCAGCGAGCCTCAATCGCGTCTCGGTCGCCGTCAGCGCGCTGCCGAGCTCGCGGCTCTGATTCGCGAGGTTTTCGCCGTCCTGTCGAAGGAGTGCCAGGTTCTGCCGGAACACGTTCTGCGCCTGACGATAGGCGGCTTCGCGACCGCGCGGCTCGGAGTCGATGCGGCTTTCGAGCTCGCCGAGTTTGAGCTTCTGATTCGAAATATCCAGTTCCAGCTGCTCGACCCGGCGGCGCGCCTCCGCGGCGCCGGCCTCGGTGGTCCGAAACCGTTCCTCTTCGGTGCCGAGTTCGAGCGATGACAGCAGCTTGCGCTCCGCCAGCCGGCGAAAGCCTTCGAGCTGCGTCCGCTTCGGCGCCAGCGCCGCTTCGGTGCTCTCGAGCAGGCGTGCCTGACTCGCATAGTTGTTCTGGTTGATGCGCACGTTGTCCCGCATCATCGCGATCTCGCGCGTCAATGCCGCCTTGCGGCCCGGCCAACCCTCGATTGCCGCCTTCGCGCCGTCGACCTTGGCCTTCGTGTCTTCCAGTTCGTTGACCAGCTCCGTCGTTCTTCCCACCGTCGCGATGACCGTGCTGCGCGTGCCGCGCAGCGCAGTCTCAGGATCGGCGACGATGGTGTCGATCAACGCGGTGGTGGCGTGCAGCCGCGCCAACTGCGCGCGTTGCGCCTCGAGCTTCTGCCGCAACTCCACCACGCTCATCCCGGATTCCGCCAGATCCAGCTTGAGAATCGTCGTGCCGGCCGGTAGCCGGTCGCCGGCCTTGGCCAGGACGTCCCGGACCACACCACCCTGGAGGGCCTGGACGGTCACCACGTCCGCCTCCGGCACGATGCGTCCCCGCGCGTTGACGATGACGTAGGCCTTGCCGATGTACAGCAGCAGCACGGTGACGATCAACACGAGCGCGCTCAGGTAGACCACGCCGCGCTGAATCAGCGACGGAATTTCGCCGACGATCTGCGAGCTGCCGTCGACCGCCGCCGGTGTGTCGCGCCCACTCGAATCCTGCAGATGATCCATCTCGCTCCGCCCTTCCAAAACAGCGCTATACCGATCGGGTGTTGAGGTAGAAGTACAGGTTCCGTCGTGCCATCAGCTCCGCGTGCGTCCCGGTTTCGACGATGCGGCCCTGGTCCAGTACGACGATGAGATCCGCGTCGCGAACCGTGCTCAGACGATGCGCGATCACGAACGTCGTTCGTCCTTCGGTGGCCTGCCCGAGATTGCGTTGAATGATGCTCTCGGTCCCGGAATCGACCGCGGACGTGGCCTCGTCGAGCACCAGGATCCGCGGTGCGCCGACCAGCGCCCGCGCGATCATCAACCGCTGTTTCTCGCCTCCGCTCAACATCGTGCCGCGCTCGCCGACGGGCGTGTCGTAACCGGCCGGCAGCGCCTCGATGAACTCGTGCGCGCCGGCAAGGGCGGCGGCCGCCGCGATTCGATCGAGCGGCAGCGACGGGTCCGCCTTGCCGATGTTCTCGCGGATCGTCCCTTCGAAGAGAAACGGTTGCTGTTCGACGACGCCGATCTGCCGCCGCAACGCGCTCTTGGCGATGTTGCCGATGTCGACGTGGTCGATGTAGATGTTTCCGCGCGTTGGCTCGTAGAGTGCGGTCAGCAGGTTGAGGAGCGTCGTCTTGCCGGAGCCGCTGCGGCCGACGATGGCGACGTTCCGTCCCGGAAGGACCTCGAGGTTGATGTCGCTCAGGACGTCGTCCGCCGCGCCGGGATACCGGAAACAGACGTCCTTGAAGACCACATGTCCGTGAATGACCGATGGCACCGTGGCCGACGACGAGCGCTCGGTGTCCAATCGATGGACCTCCTCCAGGTTCGCCGACACCGATCGGATCGCGCGGAGCCCGTCGCGCGATTCGATCAGCCCGTTGAGCGGCACAATCATCGCGCCGAACAGTCCGAGCGAGGCCACCATGTCTCCCGTCGTCGCCGTTCCAGCCACCGCGAGATGGGCGCCCGCACCCAATAGCGCGGCAATCGCCGCGAGATGCAGAACCGCGCCGACCAGCTCGACACTGACGGTCAGCCGGCGCGCGCCGAATTCTTCGGCCTTCCACCGCCGCATCAGTTTCTGGCCGCGCGCGAAGAACATCGGCTCGGCCGCCAGCGCCTTGATCGTTTGAATGCCGGAGACCACTTCGATCAGATGCGACTGGACCGCCTGGCGCGTCTCACCGCTGCGATGTCCGAGGCGCCGCAGGAACGGGGAGGACGCGGCCATGACGGCGGCGTACGCGGCGACGAAGACGAGCGCGATGACCGCCGACGCGCGGCTCAGCCACCACAGCACGGACAGGGACAGCAGCACGGCCGCGGTGTCGGCCACGAGTGCGAACCCGGTTCTGAATACCTGCTCGGCAAGGGTCTCGTTCTCACGAAAGCGGACGGCGAGGTCACCGATGTGCTGTGTCGACGTGACGCTCTGGCGCAGATGGAGGATGTGATCGAGAAAGCGCCGCTGCAGCGACAACGTCACGCGTCGAGTGGTATGCGCGAGCAGGTAGTCGCGCAGCACCGTCGCGAGCAGCTGAAAGCCGACGAGGACGAGCACGCCGACGAGCAGCAGCCGCAGCATCGAGAGATCGCCGTCGACCAGCACGCGATCGACGATCACTTTGCCGGCGAGCGGCGCGCCGACGCCGAACACGTCGATCAGGAGCGCGATGAACGCCATCGCCGCAACCTGGGAGAGATGCGACCGGACCGGCGCCAGGCTCTGCTCGCGCTCGGCGAGCATGACCAGCAGCAGCCGTCCGTTCCAGCGCGCCTCGAAGTCCGCGATCGCGACGTGCCGGATGCCGCGCAACGGGTTGGCGAGGATCGCGCCGGCGGCGTCGACGTCGAACAGCACGGCCGGCGTGCCATCGTCGTCTTCGATGACGGCAGGAAGACCGGCGTGACGCAGCTGATCGAGGCGCGGGGTGATGAGTCGCGTGAAGTAGCCGCACTCTTCGATCGTGCGGCTCAGGCTCAAGAGCGTGTCCGGCCGCTGCTCCCAGAGCAGCTGCTCGAGACGGTCCTGCCAGCCGCTCTCGCGCTTGTGAAAGCCGTCCAGCATGGCGAGACAGGCCACGCCGGAGGCGACCGGCGACGCCTCCGCCACCAAGGGAAAGCGGCGCGCGATCAGGCGACCCGGCACTCTCACCCACTGCACCGAGAGGGTGGGGAGCTCGACGCCGTCGGCGGGCGTCTCCTCCGAGAGCATGTTCTGGTACTGCAACAGCCGCTCGGTGGCGAGCTGGAAGATCATTTCACGCGCCCCGCCCTCGGGCATGAAACGATCGAACAGCGCCTTGCTCAGCACGAGCAGCTCGGCGTCGGCTTCGACGAGTGCGTCGGCAATGCGCGGCGTGCCGTAGAGCAACTCCATCTCGCCGACCAGATCGCCTTCGCGCCGCGTCGCCAGCCGCTTGACCGACGTGTCGACATGCTTGAGCAGCTGGAGGCGCCCGCGGCGGACCAGGTAGCAGCACTCGGTCGGGTCGTCTTCACGGAACACATACGCGCGCTGGGCGAATGATTCGTGCGGCAGCACGTCCAGCATCTCCTCGATCTGACCCGGCGCCAGGTGGGAGAAGATCCGAAGCCGCTTGAGGAATTCGAATTCGGCGTTTCGTTCGATGCGACGCGCGAGATCCGGCGACAGATCCGGCCACTGGCCGACGACCTGCTCGAACGCGGTGCGGGAGAGCTCGAGCAGGGTCAGGCTGGACTCGGCGCGGACCGTGAACGGCGACGGACCCGCGGCGAGCAGGCTGCGATCGCCGAAGGTATCCCCTCGACCAAGCATCAGCGGCGCATTGGAACCCGCATCCGATCGCTCCAGTACACGCGCGCGGCCCGAGCAGACAATGTGCCACCCCTGCGCCGGCTGGCCGCGCTTGACTACGGTTTCGCCCGCCTGGAAGAGCCGCAGCGAAAACGCGGCGTCGAGCCGTCCGAGCAGCGCCGCCGGCAGTTGGCTGAAGATGAAGGTCTCCCGCAACAGCTGGTCGAGTTCAGGAAACTGCATGGAGGAATGAGCGACTATAGTCTGTTCCGGATGGCAATACGATGGAGCGGCGCTGACCGCGGCACGACGGACCGCATGGCAGCGAGGGTGCGCTTATCTGGAACCTCGAGGCTGAGAACATGAAAAAGTCGGGTGCGAGCCAAGGCGAGGCGGCATCGGAGCTGATCTCGAACAGAATCGCCGAACTCGGGGACTGGCGCGGGGACACCCTCAGCAGAATGCGCACGCTCATCAAGGAAGCCGACCCGGACGTCGTCGAGGGCGGGCTCTCCCTGCGTCACTTGATCGGCTGGAGCCCTTCGGGATCCGGCCTGTAGATCAGGTACCGAATGTCTCCGTCGAGGCTGCTCCACCAGTGCGGCACCTTGCCGGGGATGATGACGATGTCGCCCGGCGCGACCCGACGGCTGATGCCGCCCTCATCCGGCTGCCGCGCCGGTTCGGCCTCGCGGTGTTCGGGCTCACCCCGTCGCTCCGCTCGTCCACCAGCGTCCCCCCGGTCGTCAGCGTGCCGCTGCCCTCGAGCATGTAATAGATCTCCGTCACGCTCGTGTCGTGCAGGATCGCATCGCCGGCCACGGCGCGGGGACGGAACACGCCGTACACGCCCACCTTGTAACCGCCGACATCGGCGACACGAATCGGCAGATCGCTGACCCTGTCCTTCGGCAGCTTGTCGATGAAGGCCTTGACGTCGGCGGAGGTGAGGGCGACGGCCGGAGGCGCCGGCTGCGCGGCGGCGGACGCCGGTGCGAGGGCGACGGCGGCGACGATGACGAGTCTGAACACGGGATCCTCCTGTATCGCGGCGCGGATTCAAGCCGTGCCGGACTCCTGGCGCCATACCAACGGATCAGTCCCGCTCAGCGCCACGAGGAACTGATGAACCGGCGCCGGTCGATTCCTGGCTGACTTCTTCGGCACAGCGTTACGACGGCTTGAATGGATTGACGAAGCGAACGCCGTCGATTTCCTGCCCGTGCTGGAAGTCTTCAGAAAGAACAACGTGGACGTCCGCGTCGCGCGCGGTGGCCCAGACGAGGGCGTCGCAGAACGACAAACGGTATCGCTCCCCGGCTGCGAGAGCCGCGGTGGTCGCCGGCGCGGTCAACGACAGTATCTGGCATGGCGCAGGATCAATCGCGCAGATCCGAAACGGCGATGGCGATTCTACCGGCGGCGTGCGGCTTCGGCGGCCTTTTCTTCCGCACGGACGATGCGCAGCATGTTCCCCAGACTGTAATTGGCTTCGTGGCACGCGTACTCGTATACCAGCTCCTCGGATTTAACCAGCGGAAACGCGACGCTCCACGGCGCGATCCAGGTCGTCGGATCCTCAACGGTGAATTGGTAGTCGATGGTCGTGGCGTTACGCCGTGTGAAGCGCTCTGTGAGACGCAGGTTCTTTCCCGCGCCACGGAAATTCGCTTTGTCGGAGAAATTGGTCGTTTCCACCACCAATGAATCGCTTTCCCAGTGACCGCGCGAGTCGCCGTTCCATCCGCGCAGCGTCTGCGGAAGATGCCCGCGACCGTCGGTCGGCACAATGCGCGCCTCGTGAATCATCTCTGTGACGATCACGACGTAACCGGGCGTCTGCATGATTTGAAGATTGTTATTGTACGCGGTGGGCAGCATCACTTCAGGTAATCCCCGCGTGATGCAGCGATCCCATGGGGTCAGCCCTTCCGGTCCCTCAGCGGCGGTACGTGCCGTAAGAAGGTCCGCCTGGCGCCTTCCCGCTGCGGGAGTCATTGACGGGACCCGGCCATCGGGCGGGTCGATGATCAGCGATGATCGTTTGGCGCCGACGATACGCGTGCCGAAGTCGAGCCACCAGGGGGGCGTGTTCAGTAGCAGCTCGTCGGAGCGCTGCACGCGAAGACGCTCGGCCGCGCGCTGTTCAACGGCGGCGATATCCTGGTCGGTCAAAAACTCGCGTCCTGCGAATTCAGGCGGCCGTTCGAGCGGCGTTGCCGTGCGGAAATCCCACACACCTTGCAGATCTGGGTCGCCATCAGGGGTGCGCGGGGCCACCCACACGTTCGAAGATTGGATGGCGGACAGCGGCACGACGCTCATCATCAACACGACCAGCAAATGCAGCGCCGCGAGAGTAACTACACCGGATCGCATGCGAACCTCTACCTGGCCGTGGCGCTGACTTGTTAGCTCGATCTTGGCGCCTGACAATGACGCGATTATAAAGCCGGACCGGTCCGTTTGGGACACACGGTTGTCCGTGACGCCGCAGTGTTTGATAATCCCTTCCCCTCGCCCGGTTGCTAACCGGACGTGCAGCGGCAAGTAGCCGACGTGTAATGGTTCGGGGTTGGTGTCCGTGAATTGTTCGTGTTCGCCGCGAATTTTTTCCGAAGGTGAAAGTCGACAAAATTTACCGAGCTTGGGTGACGGTTCGGTGGACCCGTGCTATGCGATCAGCAGCCGAGCTGATCGAGCCGACCGTCGGTGTGCCTTCACGACAATCTCGACATCATTTCCGAGGAGGACAAGAAACCGTACGAGGCGGTCGAGTGAGAAGCCGGCCAACCGACCGCGCTTCAGTGCTGAGATCTTCGGTTGATCAACCTCCAGGAGTGTTGCAGCCTCGGCTTGGGTCAGACCTCGACGTTCGATCGTCGTCATGATCTTGTGAGCGAGTTCCGCTTTGGCGAGGGTCTCCTCAGGATGCGGGACGCCAAGGTCCGCGAAGACGTTCCCGCTGCCGATCACGTACTGCTTCTTGGT
>JBKJQR010000138.1:0-11490 GCA_046593895.1 Gemmatimonadaceae bacterium | reverse complement strand
CTTCATCGGCGCCATCGAGAGCGTGCTGCCGGGCATCGTCGATCGCGGCGTGAAGGTGATCGCGAATGCCGGCGGTGTGAATCCGGTCGCATGCGCGATCACCTTCACGCCGCGATCGACGATGCCCGGCAGCACGCTCTCGATGGCGCCGATGAAGTCGCGCGCGTATCCCATTGCCGGATCGCGTTCCTTCTGCTTCTGCAGAATGGACATCGTGACTTCGGCGAGATAGTCGAGCATCAGGTAGTCGATCGGCCCGCCCTCAACCTGACGGCGCGGTGCGTCGAGCCAATCCCCCCAGAAGCCCTGCCCTGCGGCGACCCTGACGAGGCTCTTCATGCCGACAGCGGGCCTACGAACCGCCGATGCGTCGTTCTGCGACTGCTCATGCGTCGTCGAGATGTGCGGGAAGGACGAAGGCGCCGAGGTGCGGGCCCTCGTTGTGCAGCGATGCGCGCAGTGCCATCGAGAGTACGGCGCGCGTGTCTTCGGGATAAACTATCGCATCGACAAAACCGCGTGCAGCGGCGTAGCGCGCGTCGAGCTGATGTTCGTAGTCGGCCCGCATTTCCTCGAGCTGGGACTGGAGCTCTGGGGTAACTGGCTTGCCGGCTTTCTTCGCTTTCTCGATCGATGGGCCGTGCACCGCCTGGACGGCCGACTCGCCCTCCATCACGGCCATCCGTCCCGTCGGCCAGCTGAAGATGAAATCAGGATCGAACCCCTGTGCCGCCATCGCGTAGTACCCGGCTCCGGACGCGTGATTCACGGTCAGCACGAGTTTCGGGACGCGAGCGGTCGCCATTGCTTCGACGAAGCGCGCGCCGGCGCGAATGATCCCTTCGTGTTCGGCCTCAGCGCCAACCATGAACCCCGATACGTCCTGGACGAAGAGGATCGGGATGCGCTGCCGGTCGCACCGGTCGATGAAGAAGGCGACTTTCTCCGCGCTCTCGGCGTAGACGATGCCGCCGAAGCGTGGCTGTTCGCCGGGGCGTCCCTTGATCAGGCCGCGCGCATTGGCAATCACGCCGACCGGAATGCCGCCGATTGCTGCATCGCCGCAGATCATTTCGCGCGCGAGCTCGCCCTGGAACTCGGCCAGCGCGCCGTCGTCGACGATGGCGCGGAGCAGTGCGTGCGCATCGTACGACATCCGGTGGTCGGTCGGGAGCAGCTCGTAGAGCGCGGCGGCCGCGTCCCCGTCCGCCGGAGCGGCAACGTCATCGGCACCGCGCTCGAGCGTGGCGCGGCGCGGCAGCCGCGCGACGTTGGCGCGGAGCTGTCGCAGGCAGTCGTCGTCGTCGGCCGCGGTATAGTGGGCGACGCCGCTGATCTGCGTATGCGCCGAGGCGCCGCCTAACGTTTCACCGTCGATCACCTGGCCAGTCGCGCCCTTCACCAGATTGGGGCCGCCGAGTCCCATGAACGACGTGCCGCGGACCATGATGATCGAATCGGAGAGCGCGGGCAGATAGGCGCCGCCAGCGATGCACGGCCCCATCACCGCCGAGAGCTGCGGGATGCGCAGGTATCGGCGCATGATCGAGTTGTAATAGAAGATCCGCGACGCGCCGTACTGCCCGGGGAAGACGCCACCCTGATACGGCAGATTCACGCCCGACGAATCGACGAGGTAGATGATCGGGATGCGACAGCGCATCGCGATCTCCTGAGCGCGGAGAATCTTCGTGATCGTCTCCGGCCACCACGAGCCGGCTTTGACCGTCGCGTCGTTCGCGACGATCACGACGTGCCGGCCCTCGACCATCCCGATCCCGGTAACGACGCCAGCCGCCGGCGCCTGTCCGTCATAACGGTCCCAGGCAACGAGGAGCCCGACTTCGAGAAAGTGCGAACCCGGATCGCAGAGTTTCGCCACGCGCTCGCGCGCGGTGAGCTTTCCCTGCGCATGCTGCTTATCCACCTTGTCGGCCCCTCCACCCTCGCGGAGGCGCACTTCCAGCTGCCGCGATTCCGCCGCGAGCTTGCGTAGCCGTTCGCTCACGTCAGGCTTCCTGACGTTCGCGCTCGACGAACCATTCCTTGATGTAATCGATGAGGTCCGTCGTCGCGGTGCCCGGTCCGAATAGCTTGCCGACGCCAAGCTTCTGCAGCGCGTCGATGTCCTCTTTCGGGAGGATGCCGCCGCCGGTGATCAGCACATCTTCCCGTCCCTGCTCACGGAGCAGGTCGAGCACGCGCGGGAATAGTGTCATGTGCGCGCCGCTCAGTATCGAGAGCCCGACGACGTCGACATCTTCCTGGACCGCCGCGGTTGCAATCATCTCCGGCGTCTGGTGGAGGCCGGTGTAGATGACCTCCATGCCCGCATCGCGGAGCGCGGCAGCGACAACCTTTGCACCCCGGTCGTGGCCATCGAGGCCGGGCTTGGCGATCAGGACGCGAATCGGGCGATGGCTCGGTGTGGCCATGAAGGCACGCTACAGCGACGAAAGATGGGTGCAACGATCGTGAATGACTCCGGACCAGCAGTTGGCGAACGGCGAATGCTTGCTTCGCGCGCGTGCCATGAAAGCTACCGCCGAGCTTTCCGGCGCGGCAATACTTCCTTGCGCGCGACGAGTAACATCTCGCTCGACCGACGTCGCAGGCTCCGATCATGAAAACCGTCGAACGCCTGCTCGACGACGAGCCCTGCGTCGGCGCACAGCTCGGCGAGCCGGGTCGGCGTGTAGAGCCGAATACGATGCTCGCGCTCACCCGACGTCTTCTTCCCGCGCCATGTGCTGCGGATCGTCAGTACCCCGGAGAGTCCGTCGAACGAACGCTCATGTGCGATGAGCGTGCCATCCTCGGTCTGCCACCAGTCGCGGGCGAGAAAGCGGGCCATCACGCCATCGCGATTGCCACCGTGCCAGACAAGCACTCCGCCGGGCTGCAGCACGCGCGCGAACTCCTCGATCACCCGGACATCGTCGCCCGGATCGGTGAAGAACCCGAACGAGGTGAAGAGGTTCACCACCGCATCGAAGCGTCCCGTCCACCGCGGCGGAAGCTTGCGCATGTCGCCGCGCGTGTAGCGGAGGCGATTTCCCGTGCCGCGCGCGCGCGCCTTCAACAACAGGGGTTCCGAATAATCGAGCCCATCGACATCGAATCCCGCCTCGGCGAGGAGATGTGCGTGCCGACCCTGCCCGCACGGCACATCGAGGATCCGCGCGCCGGCCGGCGCGCCGAGGATGTCGATCAACCGCGTGACTTCGTGCCGGTCGCGCTCGAGGGTGAACAGTGGCTCGTACTCGAGCAGATACTGCGCATCGAAGTACGACGTCCACCACTCCCCGGGAGGAGCCGGCGCGTGGCGCGATTCATCTGAAATCGCGGCGCTGCGCGCCGCTCCCGCTCCTCGCGCCGAGTGCGCGGATCCGCGAAGGCTCAGAAGAACACCGGCTCGCGATACGCGCCGAAGACGTCTTCCATCGCGGCGCGGATCTCGTAGAGCGTGCAGTAGACGCGGGCGCAGTCGAGCAGCGCGGGCATCACGTTCCGTCCGGCGCGCGCCGCCTCACGGAGCGCGTCGAGGCGTGCCGTGCAGAGCGTGTTGTCGCGCATCGCCCGCATCGCCGCCATCTTTTCGCGTTGATCGCGCTCCGCCTCGGCGCCAACCTTGAGCAGCGGGATGGTCAGCTCCGGCTCTTCGGTCACGAACTCGTTCACTCCAACGACGACGTGCCGATGCTGCTCGATTTCCCACTGCTGCCGGGCGGCCGACTCGGCGATCTTCCGCTGGAACCAGCCAATCTCGATGCCGCGGGCGACGCCGCCCGCCGTCTCAATGTCGGCGAACAGCTTCTCGGCATCGGCTTCCATCTGGTCGGTGAGCGCCTCGATGTAATACGAGCCGCCGAGCGGGTCGATCACGTTAGGCACGCCCGTCTCGTAGGCGAGAATCTGCTGCGTGCGGAGCGCGACCTGCACCGCCGACTCAGTCGGCAGCGAGAGCGTCTCGTCCATCGAGTTCGTGTGGAGGGACTGCGTCCCGCCTAACGCGGCAGCGAGCGCCTGGTAGGCAACGCGGACGACGTTGTTCATCGGCTGCTGCGCGGTCAGCGTGACCCCGGCCGTCTGCGAGTGAAAGCGGAGCACAAGCGATCGCGGATCCTTCGCCCCGTATCGCTCGCGGAGGTGGCGCGCCCAGATCCGGCGGCTGGCGCGCATCTTGGCAATCTCCTCGAAGAAGTCGTTGTGGACGTCCCAGAAGAACGAGAGACGCGGGGCGAACTCATCGACGTCGAGACCGCGGGCAATGCCACGTTCGACGTAGGTGAAGCCATTGGCCAGCGTGAAGGCGAGCTCCTGCGCCGCGGTTGCACCGGCTTCGCGGATATGGTAGCCGCTGATCGACACGGTGTTCCATAACGGCGCGTGGGTCGCGCCCCATTCGAAGCAATCGACGATGAGCTTGAGCGCGGGCTCGATGGGATAGACCCACGCGTGCTGCGCCATGTATTCCTTCAGGATGTCGTTCTGGATCGTCCCGCGCAGCTTCTCGGAAGACACACCCTTCTTCTCGGCGGCGGCGATGTAGAAGGCCCAGAGGATGATCGCCGGGCCGTTGATCGTCATCGAGGTGGACACCTGATCGAGCGGGATCCCGTCGAACAGCGTTTCCATGTCGGCGAGACTCGAGATCGCGACGCCGCACTTGCCAACCTCGCCTTCCGATCGCGGATGATCGCTGTCGTAGCCCATCAGCGTCGGAAAATCGAATGCGACCGAGAGCCCGGTTTGTCCGTGCGAGAGGAGGTACTTGTAGCGCTGGTTCGTCTCGGCGGCGGTGCCGAAGCCGGCGAATTGACGCATCGTCCACAGCTTGCCGCGATAGCCGGTCGGGTGGATTCCCCGCGTGTATGGATACGCGCCTGGGACCCCCTCGTCGGCGATCACGTGGGCGCGGTCGAGCGCGGTATAGAGCGGAGGGACCTCGCGCGCGGAGTTGGAGAATCCAATATCGCGGAGCTGACCCTTCGCGTAGCGGGCGCGCCACGCAGCAACCTCGGCGCGCAGGCGTTCGAGCTCCTCGCGGTCGTCGCCAGTGGTTCCCGGCAGCTGCGAAGTAGAAGTCATGCGGGTCTCCTTGGTGAGCCGGATCAGCAGCGTTGCGGCTGATCCCGAAAAACTAACGGTCAGCGTTCCCGCTGACCACCGGCGCGGCATTGGCCAGCAGCGCTTCTGCCACGGCGAACGGTGACGTTGCACCGCTCTCGAGTGCGGGGAGAGCACTCTCGAGCGCGGCGCGCGTTGCATCGTCTTCCCACAACCGGGACCGCACGAGCCGTTCCGCGACCTCAATCACGCGCTCACGCAGGCGCCGCGCGCGGCGGGTGCGCAACTCGCCCGTGCGATCGAGAAATCGCATGTGGCGCGCGACCGCGTCGATGACCTCGGTCACACCCTTCCCTTCGACCGCGGTCGTTGCCAGCACGGGCTGCGTCCACGTCGATGCCTCGTCGTCGGCCGCCATCGTCCGCGCGACACGCGCCGGGTTCTGCGCTCGGCGTTGTTCGGGGGTGGTGATGCGCTTCAGGTCGATGCCATGATGGGCGGGCATGTCGCGCATCGCGCTCCCGGCGCGCAGCCCGAGCATCAGCTCCAGCTCATTGCGCATCCGGTCGGCCCCCGGGCGATCGGCCTTGTTGACCACGAACAGGTCGGCAATCTCCATCAGCCCCGCTTTCAGCGTCTGGATCGAATCCCCTGACTCGGGGACCAGGACGACCACCGACGTGTCAGCGGTGCGGGCGATATCGAGCTCGCTCTGCCCGACGCCAACCGTCTCAATTAGTATCACATCGATACCAAATGCGTCGTAGACGTCGGCGACCTCGCGGGTCGCCGCGGCGAGCCCGCCTAACGACCCGCGGGTGGCCATCGACCGGATGAACACGCCCGGGTCGAGGGCAACCGACTCCATCCGGATGCGGTCGCCGAGCAGCGCGCCACCGGTGAATGGCGACGTCGGATCCACGGCGATGATCCCGACGGTCTTCCCCGCGCTGCGATACTCGTGCGTCAACCGGTTGGTCAGTGTGCTCTTCCCGGCGCCCGGCGGGCCGGTCAAGCCGATACGCCAGGCGCGGCCGAGCCTCGGGTGCAGTGCCGCAAGCAGTGCCTCGAAGCCCGCGCGCCGGTTCTCGACAATGCTCACCGCACGGGCCAGTGCCACCGGGCGCCGCGCGTCGAACTCGACGAGCAGCTTCCGCTGCGCGACCGTCAGCGCGGCAGGTGAGGCGACCGTGGTCACAGTTGCGGGATGGGACGTGCCGCGGGCGTGAAATCGTCATGCTCGTCGCGAATGTCGCCGACGAGCTCCTCGAGCAGATCTTCGAGCGTGACGATTCCGGCGGTGCGTCCGTCGGGATCGCGCACGACGGCGAGATGCGCGCTCGCGCGCAGCATGCGATAGAGCAGGTCGTTGCAACGCGTCTCGGACGGCGCACTCGGCACCGCCCGCACCGCAGGACGTTCGCCGTCGGCACGGAGGACGTCGAACGCGTGCACCATGCCGACCACGTCATCGAGCGAGTTGTTGCGGGTGATCGGAACGCGGCTGTAAGCCGAGTCGGCGATGCGTTTCGCCAGCTCCGCGGCACTGAGCGATTCGTCGAGCGCGAAGACGGAGCCGCGTGCCGTCATGACGTCGCGCACCGTTTTCTCGCCGAAGCGGACGACGCCCGTTATGATCGCGATCTCGTCGCGCGCGCCGACGCCTTCGAGCTCGCCTTCGCGTAGCAGGTCCTCGATCCCGTCGCGCGCGTCGTGCGGCAGTCCCGTCCGCCGCTTTCGCACCGAACGTCGCTCGACTGAGCGGCTGAGCGCGACGATCGGCCAGAGCGCGATCTCGATCAGCCGGAGCGGCGGCAGCAGGATCGGGATGAGTGCCGAGGGCCAACGCCGCGCAATCGCACGGGGGATGATCTTTCCGAACACGATCATGAACAGCGCCGCGATGCCGAGGTAGATCGCGACCGGAGTACCTCGTGGCGCGCGCGCCGTGACCACGACGCCGCCGAGCACGATCGCCAGCGCGCTGCCCGCGGCCGCCGCGATGACGAGGCGCGTCGGGCGTTCGATGTACCGGCCCGCCACCTCGAACCCGGCCGGCCGCCGCTCCATCCAGTGCCGCAGCCAGATGCGGCTCGCCGCGCGAACAGCGATCGATGCCGCGGTCAGCCAGGCAACGACGAGCGTTGCGGCGATGAGCGCGGTCAGCGCGGCGGGCATTCTCACTCCTCGGTCTCCAGAATCGAGCGCGGTCCGGAGACGCGCACGATCGGCAACCGCTCGAAATACACGCGAATGATCCGCCGCCTGACGACGCGCTCGACCACGACGCGGAATCCATCGAGGACGAATGACTCTCCCGAGCGCGGCACGCGACCGAGCCGCGCGTAGACCAGCCCGCCGACCGTCGTGACGTCGTCCTCGACGAAGTTGTGGCGCGTCGCTTCCGACAGGTCGTCGATCGAGAGACGACCCGACACCCAGAAGCGATCGGAGCCCTCACGTTCGAGCTCTGCGTCCTCGTCGTCATGCTCGTCGCGAATCTCGCCGACAATCTCCTCGAGGATATCCTCGATCGTGACGATCCCCGCGGTGCCGCCGTATTCGTCGGTCACGACCGCGATGTGGGTGCCCTTCGCCTTGAAGTCGCGGAGCTGCGCGTCGAGCGTCTTCGTCGCCGGGATGAACATCGCCGGCCGAACGTGCGCGGCCCATCCGTCCGCCGGTTCCTCGTCGAGCACGATCGCGGGCAGCAGGTCCTTCGCATAGAGGATTCCTATGATCTCGTCAATCTCCTCCGCGAACACCGGAAGCCGCGCGTGCCCGGTGCTTCGCAATCGGTCGACCACCTCCGACCATCGAGTTTCGCGATCGATGGCGACCACCTCCACTCGCGGCACCATCACGCCGCGCACCGCGGTTTCGCGGAGCGTGAACACGCCGTCGAGGAGTACCCGTTCTTCGCGCGTCACTTCGGCGTCGCTCGACACGATCTCGCGGAACTGCTCGGCCGTCGCCGCCCGATTCTCGCCATCGTCGCGATGCGGCGGGAGCGCGCGTTCGAGCAGCGCGTCGATCCGCCCGCCGAGCAGCACCACTGGCGCAACAGGAAGCCGGAGCAGCCGCTCGAGTGGGCGGAGCGGCTTGAGCGCCTCGCTGCCCAGCGAGTCGCCGATGGAGCGCGCCGCACCCTCGACGAGCGCCACGACGAGGAGCGCGAGCACGAGGCCGACCGCGACCCGCACATCATGCGACGCGATACCACTGACGATCAGCCAGACGGACGCCCCGGCAAGCAGCAGCGAAAGCAGTCGTGCCAGCGACAGCGACCGATGCGCGTGCTCACGCGCGGCGCGTGCGGACGGAGGCTCATCGCCTTCGGCGGGCGCCTCGGTGATCAACGCCGCATCCGCGGCCGCGAGCAACGCCGCGGAACTCGTCGCCGCGGAGAGCAGGAGCAGGCCGAGAATCACGACGCCCGCCAGAGTGAACCGAACCGCATGACCAGCGCCTCCTGGCGACGCCACATCGGCGACGCTTCGCGCCCGGCGCGCTCCGGATGTTCGTATCCGAGCACGTGCAGCATCGAATGGACGACGAGCCGGGCGATTTCCTCGCGAACGCCGACACCATGCGCCCGCGCGTTGCGGGCCGCGACCTCGGGTGCGATATAGACGTCACCGCCTAACGTCGTCCCGGCGGCGGCGGTCAGCGGAAAGGAGATCACGTCGGTCGGGCCGGCATGGCCGAGGTGCTGGCGATTGACCTTCGCGATGGCCGACGACCGCACGAAAGCGATCGAGACTGCCGCATCGCGCACCCCCTCCGCCCGCAGCACCGCGCGCGCCAGCTTGGCGACCCGATGACGCGCCACTGGCACGCGCACGCCATCGGCCGCGACCTCAACGTCGAGGCTCAAAGGCGGTGAACTCAGCGGTGACCCCACCGCTCGACGCCGGATAGTCGGTGCGATGATGATGCTGCCCAATCAACGACCGGGCGAACTGCTCCCTGATTATGTCGAGGTGGCGGAGCGTGAGCGGCGCGGCGCGCAGTTGCGCGCCATCGATGCGCTGGCGGATGATGTGATCGATCACGCCACGAATCTTGTCCGGCGTCGGGTCGTTGATCACGCGGGTCGACGCCTCGACGCCGTCGGCCAGCATCACGATCGCCGTTTCCGCGCTCTGCGGAATCGGTCCCGGATACGCAAACTCCGCCGCGTTGACGCCGGTCGCGTCGCGCTCCTTCGCCTTCTCGAGGAAGTACGCGATCGATCCGGTGCCGTGATGTTCGGAAATGAATGCACGAATCGCTTGCGGCAACTTCTCCTTGTCGGCGAGCTCAAGCCCGGCATCGACGTGGCTCCGGATGATGCCCGCGCTCGTCTGCGGCTTGAGCTTTTCGTGGGGATTCTTTCCCTGCTGGTTCTCGATGAAGTACTGCGGCTTCTTCAACTTCCCGATGTCGTGGTAATACGCGCCGACGCGCGCCAGCAGCCCGTTCGCGCCGATCGCGGTGGCCGCCGCCTCGGAAAGGTCGGCGATACGCATCGTGTGCGAATACGTCCCCGGTGCTTCGAGACTCAACCGGCGCATCAGCGGACGGTTCAGATCCGACCACTCGAGCAGTCGCAGGTAGGTGTCGATTCCGGTGAACGTTTCGGCGAGCGGCAGCAGCGCCATCGCCAGCGGGACGCAGATGATCGCGATGAATGCGCCGAGGCCCGCACTGCGGAGGATCTCCCTCCCCGTCCAGTCGAGCAGCAGGCCTAACGCGATCGCGACGACGAGGTAGGCGAGGGAAATCGTCACGATCGGAACAAGCGCTTCGTTGCGGCGCCGCAATGCGCGCACGCTGAACGCCGCCGCCGCACCGGCGACCACGGCGACAAAGAGCGCGTTGGTTCCGCGAAACGGCGCCTGCGTCCCAATCAGCACCGCGAGCACCGTCGAGGCGATCATCGCGATCCGCGAATCGAAGATCACGCTCAGGAGCACTGCCGACAGCGCAACGGGCACCAGCTCGGCGCGCCCCCAGATCCGGCCATCCACAGCTGACGCGGCGAGCACGACGAGAAAGACCACGGCAATGAGGATGAGCGCGCGATAGCTAGCGTATAACGTTGGTCGATAGAGCAGCAGCGTCAGCCCGACGACGACCAGAAGCAGGAAATTGTAGAGCAACGCGCCGCTGACACGGGCAAGGGCGTTCTCCCCGCTACGCCGCTGCTGAATCGCCGACTGCAGCCCGCGCAATTTCGCCGACTCGGCGCGACCGACAACCTCGTGCGCTCCGACGATCTTCTCTCCTTCGCGGACGGCGTATTGCTCTTCGGGCACCGAGGCGCGCAACGCCGCGCGTGCCTTTTCCGACGCCAACCGATCGACGATGAGCGTCGGATGAAAGAGGGTCCCGATCAGCTTTGTGTAGACGGCGTCGCCGACCGGCGACGTCGGATCGGGATGTAGCATGCGAGCGCGCGAGACGAAGATCGCGAACGTGTCGATGCTGTCGGCCGATGCCCGCTCCTCTTCGCTCCCGCGCCGGATGATCACGTCGCCACGGACCGTGTCCAATGCACCGCTCGGCACAATGCCACGCGCGAGCCAGCGCGTGAACGCGCGCGACAGCGCGCTGGTCACTGCGGCCCGGCGGCGCGGCTGGGCGAGGTAAGCGGCCTCGCTTGCGCCGAGCACCACGCCCTGCGCGGCCGCTCCGCGCTGTATCGCGCTCGTCAGCTGTGCGGTCAACGGCGAACCCACGGGCGCCGCAGCGGCGATCGCGGCGTCGAGCGCGGCGAGCTGGCGAGTCGCCGAATCGAGCGCGGGCTTCACGTACACGAGCACCGGCTCCGCGGTGCGCGCAATCTCGTCGCGCTCGCGCCGCAGCGTCGGGCCATCCTTGCGCACGGCAAAGGCAAATGGCGAAATCACATTTTCCGCGGCGACCGAGCCGACCTGGTAGAGCGGAACGTCGGAGGCGGGCGACGACGGGAAGAGCAGATGCGTCGCGACGGCGAGGGCGACTGCGAGCGCGACACGCGCACCGTGAAAGCGGACGCGCGATGCGCCGTCGGCCGGCAGCACCGGCGCATCCGCCAAGCCCTCGATCTGCCGCCAGAGATGCATTGCGCTCAGGAATCCTCGGCGTACGCCTTGATGATCTCGCGCACGAGGCGGTGGCGAACGACGTCGGCCTCGGTGAAGTAGTGGAACGCGATTCCCTCGATGCCGGGGAGGATCCGTTCCACCTGCATCAATCCGCTCTCCTCGCGCTTCGGCAGATCGATCTGGGTCTTGTCGCCGGTGATCACGATCTTCGAGTTCACACCAAGTCGCGTCAGGAACATCTTCATCTGCAGGTTCGTCGCGTTCTGCGCTTCATCGAGGATCACGAATGCGTCGCCGAGGGTACGCCCGCGCATGAAGGCGAGCGGTGCGATCTCGATCACCCGCGTCT